>JADGEH010000011.1 GCA_016744475.1 Thiotrichales bacterium | reverse complement strand
TTTCGTTAAATAGCCCGCTATTCGCCTTAAAAAACCGAAAAACCTGCCTCAAAATGGCGAATTTTCGCTTCGATTCCCCATCTTCGTATAGGCTCTTAAGCCTGGACAAGTCTATTAATAACAAGGACTCTCAATTCATGACAGTAACATCTTATTTTGTATGCCCACATAAGCCTAAACCACATCGTGCTGTATTTGTTTACCTATTACCGCTATTGGCCTTGCTGGGCTTGATGCCCCTGCCTGCTCTAGCCAGCGAAGGCATTGATAACCTGCAAATGACAAGCTCTCTACTGGGCATATTGGCATTAGTGGTATTTGTCATTGCCTATGGGGTCGTGATGTTGGAAGAATTCACCCATATGCGCAAATCCAAACCGGTGATATTAGGGGCCGCCGTTATCTGGGTGATCGTTGCGCTATTAGCCAATCAAGAAGGTGTGGATACCGAAACCCTTAATAATGTTTTGAGTCATAACCTGGCGGAATATGCGGCTTTATTTTTGTTTTTGCTGACAGCGATGACTTACATCAACGCCATGACGGAGCGCGGTGTATTTGATGTGCTGCGTGTTTGGTTGCTTAATCATCATTACAGCTACCGCAAATTGTTTTGGATTAGCGGCATTCTGGCGTTTTTTATCTCGCCGATAGCCGATAACTTGACCACTGCTTTACTGATTGGCGCGGTGGTGATGGCGGTGGGTGCAAATAGTCCACGCTTTATCGCTATTAGTTTTGTCTCTATCGTCGTTGCCGCCAATGCAGGCGGGGCTTTTAGTCCTTTCGGCGACATTACGACGCTGATGGTATGGCAGGCGAACAAAGTTCATTTCACTGAATTTTTTGTCTTATTTATTCCGGCGTTAGTCAATTATTTAGTGCCCGCCGTTATTATGCATTTTTTTATCCCAGACGGTGCGCCCCCTGCGATTGAGCATAATGAAAAAGTCACCGCTAAACGGGGAGCAACTCGCATCACCTTTCTGTTTGTTGTCACTATCGCGTTAGCCATCAGTTTTAAACAATTTTTAAACCTACCCCCTTTTATGGGCATGATGGCGGGCTTGTCATTGCTGATGTTTTTCGGTTACTACCTTAAATCAACGGGAGAGCAAAGCGAACTGACTAAAAGCGAATTTAATATCTATGCCAAAGTAGAGCGAGCTGAATGGGATACCTTGCTGTTCTTCTTCGGGATCGTGTTCTGCGTCGGTGGTTTAGGCTATATCGGTTATCTCGCTTTTGTATCCCATATTATGTATGACACTTTAGGCGCAACGTCAGCCAATATCATCGTCGGTGTATTGTCTGCGATTGTTGATAACATCCCCGTGATGTTTGCGGTATTACGTATGGACCCTGAAATGGACTTATTTCAATGGCTGTTAGTGACATTTACCGCAGGAGTGGGGGGTTCTATGCTATCCATCGGTTCTGCCGCAGGTGTCGCACTGATGGGGCAATCACAAGGGCAATACACCTTTTTCTCCCATTTGAAATGGACACCCGTCATTATGCTGGGCTATATCGCCGGCATCGGTGCGCATTATCTATTCAATGCATAGACGGTGATGGCAGTGCTGTAGAAGTCGCTGATAGAAATGATTGATCAACCACAATGAGCACGGCATGGCCCATCATTCAATATCATGCGGATGATGGGTAAAATGCCGACCACTCCAATACCAAAAGATAAGAGAAAGAGAACATATGGACATCCAAAGCAAGATTAAAATGGCACTGGTTTATGCTGGTTTTTTCATACTCAGTGCAGTGGTGGCCGTTCTCATATTCAAGCTTTTACCTGGCAGCGGAGCAGAGGCTGAAGGTGATATTGATGGTCTAAAGATTAATATAGGCGGCGGCTTTGCGGGATTTATGATCAGTTTTTGGCTTCTACAATTCGTTTATCGCAAAAACATCACGCCTAAACAAGCTCTCACTTTACGCGGCAACACCTTAGATGAGGCGGGACACTATATCGAAGGGGCGAATATCGCTGTCGATGGACTCACTTTAGGCAAGCAACAAACCCGTGAAAATGGTGTTTTTGAAATCCATGTCAATGCTCAGTCAGAATGGACGATTCGGGCGGATAAGGACGAACTGACCGCAGTCGTGACCATCCCCGCCACTCAAGTCAACCAAACTATCCAACTGATTTTAAAAAAAAAGACCCCGTAGAGTTCAAACCCCACAAAACCATTGATTTTGAACGTGAACACAAACAAGACTTCCTAGCCCGCGTTCTGCGCATTGCCGAGCTACGCCGCGAACCGGGCGAAAGCTTAGAACGCCGCGAAAAGCCGCTCCCCTATTTACAGGTCTGCAAAGACAGCGCAGGTATCGTTGAAGAATTCCCACGCTTTGCGCTAGAACATCTCAGCCCTTCTCAATTACAACCCTGCCTCCAACTGCGTGATCGC
This sequence comes from Thiotrichales bacterium, assembly GCA_016744475.1. Lineage (GTDB taxonomy): Bacteria > Pseudomonadota > Gammaproteobacteria > Beggiatoales > Beggiatoaceae > BB31. Next base: position 74,126 of record JADGEH010000011.1, on the reverse strand, counting down.
TTATACGGCACAAGCACCATTGCCGAGCTAATTTACTTCGGCGATAAGCCCGATGAAGCGCTACAACAACAAGCGATCAAAGCGCGTATTCGTTTAATCAGCTATCTCGATTACCAAGGCTTGTTGGATTTTTCCGCTTATGTGCAGCACCAAACCCAACAATTGACGGGCAATACGGTGTACCCACCACAGTTGTATGTCACCCAATCGCTGTTGTATCAGCAGGGCAATGAACAAATCATCTATGACGATGCCTATGCCACGGTGCGGGCTTGGCTGGATGAGCCGCGCAGTCAATTCATGTTGATTCTTGGAGAATTCGGCACCGGCAAAACCTTCTTGCTGCGCGAATTGGCGCGGCGGATGGGCGAAGAAAACACCGCTTTAATTCCGATTTTTCTCGATTTACGGCGGCTAGAAAAAAGCCATCAAGTCGATATGTTGCTGGCGCAACAATTGGCGGCGCAGAAAATGGCTTTCGACCCTGAAAAGTTCCGTTACATGCTGGATCAAGGCAAAGTCGCCTTATTATTCGATGGTTATGACGAGCTGGCCTTGCGGGTGACGTATGACAAAGCGGTGGAGCACTTCGATACTTTGCTGAATGCCGCACAAGGCGAGTACGCCAAGATTTTAGTCACTTCGCGCAGTCAGCATTTTATTTCTGATCGCCAAGTGAAAGAACGGCTGTGGGATCGGGCGGAAAGCATTAACAGCCGCCGTATCGTGTTTTTGCAGCGTTTCGAGCGCCAGCAAATCGCCGAGTTCTTGCAGAAAAAAATCGGCGATGAGCAACAAGCAGCGGAGCGACTGGCTTTGATTGAAGAAGTGCATGATCTCATGGGCTTATCCAGCAATCCTCGGATGCTGAGTTTTATTGCCGAATTGCCAGAAGCCGATTTACGCGCCGCGCAGGCACGCGAAGGCAACATCACGGCGGCTGACTTGTATCGCACCTTGCTCGGCACCTGGTTAGACGGCGAAGATGCGCGAGCAAAACAAGGTTTCAAAGACGAGATCAAAGTCGAACAACGCTGGCAGGCGGTGACACAATTAGCCCTGGCTTTGTGGGAGCAGACCGATGCCACCATCAATGTCGAAGCGATGACCGAGACGGTGCGCAACAGCTTGGCATTATTACTGGACGTGCATATCGCCACCCAGCAAATCGGCTCCGGCACTTTATTGATCCGCGATGCCGAAGGCCAGTTTGGTTTCATTCATCAATCCGTGATGGAATGGCTGCTAGCCGATGCCGCCGCACAACAGGCGCAAAGCTGGGACAGCCAACAAGCTTGCCAAGCCACGCTATTAGCCTGCCGCGAGTTGTCGCCGTTAATGGCGGATTTCTTCAAAGACCTGGCGGGTTGCGAGGCGGCGCAGCGCTGGGCAATAGCCGTGATCGGCGATGCCCAAGCCATTGAGACAGCAAAGAAAAACGCCTTATTGCTATGGCAACGTTTACCCGACAGCCAACGCGGACAGCATCGCCTACAACATGTGCAATTAGCGGGTTTTAATCTCAGCGGACAAAATTTCTCTGGTCAAGACTTGGCTCATGCTGACTTTCGTGGTGCCAATCTCAGCCAAGCCCGTTTTTCCCATGCCCAGCTATCGCAGGCTAATTTCCACGGCGCACACCTGTTTAGAACCGATTTCCTCCATGCCGATCTCAGCCACGCTGATCTCAGTCATTGCCATGCCTTTGGCGCACGTTTTTCGGGGGCGAATCTACAAGCGGCTGACTTGTCTGCCACCTGTCTACACGCCGCCAAGCTGCTGGGCGCACAACTACAGCACACCCAACTGCCACAAGTAGAACAATTTGAACCCGCCTTAACCCCCGCTGATCCTTTGTTTGGCGCGGTGTTGAAATTGCCTTCCCTACCGTTATCCTTATCCTTAAATCATGATTTAGGCACGATCACTTGTGTCGCCTACAGTCCTGATGGACGTTGGCTGGCCTGCGGCTCTTTTGATCATACGCTGCGGCTATGGGCAGTGGACAGCGGACAGGCGCTACGCAGCTTCAGCGGGCATCAAGACTGGGTAAACAGTGTCGCTTTTAGTCCCGATGGAACGCGGCTGGTCAGCGGCTCTTCTGATCAAACGCTGCGGCTGTGGGCAGTGGACAGCGGGCAAATGCTGCGCACCTTCAGCGGGCATCAAAACAGGGTAAACAGTGTTGCTTTTAGTCCTGATGGGACACGGCTGGTCAGCGGCTCTTTTGATGAAACGCTGCGGCTGTGGGCGGTGGACAGCGGGCAGGTGTTACGCACCTTCAGCGGGCATCAAGACTCGGTTTTAAGTGTCGCTTTTAGTCCTGACGGGACGCGGCTGGTCAGCGGCTCTTCTGATCAAACGCTGCGGCTGTGGGCGGTGGACAGCGGGCAGGTGTTACGCACCTTCAGCGGGCATCAAGGAAGGGTAAACAGTGTCGCTTTTAGTCCCGACGGAGCGCGGCTGGTCAGCGGCTCTTCTGATCAAACGCTGCGGCTGTGGGCGGTGGACAGCGGGCAGGCGTTACGCACCTTCAGTGGGCATCAAAGTTGGGTTTTCAGTGTCGCTTTTAGTCCCGACGGAGCGCGGCTGGTCAGTGGCTCTAATGATAAAACGCTGCGGCTGTGGGCGGTGGACAGCGGGCAGGCGTTACGCACCTTCAGTGGGCATCAATGGTCGGTTTCCAGTGTCGCTTTTAGTCCCGACGGGGCGCGGCTGGTCAGCGGTTCTTATGATCAAACGCTGCGGCTGTGGGCGGTGGACAGCGGGCAGGTGCTACACACCTTCAGCGGGCATCAAGGGTCGGTAAGCAGTGTCGCTTTTAGTCCCGACGGGACGCGGCTGGTCAGCGGATCAAGGGATAAGACGCTACGGCTGTGGGCGGTGGACAGCGGGTGGGCGTTACACACCTTTAGCGGGCATCAAGGAGGGGTTTTGAGTGTCGCCTTTAGTCCAGACGGGGCGCGGCTGGCCAGCGGCTCAGATGATAAAACGCTACGGCTGTGGGCGGTGGACAGCGGACAGGTGCTGCGCACCTTCAGCGGGCATCAAGGAGGGATAAACAGCGTTGCTTTTAGTCCCGACGAGACGCGACTGGTCAGCGGCTCAGAGGATAAAACACTGCGGTTGTGGGCGGTGGACAGCGGGCACGACGCACATGCTGATTTCCCGCTTGATTCAGGCGTGGCGTCTTATTCACGCTGCTGCCCGATACAAACAGTCGTGGGTCAAGTCCTGTGTGAGCCCCCATTGACGTGCGCTCATATTGTCTGGCAAGACCCACCCTTCGCCTAAGATTGGCACAGCACTTTTATCGGCCCTCCCTTTGACATTTAATCACCCTTCATAACGCACTTTAGAGCCTATACGAAGATGGGGAATCGAAGCGAAAATTCGCCCTTTTGAGGCAGGTTTGCAGCCGATGATCCCGTTTTCGTATAGGCTCTTAAGGTCTTCGTTTTGTTCAATGGCACTCAAGGCACGTTGTCTGATGTGCTCAATCCGTTATTCAAGCCACACGATGGCGGCTTCAGGGTCTTCCAACAGATAACCAGGCGTCAACCCTTGGCTTGTCATCGCATGAAGCGGTTTTTTCAAACGTGTACGCGGGTGACTCAGTTCTTCCAAATGCCGTACACACGCACGGATGTCTCACACGTCAAGCGAAGGGCATTGCCAAGGCACAAAATCCATACGCTCGGCATATTGAGCTCACATTTCAGCCTCTATCGCATCGGTTTGACTACGACTCATCAATACCTTGGCAAAAGGGTGCGCCGCTTTAGAGCCTATACGAAGATGGGGAATCGAAGCGAAAATTTGCTATTTTGAGGCAGGTTTTTCGGTTTTTTAAGAGGAATAGCGGGCTATTTAATGAAAAAAAGCGGAAAACCTGACCAAAAAGGCGGGTTTGCAGCCGATGCCCCCGTTTTCGTATAGGCTCTTAGGAGGGATGACCATGACATCTCACCCAGCATGATGCAGCGTGACGGCTCAATCCAAGTGATACACACCGGTGGCTTCTAAACAAATGCGCATCGGTGGTGAATGTTTCTTCCCATGCGCTAGCAAAGACGGGTGACCTTCTGCCGTATTATCTAGCCTGGTGGCCTGACCACTTTTACTATTATGGCGTGTCACCACAACCCCATCTGTACTGCCCACATCAATCCCGACAAAAACCATCACGGTCTCCTGTTTATCAAAACGGTATCCCAACCCTGACACGTCACTGACCATCCTTGTAGAGACCGGTTCAGAAAGCAGTGGCTTTAAGGCCTCGGATACTCCACGGCATAGGTGAAGAGGGTGGGGCGCCACTCTACATACAAGCTCTGGGCTTCAGGATGGGACGGCTTCCCCGTTCACTACAGTTTACTTTGATGAGTTTTTCTTATGAAAAAATGATGTTTTTAACATGGGAATCAAGGTACAAAGATGGACAAAGCGCAGCGTGCCCACTCATTAAGGGGGAAACCTGTGATGAATGATGATGGGCACGCTATCGCTTTGCCCATCCTACCTTGTGAGTCACACAATCTGATTACAAAGACACAATCAAAGACGCATCCGCAGGCAACACCTCGATTTCTGCCTCAGATTTCAGCAAGCGTTCCACCTCTAACACTTCCACCACCGCGTCTAAAATTTCGGCATCTTGCTTGGCAATCTCATTGAGCGCTTTACCGACAATTTCCGGGCGCTTAGTGGACGCTTCAGCCATAGTTTGCGAGACTTTGTAAGCCGTTTGGCTTTTGATCAAACCGACGCGATTTTCTCCGTCTTGCTTCATCGCACTGGTGACTTGCACGAGGCGTTTCACCACTTTTTCAGTAATGTTATCCACCATTTGCTGATCAGTAAAAGCCACTTTGCGGATGTACACCGAGCCTAAACGATACCCCCATTTTTCTGATAACGGCGATACGGTGGCTCGCACGGTGCGGCTTAAGCTGTGGCGGTCTTCCAGCATTTTGTCCATTTCCAAATTGCTCAGCACCGAAATAGTGGCGTTGGCGACATTGGCTTCCAGCGAGCCATCGGGATTGGCATTATTAAACAAAAAAGCTTCAGGATCATGAACCTGCGTCTCATACCAAATCCCCACTCCCATCGGGGTGCCTTCTTCAGAATTGACCATTTGGTTACGCAGATAATGTTGGCGTAAAGCTGTCTTTACGCGGTATTTTTTACCAAAAAAAGGCAGCAAGAGTGCGGTGAGACCAAAGGCCGAAATCGGAAAGTGTAAACCCGGTTCATCCAATACGCCCACCACTTTGCCAAACAGCGTAAACACCTGTGCTTCGCATTCATCGACGATGGCATAAAGACCAAAACGGGTGGCAAGACCCAGTAGCAGCGGTATCGCAAACCAGCCCAACGCGGTGTACATCACAATAGTTGAAGTATCCATAATTCTCTCCTTTAGCTGGCTTTGTGAATGATGCGACGCGCACGTTCTAACATGGGCACCCGCATGTTGCGGATATAGGCTTTCAACGCCGTACTGCCCCCTTCTTTTTTCACTTCGCTGAGCGTGATCGCCAATTCTCGCAGCGGAGCTACTTCCGCCTGCGCATTATTAGAAGCAATATCTACAGCGCGTTTACTCATAGTGATTTGTTGCTCAGCATCGGCACGCGCAGTGCTGATGTCAGCGGCGACTTGATTGCGAGTGCTGTTAATGGACGATAAAGCACGATCTACTTCGGTGGGCGGGTCAATTTGAGTAATCAAAGCCGCGTCGAGTTCAATACCGTAACGCCCTGCGGTGTTATTGCATTGTTTTTCCATGTATTGATTCAGCAACGGCAAATTTTTACGCAAATCATTAATAGAAACCCCTTCTGAAAGGTCTATCGTGCCCTCTGTTTCATCTTTCTTAATCTCATCAGCATCTATCAAGCTGGGTCCTTTGGGGTCTACGAAAGTAGCGACGCGCTCACGCATCACCGAAATGAAATAACCCATGATGTGTTCCAGAGGGCTGTCCACGCCAAATAAATAGGCATACAGATTTTGCTCGCTGACGCGGTAGCGTATTTGTCCATTCACGCCCGTGGTTAAATTATCTTTCGTCACCGCATCGACGGTGTTTTGCAGTTTGGTCGGGTCCCAAGTGATGTCCATCGCTTGCGTCGCCACATCGACTTTATGCACGGTTTGCCAAGGCCATTTGAAATAAGGCCCGCCAGAACCGACGGCTTGGACTTGTGGATAACGATAGCGTTCGTGCTCATCATCAGATAGTTCAGGGGCATCCACCAACCCCTCGCCCAGTCGCTTAGCACGACCAAAGCTGGTAATCACCGCTCGTTCATTGGGTTTGACGGTATAAAACCCGCCGAGCACCGCACGATAAATGGCATAGCCTACAAGGCCAAGAATAAAAAAGGTCATTATGAATATCTCCTTGGTTAAAAGTAGAAGGGTGACGATGTGGAGTGGGCAGGGCATAGACAGCGACATCAGTGCTGCAAAAATGCGCTTTATCCTTTCTGCACCAGCCTTTATCCCACTGAAAAAACATCATCAGAAAGGCACTATACGCTGCTTTTTTAGCGGGGGTTAGGGAGAAAAAAGATGTTTTTGAGGAAACGACATAAGTGGATGAAGGATAAAAATAAAGCAGGGGTTTTCTTGGTGGAGGAGAGGTTCGGAGGCTCTCCCATGATGGCTTAAACCCTATGGATTAAAGTCGGGTTTTAACTCGTTCCCATGCATCGAGCACGCTTGATGAGCATATAGAGGAAATAAATCAGTGATACGATAGACCTGGCAGGTTTCAAAAACCTGCCTGGTCTTAGAGCCTATACGAAGATAGGGAATCGAAGCGAAAATGTGCCATTTTGAGGCAGGTTTTTCGGTTTTTTAAGGCGAATAGCGAGCTATTTAACGAAAAAAAGCGGAAAACCTGACCAAAAGGGCGAGTTTGCAGCCGATTATCCCATCTTCGTATAGGCTCTTATACACCTACTCGGCATCCGGCTGGATGTTTTCATTCGATAGAGATGCTTTTAATTCTGTAGGATGAGGTGAATGATGAACCGCATTTCCCCCTTAAACGCTTAACTTTTTTCACACACTTGCTTGGCATCGCAGCTTTGACATTCATCTTCGGGTTTTTCGCCGCCGGGAATGCAACCATAGGTGCCGGTGGCTTCTTCTAATAAACGAATGCGGTCGAGCAAACAAGCAATGGCTTCGGCGACAGGATCGGGAATCAAATGGTGGTTTAAATCGATGCCATCGTGTAATTCGCTGTCTTCGGTGGGATTGGATTTCACCACTTTGCCAGGGATGCCTATGACGGTTTTGCCCGCTGGTACCGGACTGACTACGACGGAATTCGCCCCCACGCGGGCTTTATCCCCAATCACTATCGGGCCTAAAATCTTCGCACCTGCGCCGACTACGACGTGATGACCCAAGGTGGGATGGCGCTTGCCGCGATTCCAGGACACACCGCCCAGGGTCACGCCGTGATACAGGGTGACATCATCACCAACTTCTGCCGTCTCGCCGATCACTACGCCCGTGCCGTGATCGATAAAAAAGCGCCGCCCAATAGTGGCTCCAGGATGGATATCAATGCTCGTCCAAATCCGCGCTAAATAGGACAATAAGCGCGGAAAATAACGCCAACCGCGCCGCCATAAGCTGTGAGCGATGCGATATAGAAAAATCGCATGAACGCCAGGATAGGTGGTGATCACTTCCAGGCGCGTGCGTGCGGCAGGGTCGCGTTTGAATACGCAGGCTACGTCCTCTTTAAGCAGTTGCCACCAAGGTATTTTTTTTTCTATGTCGGTGGGCAGTTGTTCAATCACCTCTGCATCAGTCATTATTGCACCTGTTGTCCTGTGGTTATTAACGGGGGTTCACCGTTGATGTCTCGATAAAAACGGCGTAAATCATCACGTTCTGGTGAGCGTTTGTGGCTGCTGCTAAAACGCCGCACGGCTGTCAATAATTTTTCGGCTTGTTCTTGGGTTAATTGTAAGCCCAAACTGGCATAGACTTGCACAATGGCATGGCTGCCGGAATGTTTGCCCAACACAAATTGATGTTCTCGTCCCAGTTCAGCAGGGTCTACGCCTTGATAATTAAGGCGATCTTTCATTAAACCATCGACATGAATGCCTGCTTCGTGGGTAAACACGCCCGCCCCGACCAAGCTTTTATGCCAGCCGATTTGATGCCCGGAGGCTTTTTCGACTAAAGCCGATAATGCGGGGAAAAAGCGGGTATCCATGCCTTCGCCTTGTGCGTAAAAACGCCGCAAGCCCATCACGACTTCTTCTAAGGGCGCGTTGCCTGCGCGTTCGCCCAAGCCATGCACGGTGGTGTTGACGTGTGTGGCTCCACCACGCACGGCTGCCAGCGTGTTGGCAGTGGCCAATCCTAAATCATCATGTGCGTGCATCTCAATGTCTAAATCCGTCATACTGCGCAAATCGCGCATGGTCTCGTATACCTGGAAAGGCTCCATGATGCCGAGTGTGTCGGCAAAGCGAAAACGCCGTGCTCCGGCTTGTTCGATGTGCTCCAAGACTTGCCAGAGAAACTCCGTATCGGCACGGGAAGCATCTTCTCCGCCGACACATACTTCTAAACCTAAATCTTGCGCTTCACGGACGTGGCGACCAATTTGTGCCAGCACCCAATCGCGGCTACGGCCTAATTTTTTCTGAATTTGTTGATCCGATACAGGGATGGAGAGATCAACGTAAGTGACCCCTAAATCGCGGCATTGGGCGATGTCATGGCTGTGCATCCGGCACCACACCATGAGGTTGGCGTTATTTACTGCTTGAGCAACAGCACGAATAGAGTCTTGTTCTTCGCGTCCCATAGCGGGAATGCCGACTTCTAATTCAGGTACTCCTAGGGCATCGAGTGCTTGCGCAATGGCGAGTTTTTCTTCTAAGGAAAAGGCCACGCCTGCGGACTGTTCGCCGTCACGCAGAGTGGTATCATTAATGGTGATGGTGTGGTGCGTAGTATTCATGGTGCTGTCCTCAAGGATAGTATTGAGGTGATTTCAGCAAGCCGTATGCCACGAAATTTATACTTTATATTCAATCTATTAGGTTTTCTGTGCGCGGTGTTTATAGCACATCATAGGCGGCTTTGTAAGAAAGCTAACAAAGCACTGTTTTGCGCCCTTTCAGGGCTAAGTGAGTATCATCAACTGAACCCAGAGCGTTGCCCGGAAAATAAATCAGTTATACGATAGACCTGGCAGGTTTCAAAAACCCGCCAGGTCTTAACCGCGATGTTCCAGTACTACTGAAATATTATTCCTCTATCGATACTGACCGCAACGCGGTCAAGACAGCATTCCCAAGCGGTGCTTGGGAACGAGGGAAAACATTGTTTTGAAACGCTGGCGTTCTTTGCGCCTTTAGCGCCTTTTGCGTTGCCTTTTAAAGCGGATGGCTTGAGTTGTACCACTAAGATCATTTTGCTATAGAATCAGTGTTATCCATTAAAAACAGTCTTTATCTACAGCACATTGTTCTAATGTGGTAGAACTTTAAGGAAAACATCATTTATGAAAAACAAAATCATTTGGTTTATTGTCATCAAAATTATTGTATTAACATTGTTGGCTTTGTTGGGTTGGTGGTATTACAGTCACTATATTCAAAAAGCTGAATCATCTCTTACAACAGACACCTCTATGTTGGTGATTCATGCAGTGGAAGTCACCACTCAACCTACCTAGAGCATCACTGCTTAATGTCACTGACACAAATACGGAATCTCCCCTCATGTCGTTCTTAAAATCCATGACACTTTTTTGTAGCTTGTGTTGCAGTTATTTGTTTTTATTTAACACCGCCCAAGCCATTCCCATGTTGCATTTGGATGCGCACAGTCAAGATGGGAAAAAAATAGGCAAACATCTAGCGCAGCAAATTAAGCAACAATTTCCTTATTTTGAGCGTGATTATGATCAATATTTAGCCGATACCATTGCGGATTATGACTGGGCAGATTGGGCGGCGCGTGCTGATCAAGTTCGCAACCAAGTGCCACAACGCCTGCGAGAAGAAATTGATGTTTTAGCACAGCGCTTGGCTCAGGTGAACAAAGACCAATTGGGCGATGGGCATTTATCCGCACGAGAATTCTGGGTGATTCAAATCTTATTGGAGCACGAAACGCTCAGTGAAGGCGTAGGCTTTGGGGTGCTAAAACCGGCCTCAGACATATCGGGCCCGATGCTGGGTTACAATCTCAATGGGTTCAATCATCCAGCACTGTTGCGCTTGCGGGCGATCACAGTCTATCAGTCTGATTCACCCGTGATTAATATCGGTTTTGCAGGTTTTATTGGGGTGCTCATGGGCTATAACAGCAGCGGTTTATTTGTCGCTTACCAGCCCTCGGCTCAGCCTATTATCCGCATGGATCACGGCCAAAAACGCTATTCCATCGCTCTGCATTTGCGCATGTTATTAGAAGACAATGACCGCATTACGCAAACCCTGCCGGGCTTAGTGTTTCAAAAATTCTTCACCAGTCATAACCTGTTCATGGGGGATAACCGCACGGTGCAGGTGTTAGAACAATCACGTCAGGGCGATACGCATTTGCGCTTGGCTGACAGCCCCTTGCAAGTCGAAATGCAATGGCAGCGCCCTGAGCAAATTGCGACGGTGGATTGCTTTGCATCACGCGGTGCGGCGCATAATTGCAGCAATAGCCGCGACATCACGCGCTGGTATCGACTCCGCGATCTGGCTCAATTTTCTCCACAACAACCCGCCAGTATTAACGATATTCAAGAGGTGTTATTGGATCAACAACATGCGCCTTATCAGTCGATTTTCACCGAAAATACCTTATATGGCACGGTGTTTTTACCCTTAGAGCGGCGCTTATTTTTATACACGAAAGGCAGTTTGACTTACGATAATTTGCCCGTTTTTCAGGAAGTTGAAGTGAGCTTACCGCATCGCTACACCTTAGAAAATGTACCTACTTATCAAAAAGTGAGCATTGTGGGGATATTTATCTCACTGCTCGGCATTTTGTTATTAAATCTATGGCGACCGATGCTAAAAAATAGCATTTAATAGCTTTGAAATCATTGCTTTAATGATGTGTGTTGATGCGTGATTTGGCGCATCAACAAGGGCAACGTTAAGGCATGTCCCGCTGCGACCACACTGCCCATCCCTCCCATCAAAGCCCCCACAATACCTAAGCTACAAACATCTGAACCGGATAAATAAAGTCCGGCTAAGGGTGTTTTGGCGCTTAAATCTTGGCTGCGATAACGTTCAGGCGTGGCAGGAATACCATACATACTGCCTGTATGCCGAGAAGTGAAATGCGCCATGCTTAAGGGTGTGGATAATTCTGTGGTTTCAATTAAAGCACCAAAGCCGGGGTAATGTTTTTCTACTAAGGCCAATAAAGCAGTGGTGATTTTTTCTTTAAAGGCTTGGTAGTGTTCATCGCGTTGTTGATAAGCTTGTGCTTCCCATTTCTGAAAGATGTCATAAGAGACAAAGGCTATGATTTCTGCGGTGTGTTTTTGATGATGTGAATGCTTTAAGGAAGGAAAAGATAAGTAGCAGCCATTGGCCTTGCCATTGATTAAATATTCGGTCGATGATTCATGTTTGAAATTCTCATACAACCAATGATTCTCACCTTTAAAACCTAAACATTCAGGACTACGTTTAAAACCAATGTATAAAGTCACGGCACTGTCATTTTGATGCAAATTTTTTAATCGTTGTATCTTTTTTTGAGAGGCATAAGGCGTAAGCCATTGTGTATAGGTTTCATAAGCACCGACGTTAGAAATAATCAACGGGGCATAATACTGTTGTTTGCGTTTTTGTTTGTCATTGCTCTGTGTTTCAACCCCTATCGCACGTTGCTGTTCTACTAAAATCTGTGTTGCAGCAGTGCGTGTTAAGCATTGCCCGCCCGCCGCTTGAATGGTGGGTAAAATGCTCGCGGCTAATTGGCTAGAACCGCCTTTAGGATACCAAGCGCCATACCAGTAATGCGCCACAATCATGGCGTGTATCGCAAAAGCGCTTTGATCCGGCGGCAAGCCATAATCACCCCACTGCGAGACCAGTAAAGCTTTTAAAGCGGGGCTGTTAAAATATTGATCTAAATAGCTTTGTGTGGTTTGTAACGCCCGTTGTCGGGATACTAAATTAGTCAATTGCAAAGGATAACGAATCCACGCAGGGCTGACGGACTGCAAAAAATGCCGGATGGCCCACTGGTTCACGGCCTGAATATGTCGGAAATATTGCTGAATCGCAGACTTTTCAGCCGGAAATCTTGCGATTAAATCCGTCTGATAGCGTTGAGGATCACTGACGACAGAAAATTGCAGACCGGGATACACAAAGCGTTCAAAGACATCTGGCATTGCCTGCCATTGCAAACGACCTTCACTAATAAAATCAAAGATTTGTCGTGCTAAATCTTGTCTCCGCAAGCCCCCCACATAATGCAAACCGACATCCCATTCGTATCCTCCCGCACGTTTAAAAGTGTGGGTTAATCCTCCTGCCACGCTATGCTTTTCTAACAATAAGACCCGTTTGCCTTGAGTTTTGGCAAATAATGCCGCCGCAGTAAGTCCGCCTATTCCAGAACCTATTACAATAACATCATATTGATTTTTATCGGTTTTCATTGAATCACTCCAAGTCAATAGTGAGTTTTTCATGAGGCTTTTGTAGTTCAAAAGCCGCTGCCTCAAAATCTGGCGGCCCGAATAGACCACGAACATTTTGCGAAAAACCATAGCGTTCCGTCGGCAATCCGAAAAAGTTCGTATCCAATTGCTGATTATTATTAGAATCATGGTAAGCCGCTATCGCGTAGCGCCCCGTGGCTAAGCCACTAAAGCTCATTGTGATGGGTGTTTCAGTGACGGCGATGCGTTGGCTGTGCAGCGCTGCGCTATAAGGAAAATTCTCTGCGGTGGCGAAAACCCCAATTTGCACAAAGCCTTGAGCGTCCATCATCCCAGTCAGAGACAGATGAATATCCGCAGCCATGCTGTTAGTGGTGCCCAGACTAATACTGCATAATAACCAAGCGCTTAATCTCATGAGTGCCTCGATGTATTCTATGTCAACATCAGTGTAGGTAAGCTTGTAATCGCTGTCAACATACTGCTAACGAGCATTTGTTTTTGAGTCTGGGGCTTTACCGAGTCAGATTTAAAAACAATCGACAAAATCTCAGTTAAAATAAGTTTATGACAGATAAAACACATACTTATCATCATGGCGATTTACGCGCTGCACTGATAGCAGAAAGCTTGCAGATGCTAGAAAGCGATGGTATCTCAGCCATCAGTTTGAGAGCTTTGGGAGAGCGCTTAGGCGTATCACGCAGTGCGGCCTATCGACATTTCACGGACAAAGCCGAGTTATTAGCTTGTGTGGCAGAACAGGGGTTTCGGCAATTTCGTTTCGTATTGCACAAAGCCAGCAGTGATACGACACAGCCAGTGCTGGAGCAATTTAAAGCGATGGGACAGGCTTATGTGCAATTTGCCTTAGATAATTCGGCGTGTTATCAATTGATGTTTCATCAAACAGGCATTTTAAACAATGCGCACCCCAGTTTAAGAGAAGCGGCAGATTTAGCCTTTGGGGAATTATTGAGTATCTTAGAACGCTGCCAAAAAGCGGGGGTGGTTAAACGTGAGGATGTGCAAGCTCAAGCCATTTTTGTGTGGAGCAGTATGCATGGTTTGAGCAGCTTATTACTGGCACAACGCTTATCCTTTTGCAATCAAAAGGATATACAGGATTTTATGGAAATACATATTATGAAAGGCATTGGTCGGGGGCTGCGCTTTTTATAAAACATGATGTTTAGAGCCTATAAGCATTGAGCTATTCACTCAAGCGTCCATACAATTCCAATAAATGCCGAATTTTTTTATCGAGTCCGTGCGGTACTTGTTCCCAAGTAAAACGCCAGCGCCAATTACCCGTCGGCACACCAGGAATATTCATGCGGTGTTCGCTGCCATAACCCAATACATCTTGCATGGGCACAATTGCCAATTTCGCTACGGAAGCAAAGGCCGCTCGGATCATAGGCCAAGGCATGTCGTGTGGATTGGCGTTCAGATATTCACAGACATGCTGTTGCACTTGGGGCGACATGCTGCGAAACCAGCCTAAAGTGGTGTCGTTATCATGTGTGCCGGTGTACACCACGCAGTTAGACTCGTGTTGATGAGGTAAATAAGGATTTTCAGCCCCGCCCCCTTCATAAGCAAATTGCAGAATTTTCATGCCAGGGATGCCGAATTGTTCCCGCAATGCGGTCACTTCATCGGTAATCACGCCTAAATCTTCAGCCACTAATGGAATCGTGTTTTTTTCCATTAAGGTTTTAAACAAAGCCTCACCGGGTGCTTTCACCCAGCGCCCATCCATCGCATTTTCCGCATCAGCTTGCACTTCCCAATAGGCTTCAAAGCCTCGGAAGTGATCAATGCGCACGACATCAAACAACACCCCTTGCGTACACAAGCGCTCTTGCCACCACTGAAAACCATTACTTTGCATATGTTCCCAGTGGTAATGAGGATTGCCCCACAATTGTCCGGTAGCAGAAAAATAGTCCGGTGGAACCCCGGCCACCACACTTGGACGACCTTGCTCATTCATCTGAAAATTTTCTCGACCTGCCCACACATCCACGCTGTCTGCCGCGACAAAAATAGGCAAATCACCAAACATTAACACTTGGTGTTCATTGGCATATTGTTTCAACGCCAACCATTGTTGGAAAAACAAAAATTGCTCAAAGCTGTATTGCGCAATTTCTGGGGCAAAACGTTGTTTAGCCGACACTAATGCGGAGTATTCACGGTCACGGTATTTGGATTCCCACTCCCACCAAGGCTTATATTGATGCTGGTCTTTGAGTGCTCGAAATAGCGCGTAGTCTTTTAACCAAAAAGCATTTTGGCTAAGAAAATCATCATATTCACTTTGAGCCGTGCTATCTGCATGGAGCTTAAAGCGCGTAAAGGCTTCGGCTAATAAACCTGAACGGCAAGCTTCAGTCGTATCTTCTGTTTGTCCTAAATGGATTTCAGTGTTTTGCAACCATCCTCGCTCCACCAATAATTCCAGGCTGATGAGTCGCGGGTTGCCCGCATGAACGGACTGACATTGATACGGGGATAAATCACCATGCGGCACTCCTAAAGGCAAGGTTTGCCAAACGCTGATGCCGCTGTTTTGTAGAAAATCCACGAACCAATAAGCATTCGGTCCTAAGTCACCGCTACCTAAGGGCCCAGGAAGAGAAGTGGGATGTAAGAGAATCCCGGCACGACGTTGTTTGAGAGTGTGCATAAAATCAGTGATAGAGATAAGCTGTCAGGTGAGTTTGAGAGCCTATATGAAGATGGGAAATCGAAGCAAAAATGCGCCATTTTGAGACAGATTTTTCGATTTTTTAAGGTGAATAGCGGGCTATTTGTTGATAAAAAGCGGAAAACCTGACCAAAAAGGCGGGTTTGCAGCCGATTATCCCATTTTCGTATAGGCTCTGAAGGGGAGTTGGTGCGCAAAAATACCACAGCCACCGAGATAGAACTAGAAAAAAAGCAAGACTTTGTAGGCTTTTAGACATAATACCGCTTAAAATGCTGTGACTATTCGCGTCAAACCAGCTTAACCTCGCTATCACTTTCATTAGGCTTGTCCAGGCAACTTCTTAGGAATGACACCACTTAAAGCAATTTTGCAACAAGTCTATTTATGTCAACCACTGAGAGGGTACTTGGCAAAGTTGAGATTTTGTGCAGAATCTCACCTCTAAAATTAGATACATCATACGAGTTGGCTATCGACGACCTATCATTTTCATCACAGGTTAAAAAAGACACACAGAATGGAACATCAAGAGATTGTTAAAAAATACCTAACAGACACAGGCAAAGAAACAGGGGTTGAAATTGGTGCTTTTAAAACCCCCATTCCAGATATAAGCCCTGTTTATGTTGATCGCTTTAATGAATATGCTAATGAAAAAACGCTGGCTGATTATTATGGTGATTGTAGTGATTTACCCTTTAAAGACTGTTCTTTATCCTATGTGGTGACATCCCATGTCATTGAACATGTGGCAAACCCATTAACGGCCTTTCTCGAATGGTACAGAGTTTTACAGCATAACGGCATTATCTATATGGTCGTACCTCATCGTAAAAAAACTTTTGATCATTTGCGTCCTTTAACTACTGTTGAACATATCATTGATGATTATAAAAACAAGGTCACTCAAGCGGATGGTACACATATTGAAGATTTTGTCTTAGGTGTGGATTGGAATCAATATTCACCTGCTACGCCACCAGACCAAGTGGATGAAGAAAAAGCCAAGTTAGTCGCCACCTATAAAACAAGTATTTCCAATCACCATGAAATAAACATACATTTCCATACATTTGAACCTGAATCCATGTTGGAGTTAATCAATAAAGCCAGTCATGTATTAAACGTAGCGGGGGAATTTAAAGTATTAGAAATGATAGATGATTTTCCTTCTAGTAATCCAAATGGTTTTTTATATGTAATAGAAGTGAAAAAGAGCCAGACAGAACAACTAACGTCCATGTGGAGAACATTGAACGCTAAATTAAATCCTCGTTCTATGTTTAAACCCAGCATTAAAAAATTCACTGCGATGACATAAAAAGCTTGGGTTTACCCAAGTACTGATTATTCTCACCAAATCACTGTTTATTTCATTTTGTAACATTTACAAAATGCGCCTTAAAAACAGGCAAGACGCTCACTTAGAGCAGTGGTAAACTGGTTTTCATTATCTTACGCAGCCCCTGCGTAACACCACTGGGTATACACGCTCATCTCTATGATGGCGCAGGATGCGGGGCTGTATCGAACGACAGAAGGCAGGAACCACTCATGATTTTTATCAATTTAGGCATTGTTTTGGGCGCATATATTGGCTCACGCATCCATAAAGAACTCAAACATCGTTATCCTCACAATCCTCAACCTGCCCCTTTGGATGCCCCTAAAACGACAGCGCACGCTATAGAACAAAACACGGCGGTGGTCTCTTTGAGTGAACACAAACACCATTTCCGTGTCAGCACCGCAGCTTTGATGTCCACTACCGTGGCGTATATTTTTTATCCGCCGCTGAGCTTGCTTAATTTAGGACTCATCACTTATACCGCAGCGCCTATGTTGGATTTAGCCCGCGACAATTTTCGCAAAGAAAAAAACATTAATAATCACGGTTTAAGTCTGGCAGTCACAGGTTTATGCGTGATCACAGGCGGTTATTTAGCCGCCGCTGTACAAAACTGGGTGTATCACTTGGGTTGCCGCATGGTGGAAGAGGGCAAAGAAAACACCAAAGCCCATTTGACCCAAGCGTTTATTCAGCACCCAGAGCACATATGGGTGCTGAAAGACGGCATAGAAATGCAAATTCCGCTGGATGAGTTGTGCGAAGGCGACATTGTGATGATCAAAATGGGTGAATTTTTGCCCATTGATGGCTTCATCACTCGTGGCAGCGCTTTAATTGATCAACAGTCATTAACCGGAGAAGCCAGTCCCGTTGAGCGCTTTGTGGGCGATCAAGTGATGGCGGGCTCACTGCTCATTGGCGGCACGATTGAAGTCAAAGCCAGCCACAGCGGCGCAGATAGTCAAGCCCATCAACTTAACAAACTGCTAGAACAAACCCGCGATTACAAAACCGATTTACAGCTAAAAGGGGAAGCTTGGGCGGACAATATGGCTGCACCCCTATTAGCCGTCAGCGGTGCAACTGCGCTATTTTTTGGTTTAAGCCCTGCTACTGCACTGCTTTTTAGTGCGCCGACTAACACGGTGCGTGCTTTGCTGTCTTTGCAAACCTCAACACACCTGCAATGGGCGGCAGAACAAGGCATTTTGATTAAAGACGGGCGCGTGTTGGAAGAACTGCCGTGGATTGACACCGTATTATTCGACAAAACCGGGACGCTGACACATACCGAGCCAGAAGTGGCGCAGGTGGTGAGTTGTGGCGATATTCATCAGACTCAATTATTGCGCTTGGCCGCCGCCGCAGAGCAGCATTTACAACACCCCATCGCCACCGCCATCATCAAACAAGCACAAGCAGAAAAGCTGGAATTGCCCGAAGTGGATGATAGTTATTACAACATTGGCTTTGGCATTCAAGTCAGCATTCAAGGTCATGCAGTACACGTCGGTAGCCAGCGCTTTATCCAAGAAGTGACCGACGATTATCACTTGCCAAGTCACATTAACCGCTTGCTGCACGACTCCGTGGGCAACACCTTTATTTTCATTGCTGTGGATAAAAAACTCCAAGGTGTTATTGAGTTATATCCACGTTTGCGCGAAGAAGTGCCCCAGGTGTTACAACAACTACGTGATCGAGGCTTAAAACACTTTGCCGTGGTATCCGGCGATCAACTCGCGCCTACTGAACGATTGGCGCATTCTTTGGGCATCCAGCGCGTATTTGCCGAAGTCTTACCACAAGACAAAGCGGCACTCATTCGCAATCTACAACAGCAAGGACACCGCGTGTGCTTTATTGGCGACGGCGTCAATGATGCCATTGCGATGAAACAAGCCAATGTCTCCGTCTGCTTATCCAGTGCCGCAGAAATCACCCGCAACACCGCACAAATCGTCTTATTAAACGATGAACTCACCCACTTACGCGACAGCTTTGATATGGCGGTGCATTTACAAGTACGCCTCAGCGGCAATCTATTGTTCTGGCTAGGCTTTGGACTCAGCAACGCGATGCTGGTACCGCTGGCAGGTCTAGGGCCTTTGCAATCCAGCTTATTGTATGCAGGCGGTTTTGCTTGGGGCTTTAAAGATGCGAAAAAACCTGGTTGGCTGGCTCAAGATCGTGATCAATCTCAACAAACTCGTGAAGAAGATATTATTGAAGGCCGTCCCATGCCCTCTCCCGTAGCCAATGGTTCATCACCTTATATTGATCTCACGGTTGAACCGTTGACGATTTAGTGTGCGACGCTAGATGTCTTATCATTCAATAGCTTGAAGAAAGGAAAACACCATGCTCAATCCCCATCTAATACAAGGCTTAAGCGGTGCGGGTAAAGCCAAGCTGGCAGGCGGCGTTTTGCTGGCACCCGTTGCGGTACTGTCTTTTATCGGTGGCATGTTAGTCTGGCGGGCTTTGCAGTCCAGCACCGACAAGGCTGAAATTGATAAAAAACTAGAGGCTTATAACAGTGAACTCAAAGAACAGTTTCAAGCCTTGGCTCAGCAATTAACCGCCGCGCCTAATACTGTGCCTGTTGAGCCAGAATATGCACCCACAGCTCAAATCAAAACCGCTCCCCCTTCTAGCAGCAAACTTGCGATGCTCAAACGTGTCGTAGATGACAATATCAAGCTGCGCGAAACCGCATAACACACCCTAATAGGCTGTTGCTAAACCTATGTTTTATAGCATAAGAGCCTATACGAAGATGGGGAATCGAAGCGAAAATGCGCTATTTTGAGGCAGGTTTTTCGATTTTTTAAGGCGAATAGCGGGCTATTTGTTGATAAAAAGCGGAAAACCTGACCAAAAGGGCGGATTTGCAGCCGATTATCCCGTTTTCGTATAGGCTCTTA
Source organism: Thiotrichales bacterium (assembly GCA_016744475.1). GTDB lineage: Bacteria > Pseudomonadota > Gammaproteobacteria > Beggiatoales > Beggiatoaceae > BB31. The sequence goes on along the minus strand of JADGEH010000011.1, from coordinate 54,444 downwards.
AAGGTGAGTAACAGCTTTTTTATTTTTCATTTTAAGAGTTTAGGAGACAGCAGATGTCAATTTATCATGTAGGCATTGATCTTGGCACCAGTCGCACCACCATCACCACCTCCACAGGGCAACGCTTTACCACCATCACTTGCGTGGGCTATCCAAAAGATGTGATTTCCCAAAAACGTTTAAATAAAGACCATTTAATTGGTGAAGAGGCCTTAGAAAACCGTTTGTCTTTGAATATGGTGTGGCCTTTAGCGGATGGTGTCATGCGCGAAGATGTGCAAGCGATTGAAGCGACTAAGTTGATTTTACAAGATGTGATCGCTCAAGCTTTGCCCGATAAAAAACCAGAAGATCAAGTGTTTGCCGCGATTGGGGTGCCCGCTCAAGCCAGCATTAATAACAAAAAAGCCTTGATTGATTTAAGCAAAGGCTTGCTGGATAAGATTCTCGTGGTCAGCGAAGCTTTTGCCGTGGCGTATTCTATTGATCGCTTTGATGAATGCTTGATTGTGGATATTGGCGCAGGCACCGCCGATTTATGCCGTATGCACGGCTCCATGCCTGAAGCCGATGATCAAATGACTTTAACCTATGCGGGAAATTTTTTAGACAGCACCTTAACTGAAGCCATTTTACAAAAATACCCCAAAGTGCAATTAAGCCCACAAATCATTAAGCGCATTAAAGAAAAGCATGGTTTTGTCTATCAAGTATCAGAGCCTGTGCTGGTCACGCTCACCGAGCAAGGCATTCCTGGCGAATATGATATTACCGATGTACTCAAAGAATCGTGCTTGACATTAACCGACCCGATCAGTAAAGCGGTACAGCAATTAGTTGGCAGCTTTGATCCCGATTTTCAGGAAAAACTGCGCAATAACGTGATCGTGGCAGGAGGCGGTTCGCGCTTAAAAGGCATTGATACCGCGATTGAGAAAAGTCTGCAAGCTTATGGTGGCGGCAGTGCGGTGTGCGTGCAGGATGCAGAATATTGCGGCAGTGTGGGGGCTTTGAAGATGTGTGTGGAAATGCCAGAAGATTATTGGGAGAGTTTAGCGTAGCTGTAAGCGCTGTTGGCCTCTGGAAGCTGGTGGCTTTTAACTCGTTCCTATGCAGCGCATTACTGCCATTAAGCGCGGGTCGAGTAGCCCCAAGGAACTTCCCCTTGAGGCTCTCACAGAACCGAACGTGAAACTCTCGCTTCATTCGGCTCTTATCATTCAGTCTGGAAACTTTCCAGACTTATCCAATCTATTCAAATTCTTCCCATTACTGACTTTAGGTTTAGGTTTGTTTTCTCTGTTTGCTACTGAGTTTCCCAGTAGTGCCACAATATTGAAACCTTGGTCAAGTCTGGTTGTTCCAAATAAACTGAATAGAATGATGGTGCCCCTTCGCTCCATACTCATTACAAGCATTTCAACACTACTACGAGCGCATCCGTCCCTGTGTCCTGCATCGGTACTCTTCCCTTTCGGTGTCTCCCTTAACATCAAGACGACAGGTTCTCCTGTTCCGTATTAAAGCCTATATGACGTTCATGCCTTCTCTATGCCGACTGCCGCCACGTCTGTAACCCGCTCACATCGTGACTTATCCCTGACGTACCCTAGAAAATCAGGTTTTGACAGCACCGTTTACTTTCGACACCTCATCAAAGGTTCACTGGCGTTCATCTCCGTCATACGCACCTGGCAGTTTCTCACTGCCTTTTCCCACGTCGCTCACAACCATCGCTCTTGACGACAGCCGCACGGGGTGGTTTGATTCCAGCATCGGGTGGCCGAAACCGAGAGACCTTCTCTCATCTTTAATACAGCATGGAAAGCTACGCTTTCCTTCAGGACACACTAGGATGGGTAGAGCGAAGTGAAACCCATCATTTCGGTGATGGATAAATGATGGGTTTCGGCGCGATAAGGTTCATAGCAAAATAAAACATCATAACGCGCCTCTACCCATCCTACCGTGCTAGGATTTCTTGTCCTAATTCCCATGCGCCCTGCATGGGAACTCTGAGCGCCGCGCCTGCGGTGCGTCAAGGTCACACGGGCACGTCACGACGGGCTTCCACACAACACCTGGCTACACTTTATCTCCGCGTTCGCGCCGCAAAAAGCACGCGGTGCAAACCCTACATGCCTAACCCAATCTACAAAAAGAAGCGGTGGGTGTGATGCCCGTCTTCATATAGACTCTTACACATGTCCACCGCCACACTAATCCCACCTGCTGCCACACCGCCTACAGAGATAGCGGGTATCCCTGCTCCGCGCTTTTTCTTAGGCGCGATCATTATGTTTTGGGGCTGGCAAAATCAACAGTGGGGGCTGGCTCTAGGCATGGCGCTGTTGGTGGAATCTGCGCCTTGGCTGCGCCGCGTTACGGGCATTAGCTGGCAGTTTGCCGATAAAGACTTTAATCGTATCGCTGATTTAACCACCCTGGGCTGGATACTGACGGCGATTTACTTTTTTAATCAATCGGGTATTGATGGCCTGTTTTTGTTATTAAACGGTTTTCCTCTCCTGCTTTTTTTGCTGTTGTTGGCCCAGCTTTATAGCACTCATCGCCACCTCCCCCTCAGCGCTTTATTTTGGTCTTTACGCCGCGTGGCGCAACAAGCGCAGACCGATCCGATGATCGATACTCGCTTGTTACGCTTGCGTCTTGATCTGAGCCATCCCTATGCTGTGTTGTGTTTGTTGTCTGCCAGCGTGGCTCAACAACCTAGCTTTTGGCTAGGTGTGCTGGTGTTTTTTGCTTGGGGTTTATGGCACGTCCGTCCGCGTCGCTATCATCCCGCCATCTGGCTCAGCGTATTACTGCTGACTTGTGGCTTAGGTTATTTGGGACAACAAGGCATTCAACAATTTCAGCAACAGTTAGAACACTGGGTCTTGGAATGGTTTGAAGAACAACTGTGGCGTTCGCGTGATCCTTATCGACAAAACACCCGTATTGGTGACATCGGCACGCTTAAGCAATCGAATCAAATCCTCTTTCGTGTTAAAGCCGCAGCACCTTTGTTATTACACGAAGCCAGTTATCATCATTACAAACAACAAAACTGGCAGGCTCGACAAGTTAATTTTGTACCGCTGGCGAATACCACTGAAGCTTTGGGTTGGCAGTTGTATCCTCATCCTCCAAATACCGATGTAGCGCGTTTAAGCATCAGCTTGTATTTGAATCAAGGACGCGGCATGTTGCCATTGCCTGCTAATAGCTTGCGCTTGTATGCGCTGGGCGGTTTAGAGATTCAACGCAATCAAATAGACGGGGCATTGAAAATAGATAAAGCTCCGAGCTTGTTAAATTACGAGGTGAATTATGCTTTATCTGCATTGCCCGTCACACTCAATCATTCAGATAATTTCTTAAGCATTCCCGCACGAGAAGAAGCTGTATTAGAACAATTGGCGACAGAGTTAAATCTCCGGCCTTCATTAAAGCCACAGAGCAAAATTCAAAATATCAAACAATTTTTTGATGAAAACTTCAAATATTCCTTAGTACAAAAAGAAAATCCTTCTTTTGCTACACCACTGAGCCATTTTCTTTTGACTCAGCGTCAAGGACATTGCGAATATTTTGCTACTGCCACCACGTTGTTATTGCGCAAAGCAGGAATTCCCAGCCGTTATATGGTGGGCTATGCCGTGCAAGAATACAGTGCGTTGGAAAAAGCCTATGTGGTGCGGCGACGACATGCTCACGCTTGGGCGCAAGCCTATGTGGACGGGCGCTGGCAAGATGTCGATACAACGCCTAGCGATTGGGTGGCGGCAGAAGCCGAAGCCGCAGGCCATTGGCATGGGGTGAGCGATATTTGGGCATGGCTGACATATCATTTCAATCAATGGCGCTGGCGGCAGTCAAAAGAGGAAGATCGCACTTTATTGTGGTGGTTAGTGCCTTTGTTTATCCTCTTGTTGTGGCGCTTGTCGCTGCATAAAAAATATCAGCGCAACACCACTCAAACGGCTCCAGCCCCCAGCAATAAAGTGGCTCAAGGTCAGGATTCTCCTTTTTATGCGGTGTTTCAGAACTTACAAAAACAAGGCTATGTGTATCATGAAGGGCAATCGCTGCATCATTGGTTAGAACAGATACAACGCCTAAATATCACGCCCATAGAAGCCAAGGATGAACTGTCTCTATTATTGGCACAGCACAATCGTTATCGGTTTCACCCGCAGAGTTTGAATGCAGAACAACATCAGCGCTTTAAGCAAGCTGTAGAGCAATGGTTAAAGCAACAAAAACCTTCTCCTCCTGAGTGTCAGAAATGAATCATAAACCGGTGTATATCTTTTTTTTGGAAGTATTGTTGTGGTTGCCTTTTACCTTTTTCTTTTGGTATTGGTCGGCTCAAGCTTTCACCTGGCCTTTAACCCTGATGGTGCGCGGGGTGTTATTAGCACTCTTTCCCACTTGGTTTGAACAGGTGGTACAAAACGGTTATTTATTAGATATTACGTCACGTTTTGCTCCCAGCCTGGAAGCCGCCGCACAAGGCGGTTTGTTGGCCTTTACCGTCAACCCCTTGATTTATAGCTATAGTTTGCCGTTTTTCATGGCTTTAAGTTTTGCCACGCCTGCCACGGTGGGGCTGCGCTTAAAACGCATTTTTGGGGTATGGCTGTTTGTCTTACTGCCCGTGCAACTATTTAGCGTCTGTGTCAGCGTGTTTAAAAGTCTATTGTTTGATACGCCCGCAGTGAGCAGTGGGCAATTACTGGTGCCCGTTTGGAGCTACAACGCCGCCGCTTTAAGCTTTCAATTTGTGACTTTAATTTTGCCGCCGATGGTGCCCATCATGCTGTGGATGTGGTTATACCGTGATTATTTACAGCAGCTTGCGCCACAATTGCGTTGGGATAAATAAGTGGCAAACCTTGACCCACGAGTGTGTTCTCTACCCAACTGACCGCAACGCGGTCAAGACGGCATTCCCAAGTGGCGAGGCTGTAAAAGAACTCCCAAAAATGCCATTTTTTCGCTCGTAAGTCATTGATTCTTCATTGTCGAATACGGCAAAACTGAGGTTCTTTTACAGGCTCGGCACTTGGGAACGAGAAAGCATAAGGCAAAAAAAAACACCCCAAAGGGGTGTTTTTTGGGTTTGCAAGGATAACAGTGATTACAACAGAGGCACCATTAACAAAGCCACAATATTGATGATTTTGATCAAAGGATTGACCGCAGGGCCTGCGGTATCTTTGTAAGGATCGCCAATGGTGTCACCTGTAATAGCGGCTTTATGCGCTTCTGAGCCTTTGCCACCGTAGTTATCATCTTCAATGTGTTTTTTCGCATTATCCCAAGCACCACCACCAGTGGTCATTGAAATGGCTACGAATAAACCGGTCACGATAGAACCCATCAACATGCCGCCTAGCGCTTGTGGGCCTAGAACCAATCCCACCACGACAGGGGCCAGCACTGGTAATAAAGAAGGCACGATCATTTCAAGAATCGCCGCTTTAGTCAGCATATCCACAGAACGCGAATAATCAGGCTTTTCTGTGTAGTCCATGATGCCGGGTTTTTCGCGGAACTGACGGCGCACTTCTTCTACCACTGCCCCCGCTGCGCGACCGACGGCTTCCATCGCCATCGCTCCAAACAAGTAAGGAATCATGCCGCCAATGAACAGGCCGATAATCACCATGTGGTTAGACAAGTCAAAGGTGATGACTTTGTCGTCCATGTGATGACTGAGTTCGCGGGTGTAATCAGCAAATAACACTAAAGCCGCTAAGCCCGCAGAACCAATCGCATAACCTTTAGTGACTGCTTTAGTGGTGTTGCCCACGGCATCTAAAGCATCGGTCGTATTACGGACGGATTCATCCAAGTTACTCATTTCTGCAATACCGCCCGCGTTATCAGTAATCGGGCCGTAAGCATCCAAGGCCACGATAATACCTGTCATGGACAACATGGACGTAGCGGCAATAGCGATACCGTACAAGCCAGCAAACCAATAAGAGACGAAAATGCCTAAGCACACAGTCAGAACTGGAGCCGTAGTCGAACGCATGGACAAGGCTAAACCTGCAATTACATTGGTAGCATCACCTGTGGTAGACGCTTTTGCCAGGTTTTTCACTGGGCTAAACTCTGTCGCGGTGTAATATTCAGTAATCACCACCATTAACGCCGTCACCACTAAGCCCACAATGGCCGCACCATATAAGCCCATAATGCTGATGGCTTCGTTGGCTTCTGCAATATCCGACATCAACCACATGGTCACGGGATAATAAGCCACTAAAGAAATGGCACCCGATATGCCCAGTCCTAAATACAGCGCAGGCATAATGCGACCGCCTTCTTTAACGGACACGAAATAAGTCCCAATAATGGAAGCAATAATCGATACGCCGCCCAGCATGAGCGGATACATCACCGCAGCCGTGCTGCCTGCAAACATAGAGACACCCAAAATCATGGTAGCAATCACTGTCACCGCGTAGGTTTCAAACAAATCCGCCGCCATGCCTGCGCAATCGCCCACATTATCACCCACATTATCCGCGATCACCGCAGGATTACGGGGGTCATCTTCAGGAATGCCTGCTTCCACTTTACCCACCAAATCAGCACCGACATCCGCGCCTTTGGTAAAAATACCGCCGCCTAAACGAGCGAAAATAGAAATTAACGAACCACCAAAGGCCAGCCCTACCAAGGGAGATAAATTGACCGTGTTGCCCGCTTCAGTCATGAACTCCAACGCCGCGTAATAACCCGCCACGCCCAGAAGACCCAGACCGACCACTAACATGCCTGTAATCGCGCCGCCTTTAAAAGCCACTTGCAGCGCGGCATTCATGCCTTCTTTAGCCGCTTCAGTGGTGCGCACATTGGCGCGAACGGACACCAACATACCGACAAAGCCAGCCAGGCCGGATAACACCGCACCGATGGCAAAGCCAATGGCAGTCAGCGCGTCTAAGGCGAAAAACATCACCACAAACAACACCACGCCGACCAAACCAATGGTGAAATATTGGCGTTTTAAATAAGCGGTCGCGCCATCCTGAATCGCCTTAGCGATCTCTTGCATTCGCTCGTTGCCTGTCGGCTTCGCGAGCACCTGAAACGTCGATATAATGCCAAAGCCAATCGCGGCAAAAGCACACAACAGACTAATAATTAACGCAGTATCCATAAAACGCATTCTCCTTTAGGGTTTACAAATAGAAATACAAACAACATGTATAAGATTGAGGTTTGATGAAGGGATAGAGCACTTTCACCTATCTTAATAAGCTGAGGGATAACATGTCTTAAAGCGGTGTTATTCCTAAGACTTTAGCAGGTTTAGCACTTCAACATGATCAGCGAGCCTGCTGCCCATACATAGCCGCTGTCAATGCCATTTTGATGTTGACACAGATGCAGAGTAAAGCCTATTTGTGAAAATTAATAGAGACATAAAAAAATTGACGTGCATATAAAAGAATCATTGGCACAAAAATATCAGGGATATTTAATTTTTATCTTCTATATCAATCACTCAGCATGAAAATATGAGAATCCTTTGTGCCATGCAGGAGTTATAGCAGGTGAGAAAAACATGAAGTTTTTTGTGTCAGGTGAATTCAATGGATAGAAAAGAACTTGAACTCAACATTCCACACCTACCTTGTATGCGCCTTAATCCTGCGTAGGTTGGGTTAGCGCAGCGTAACCCGACATAAAAGCTTTGACTACTTATAAGTGACTCTTTTCCAACGCAAGATTGCGCGGAAAGGTGCGTATTATCAATGAGTTAATGATGCGCGGTCGAAGTATATAGCCATTTTATATGAGTTGTATAACGTTATAGGTAATGTCGCTCCAAGCAGCGTTATCCCTCGCATATAACTGATATATTTTGGCTATATATCCCTTCTTACAAAAAAAATGCGGCACTCAAATGATGCCGCATTTTTTTCAAGATTTTCTCCATCTTTCCGGATTTTCTTCAAAAGAACCAGTTTTTTAAAGAAATATAGCTAAAGTACATCATTTATAGGTCTGCAATAGAGCCAAACCCAAGACTGCCAGTCCTTGAAGGACTGGCAGTCTTAATAACTGATGTAATCTTGCTATAAGCCAACAAGTGTATATGTACTCGTATACCAAAAGTCACAATGAAAGGTATGCCAGGTTCTATTTCTAAAGTCATGGGCTAGAACATGAAAGATGCTTAGCAAGATAGGAAGTAATGACGTTAGGAATAATATCGCTTGAGGCATCATGATTGATGCGGTTCATTCCTTACCCCACCCTATTTTGCTGCGCTTGGGAAGCAGTACATCAGACCCCAATATTGATTTTGGAAGGCGGCAAATGCGCCACGCCACTATTAGCTGCATGACCATGCGTTTTGAAATATAGCCTGCTCACCTGGTGTGTAGAACTTTAGGGCAACAGCGACTAGAGCAGTCTTAACAACTGATATAATTTTGCTATATAACAGCTTATGTTTTTGCCCAACCATTGACCAAAAGGGATGCTCATGTCTTTTTCCAGTTTAAAAGTAAAAATATTTACTGGCATTGCTGTTCCCTTGCTGGCGATGTTAGGTCTTGGCATTTTAAGCTTTTTACGCATTGAAGGACTTCAGGACACGAGCAAATGGGTCAATCACACTTACAAGGTGATGGCTGAAGCTGAACTGATTGTTACGAATGCTGTCGATATGGAAACAGGAATGCGCGGTTATCTATTGGCAGGCAAAGACGAGTTTTTGCAACCTTATCATTCAGGCTCACAAGTCACTTATGCCAGAATGACGCAATTAAAAGCCACAGTCAGTGATAACCCTGCACAAGTTAAACGGCTTGAAGAAGCGGAAAAAATTCTGCGTCATTGGCAAGAACTAGTGGCGGAGAAAAATATTGCGCTGCGCCGAGACATTGGTGATGCGCAAACCATGAATGATGTGTCACGTTGGGTTCAACAAGGGCAAGGTAAAAGCTATTTTGATAAATTTCGTCAGCAGATTGCAGTATTTATCGAGCGCGAAGATCAATTACTGGTTGAACGTCATCAAGCCAGTTTGGCAACGTTACAAAGTATGCGCGATAACCTACAAACAGAAGGTCAATTCGACACCTTGCTAAATAACCGTCATTGGGTCACGCATACCTATCAAGTCATGCAACAAGCCACTGATATTCTGGCTAGTGCAGTGGACATGGAAACAGGAATGCGTGGCTATTTACTGGCAGGGCGTGAGCATTTTCTTGAACCCTATGAAAAAGGCGCTAAACATTTTTTTGAACTGACCACACAACTCAAAGAAACGGTGAGCGATAACCCCGCTCAGGTGGCATTACTCAGTGACATCGAAGAGGTGATCCGTGAGTGGCAAGCCAAGGTGGTTTTACCAAAACTTCAATTACGTCGAGACATGGGTGATGCTAAAACCATGGACGACATTGCCGATTTAATCGCCCAAGCGGAAGGTAAAGTGTTTTTTGATCAGTTTCGCGCGGTGATGAGAGTCTTTGTGGACACCGAGCAAGTGCTGGTGGCTCAACGTCAACAGGCCAATACGGAGAATGTCGCAAATACCCAGTTTATTATTATTGCTGCACTCATTACCGCACTCATTATTGCAGCGGGTGTTGGGGTTTATGTGACATTGGGCATTCTCAAACAAGTCGGAGGTGAACCCGCGACGATTTCCAAAATCGCAGCACAAGTGGCTAAAGGGCGTTTAGACCAGAATTTCAATACTCATGCGACAGGTATTTACGCCGCCTTAAAATCAATGACTCTACAGCTTAGAGACACCGTGGAAAATGTGCGAGAAGCGGCGGAAGCTGTGGCGAGCAACAGTGAACAGATGAGCACAGCCTCTCAAACACTGTCTCAAGGGGCTGCGGAACAAGCCGCTTCGTTGGAAGAAACCAGTAGCTCAATGGAAGAACTGGCGACCAATACGCAACAGAACACGGAAAACGCTCAAAAAACCCAGACAATGGCTACTCAGGCTGCCAGCAATGCTGAAGAGGGACAGAAAACTGTTGAACAGGCGGTGGGCGCACTGAAGCAAATTGCCAACAAAATCACCGTGGTTGAAGATATATCCAGCCGCATTAACCTGTTAGCCTTGAATGCCACCATTGAGTCTGCACGCGCGGGTGAACATGGCAGAGGCTTTGCCGTGGTGGCCTCAGAAGTGCGTAAACTAGCGGAGCACAGCCAAGTCGCCAGCAAAGATATTGGTGAGATTTCAGCCTCTAGCTTGGTTTTCGGGGAAAATGCAGGCCAGCGCATTGATCTCATGGTGAGCAGCTTTGATGAAACGTCTACCTTGGTACAAGAGATTGTGGCAGCCAGCAATGAACAAGGCTGCGGTATTGAGCAAGTGAATCAAGCCTTGCAACAATTAGAACAAGTCACCCAGCGCAATGCGGGGGCTGCCGAAGAAATGTCTGGCAGTGCTCAAGAACTCTCCTCACGGGCGATGCAACTCAAGCAAACTATGGAGTTTTTTAAGCTTTAAGCTGTGTTGATGTGACCCACGCAGACCAGTAGGATGGGCAAAGCGCAGCGTGCCCATCAATGATGGAAAAAAATGATGGGCACGCTCCGCTTTGCCCATCCTACTTTTATCCTCCAAAAGTCTATTTACAAGCGCTCAAACACCGCTGCAATGCCTTGTCCGCCGCCAATGCACATGGAGACTAAAGCATAGCGCCCGCCCGTGCGTTTGAGTTCGTACAAGGCTTTGACGGTGATTAAAGCGCCCGTGGCTCCAATCGGATGACCTAAAGAAATGCCGCTGCCATTGGGGTTGGTTTTATCGGTGGGCAAATCCAAATCGCGCATCACGGCTAAAGCTTGAGCGGCAAAGGCTTCATTGAGTTCGATCACGTCCATGTCGGCAATGGAAAGCTTGGTTTGCGCTAACACTTTCTGAATCGCAGGCACAGGCCCGATGCCCATGTATTTGGGTTCCACGCCTGAATGGGCATAACCAACTAAGCGGCCTAAAGGGGCTAAACCTTTGGCGTCTGCCGCAGCGCGATCCATTAAGACTAGGGCGGCGGCGGCATCGTTAAGACCGGAGGCATTGCCCGCAGTGACTGAGCCTGCGGGGTTAAATACGGGGCGCAATTTGCCGAGTTTATCCACCGTCACATCACCGCGAATATGCTCGTCTTTGTCAAACACGATAGTTTGCTTACGCGATTTGATCTCAATCGGCAAGATTTGTTCACTGAAATGCCCCGCTTCTGTGGCTTTTGCAGCGCGTTGATGGCTTTCTACCGCTAAAGCATCCTGATCTTCACGAGAAATACCCCATTTTTCAGCGATATTTTCCGCCGTCACGCCCATGTGACAATCATCAAAAGGATCGGTCAAAGCCCCGACCATCGCATCGACCAGTTGTCCATCATTCATACGCTGCCCCCAACGCATAGTGGGCAACCAATATTGCGCACGACTCATGCACTCTGAACCACCCGCTATGGCGGCTTTTGCATCGCCCATGTAAATCGCTTGTGCGGCATTAACAATAGCTTGTAAACCACTGCCGCATAAGCGGTTCAAGGTGTAGGCGGGGGCTTCTATGGGCACGCCGCCTTCTATCGCTGCCACCCGCGATAAATACATGTCTCGCGCATCGGTGTGAATTACATTGCCAAACACGACTTGTTCTATATCTGCCGCGTCTATTTGGGCGCGGTTTAGGGCTTCTTTGACCACCATCGCGGCCAGTTCTGTATTGGGGATGCCTTTTAAACTGCCGCCGTAATCGCCGATAGCCGTTCTCACTCCACTTAAAATCACAACATCAGATGACTGACTCATTAAATACTCCTCCTTAATAAGGTGTTATGTGTACTAAGTGGAGCATTCTAGCACTCAAATAGTTTATTCATATAACATCATCACCGTTCTCTATGAGCACTGAATGCGCTTACGCAGGCAGGCAGAAGCAACGTATACTTTATTTATCAATAGACTTGTTTCCCATTTCTTGTTTCCAGCCTTTAAGGAGCTTCCATGTCTATCACTCTCAATGTGAATGGCCTTGACCACACGGTTGATGCCGATCCTGATACCCCGTTGTTGTGGGTGCTGCGCGATCACATCGCATTAACCGGCACCAAATTTGGCTGCGGTATAGCGCAATGCGGCGCTTGTACTGTGCATCTTGACGGGCAAGCGACCCGCGCTTGCGTCACGCCTGTTCACCTCGCGGTGGGCAAACAAGTCACCACGATTGAAGGCGTGCAGTCCTCCGTCGCCAAAGCGATTCAACAAGCGTGGGAAGAACTCTCTGTGCCGCAATGCGGCTATTGCCAATCAGGACAAATCATGTCCGCCACTGCTTTGCTAGACAGCAATAAAAATCCCTCCGATGCCGATATTGATGCCGCGATGTCGGGTAATATCTGCCGCTGCGCGACTTACGTGCGCATCCGCGCTGCGATTAAACACGCCGCTCAGCAATTGTCATAAAGGAAAATCACTATGAAATTTTTACTCGCTGAACCCGCCGCCTCTCAACCCAGTCGCCGGGATTTTCTCAAATGTGTCGTGGTGGCGGGCGCAGGTCTGACTTTAGGCGTGCGTTTACCGCAAGCCAGCGCACAAGACGGGGCTTTTTTAGCAGAAGACGACAGCTTTCAACCCAATGCTTTTGTCCGTATCGGATCAGATAATCGCGTCACTTTGATCATGAAACATCTGGAAATGGGACAAGGCAGCCACACGGGACTCGCCACCTTGCTGGCAGAAGAACTGGATGCGGCATGGGAACAAGTGATCACAGAAGGTGCGCCTGCCGATACGAATCGCTATAAAAATCTTCATTGGAACGCACAGGGCACGGGCGGTAGCTCTGCGATAGCCAATTCTTTTGAACAAATGCGCACGGCGGGTGCGACGGCTAAAGCCATGTTAGTGGCGGCGGCGGCTAAAACATGGCAAGTGCCTGCGTCAGAGATTCAAGTCAGCCAAGGCGTGCTGTCTCACACAGCCTCGAAAAAATCAGCCACTTTTGGCGAATTCGCAGAAGCAGCCGCTCATCAAGCCTTGCCCATTCCTGAAGAACTCGTGTTAAAAGACCCGAAAGACTTTATTTATATCGGCAAACAACGCTTAACCCGCAAAGACACGGGCAAAACCGATGGCAGTGCGCAGTTTACCCAAGATGTGAAGTTACCCGGAATGCTCACCGCCGTCGTTGCCCATGCCCCGCGTTTTGGTGGCACCGTGCGCAGCGTTGACGATAGCAAAGCGCGTGCAGTGGCAGGCGTGGTCGATGTGGTGCAAATCCCTTCTGGCGTGGCGGTGTTGGCGAAAGATTTTTGGACAGCAAAATTAGGCCGCGATGCTTTAGTCATTAACTGGGATGACAGCGCGGCGTTTAAACACAGTTCTGTCGACATCATGGAAAATTTCAAAGCCTTAGCGAAACAACCTGGCGCGGTGGCTCGCAATGACGGCGACACCGCGAGTGCGATGAAAAACGCCGCTACCGTGGTGGAAGGCAATTATGAATTCCCTTATCTCGCTCATGCCGCAATGGAGCCGATGAATTGTGTCGCCTGGGTCAAACCAGACGGTTGCGAGATTTGGAACGGCGAACAAATGCAAACCGTGGATCAAGCCAACGTGGCTGCGACCTTGGGGCTAAAACCAGAGCAAGTCAAAATCAACATGTTGTACGCAGGCAGCAGTTTTGGTCGCCGCGCCAACCCCGCTTCAGATTACTTGTTAGAAGCCGTACACATCGCCAAAGCTAAAACCAACACGCCCGTCAAACTGGTATGGACACGCGAAGACGACATGCGAGCAGGTTACTACCGTCCCGCGTATTTTCATCAGATTCGTGCCGGATTGGATAAAAACGGTCAACCCATTGCTTGGGAACAACGCATTGTGGGGCAATCCCTTGCCGCAGGCACACCTTTCGAATCATTCATGGTCAAAGACGGTGTAGACAAGACATCGGTGGAAGGCGCATCCACGCTACCTTATAAAATCCCGCACCTGAAAGTCGATTTACACAGCGTCAAACTCCCCGTGCCCGTGCTGTGGTGGCGCTCAGTGGGTCACACCCACACGGCCTTTTCCACTGAAACCTTCATCGACCGTTTAGCTCACACCGCCAAACAAGACCCCGTGGCGTTTCGTTTGAACTTATTAGCCGATCATCCGCGTCATCATGGTGTATTGAGCTTAGTCGCAGAAAAAGCCGGATGGGATAAACCCTTACCCAAAGGCTGGGCGCGAGGCGTGGCGGTGCATGAATCGTTTAACAGCTTTGCCGCACAAGTAGCTGAAGTATCCGTGAAAGACGATGGGCGTTTTAAAGTAGAGCGGGTGGTGTGCGCGATTGACTGCGGTTTAGCAATTAATCCTGATGTCATCAAAGCACAAATGGAAGGCAGCGTCGGTTTTGCCCTAGCGCCCGTATTAATGAGCGCCATCACCTTTAAGCAAGGCCTGGTCGCGCAATCGAATTTCCATGATTATCAGGTGTTGCGTATCGACCAAATGCCAAAAGTCGAAGTCCACATCATGCCGTCTGATGCCAAGCCCACGGGGGTCGGAGAACCCGGCGTACCGCCACTGGCTCCGGCTGTCGCCAATGCGCTATCCGCAGCGACGGGTCAATGGTTTGACAAGCTGCCGTTACAGCTAGAGGGGTCAGTTTAGCGGTGCAGAAGGCATGTAGATACTCCCTTACTCGTCAAGTCCAAAGAAGCATTTTTCCATAAAAAATATTTCTAAAGATGCTTTACAAGTTGCTTGATACAAATCAAGCCGCTTGCACTAGATAATCCGTAATTTCAAATAGTTAAGGTGACGCATAAATCATTCCGAAATCTATTGGAAAAGATGATGTTTTTAACATGGGAATCAAGATACAAGGATGGGCAAAGTGCAGCGTGCCCATCAATCTAAGGGGGGAATCTGTGATAAATTGACTGCTACTACAAGGATATAGGGCATTGCGCCCGACTTTTTTTGTTCTGCGGCTTAATTCGTTCCCATGCGCCGCATCACTGCCATTCAGTTAAGAGCCTATACGAAAACGGGATAATCGGCTGCAAATCCGCCCTTTGGGTCAGGTTTTCCGCTTTTTATCAACACACGCCCGCTATTAGCCTTAAAAAACCGAAAAGCCCGCCTCAAAATAGCGAATTTTCGCTTCGATTCCCCATCTTCGTATAGGCTCTTAAGTAGATTTTGTCGGATACGCTGCGCCTAACCCAGCCTACAAATGGGTCTCACGCCTTAAACAACATTTTTTATATTTTTTACCGCTACCGCAAGGACATAGAGCATTGCGTCCGACTTTTTCTTGTTCGGCGACATGTTGTTGCTGGCGAAAGGGCGGAGAATCTTTGTGGGTGGCGGCTTGTACAGCACTCTGTCTCAGTTGTGCCACCCCTTGTGCAAACTCTAATTTTGCCGCTTCGTATTGATGCAAGCTATCCGTTTCTATGCAGCGCTTGAGCAGGTTGAGGGCGCGGACGACATCTTGTTGCACACCAATCCCGCGTTTATAGGCTAAGCCCAAGTAATAAGCCGCGCCTGCATGTTCTTGAGCATCCGCTTGTTGCAACCATTCAATCGCTTGCAGCATGTCTTTTTCGACCAATAAGCCGTTGGAATAACATTTAAACATCACCAATTGCGCATCGGCATCGCCTGCTTGTGCCGCCTCTTGATACCAGCGAAACGCCTCGGCTTCATTTTTCTCCACGCCTAATCCGGTTTGATACAGATGCGCGAGTTTGAATTGTGCGGAAGGGTAGCCCGCTAAAGCGGCTTTTTGCGCATAGTAAAAGGCTTCGTCTACATCTTGTGCCACACCTAAACCTTCGTAATACATTTGTACTAAACGGTTGAGTGCGCCGAGGTGTTCTTGCTGCGCGGCTTTCATGAAATATTCAAAGGCTTGCGCGTGGTCTTGCGGATATGAGTGAGCCGTTTCTGAAGGTTCTTCAAACAGTAAACAACCCAATGCAAATTGCGCATCGGCGTATTGAGCATCGGCGGCTTGCGTCATGTAATGCACGGCTTGCTCAGTGTTTTGAGCCACGCCTTGCCCGTGTAAATACAACGATCCCAATTGATACAAAGCGGCAGCCTGTTGTTGTTGTGCAGCTTTGCGCAGCCAGTACGCGCTGTCTTGCCAATATTCTTGTTGTTTTTCGGTGTCAGTCGCGTGTTGGGCGCGTTGGCGAAACATCATGCCCAGAAAGTAACGTGCATCGGCATCATCACGCACCACCGCATCGCCATAAACCTTATCACTGTCGGTGTGCGAAGGCGCTTGGTAAGCGGGTAAATCTTCTGCGTACTGGGGATACAACATCTCATACAGCCACAAGGCGATTTTGTAGGCAGTTTGTAAGGCGGTGAGCGCGGTGTCTAGCGCGGCTTTGTGCGAGCGAAAACTGCTGCCAGGATGTGCGCCTTTATTGCCCATAACGCGCAAATAATTCAATTTTTCGCGGATATAAAAAGGCAATATATGGCGGATTTGAGGATTGTTAATTTTGTCGTATAAGGTCAGCCGTTCGCGTTCTTGTGGTGCTTCGTAGAGTTCGTAATGTTGATAAAACAATTCGATAAAAATCAAAGCACAAGCGCGTAGTTTGACGAGGCTGTTTTCGGGGTCTTCAAAGCTATAGCGATACGCCAGATCATAGTGATCATGCGCATCCGGCGAGAGGGTTTTTAAGAGTGTAAACATGGTGTGGATACCTTCGTCAAAGTCAGCCCGGTAGGGTGTGCATAATGCCGCCACTGAATTTTGTTTTGGCGCAATATTAAAACGGCATTTTGCGCACGCGGATGATACCTCGGCACAATACACCCGAACGTTTCTCTCGTTCCCAAGTGTCACTTGGGAATGCTGTCTTGACCGCGTTGCGGTCTGTACTACAACAGCCAGCAGCGCTGGCAAGTCATGAATGCCCAAGCGGCGCTTGGGAACTAGATAAATGAGATTCTTCTCTCGTTCCCAAGTGTCACTTGGTAACTCTGTCTTGACCGCGTTGCGGTCTGTACCACAACAGCCAGTAGCGCTGGCAAGTCATGAATGCCCAAGCGGCGCTAGGGAACTAGATAAATCCCGACCCGCAAGTGCGAACACGAGGGGTATCATAAAGTATCGTCCATGTGCGCACCGAAAAGAAATGCGCACCCTATTGGGCTTGTTGCGCAAATAAGCAAAAATCAGATATTTTCCTTTGCTTCACGCTGTGTACGTAAAGTGAGCCAAACACTCTATTTTGATGAACTTCAAAGGATATTTCCATGAGCACTATTTTTCTTTGTCACCGCAAGCCCGATGCTGAACGGGTCGAACGCTTAGGCCGTGAACTACAACACGCCGGACACACGGTTTGGTTTGACGAGTGGCAAATCAATCTTGGCGATTCCATCGTCGAGCGCGTCAATCAGGGGCTAGAAGGCACGTCCTATTTGGCGCTTTGCTATTCTTCATCCGGCCTGTCGGCGTGGGTCAACCGCGAATGGATGTCCACCCTACACCGACAATTGAGCGGTGAAGCGGTGAAAATCCTGCCCATTTTGCTCAGTGGCGGTGTTCAGCCACCCGCGATTCTGGCGGATATAAAGTACGCAAATTTAGTCAACGACTGGGATAAAGGCGTGCAAGAGTTATTGCGTGCCATTCAATAACCTTCACCGCAAAGTATGCAAAAAGCGCTGTGCGGTGTCTTTGTGATAAAAAAGAGAGTCCATCATGACCATCAAAGTTCTGATAGCCCACGCTAAAAGCGAGGAAGAATTAGCCGAACAACTAGCTGCACCGATTCGTGTCGCTGGATATGAAGTCGCGCATGAAGGCACGGTATTGGTGGGAGAATCCGTGGTGGTGGAAGCCTCCAAGTTGCTGAGCGAAGGTGCGCCCGTGATTTTATGCGGCACGGTGCGTGCGGTCGGCACGAAATGGGGGCGGCAAGTGGTCACGGCTGCCCGCCGTCATGCCGGAGTACGAATTTTTGTGGTGCAGATGGAAGAAGATGCCGACGTGGACATGGTGTCTTTTGACGAAGCCATTGCCCGTTATTGGCAGGATACCGAAAAAGCCACCGAAGACCTCATCGCCGCGCTGAAAAAATACTACCCCCTGGATGCCGACAGCCGCCAAATCCTGCAACACACCGACCTCGAAACCCGCTACCGCGACCTGCTGCTGAAGACCTACGACATCGTGGATTTGGCAGAAATGGGCGACGATGACCGCCATCTGGCGACCCAAGACTTGAAAATTCGCCGCCTGTACGTGGCACTGCGGATGCGGCTGGAAATTCAGGCGGACGACGAAGTGACCGATGCCACGCTGAAGGCACTGGAACAACGCCGCGCCGCTGGGTGGGATTGGCAGAACCAAGAGTCAGGCGAGGATAAAAACAAAGTCTCCCTGGGGGCACGCTTAGAAAAAGCGCGGCGGGTGGTGGTGCTGGGCGACCCTGGCGCAGGCAAAAGCACCTTGTTGCGCTGGCTGACTACCGCGTATTTGCTGCGCCTGAAAAACGATCCTGATTGGCGTGATTTACCCGACATCACCACTCTGCCGAAGCAAGACTGGCTACCCATATTGATTCGCTGCCGTGATTTGCCGCCAGACAGCAGCGGTATCCTTGATGACATGCTGCGTCACAGTCTGCGCAAAGCACAATTGAGCGAGACCGAATGCGATGCCTTGCGCGAACTGCTGCGCAGTAAGCTGGAACAGGGGCAAGCTTTGCTGCTGGTAGACGGCCTGGACGAAATCACCGACCCAGCAGCGCGGGTGCGTTTTGCCAAAGACCTAGAAAAAATTCATCTGTTTTTTCCCGATGCGCCCATCGTGGTGACATCGCGCATCGTCGGCTACCGCGAAATGGGCTACCGCATCCGCAGCGGGTTCGAGCACCTCACCGTGGCGGATTTGTCGAAAGCAGACAAAGACGAATTCGCTCAGCGTTGGTGCGAGCTGACCGAAAAGAGTAAACCCGTGGCGGAAGCGGCGGCGGACTTGATGCGCGACATCCACAGCAGCGACCGCATCGAGCGACTCACGGGCAACCCCATGCTGCTCACCACTATGGCTTTAATCAAGCGCAAAATTGGACGCTTACCGCAACGTCGGGTGGATTTGTATAACAAAGCCGTGGAAGTGCTACTCAACTGGCGGCGCGAGGTGGATACCCCGCTAGACCCGCGCGAGGCGTTGCCACAACTGGAATATCTGGCTCACGCGCTGTGCGAGCGCGGTGTGCAACAGGTGCGCGAGGATGAAGTGCTGGAATACCTGTGCCAAGCACGGGCGGAGTATCCGAATATCCACACCCTGCAACAACACAGCCCGGAAGCCTTTTTGCGCCTGCTGGAATCCCGCACGGGGTTGTTGATTCAAAGCGGTCACGTCCGGCACAACGGTCACAGCGTGCCCGTGTACGAATTCCGCCACCTGACGTTTCAAGAATACCTGGCGGGTACGGCACTGGTGCAAGGGCACTACCACAACCGCGACAAGGATAAATCTCTCGCCGAAGTGATTGCGCCGCTGGCGGGGCTGGTGAAAGAAATTAAAACTAAAGTATATGGCCGAACAGAATTCGCCGTGGTCGAAAACTGGCGCGAGGCACTGCGCCTGTGTCTGGCGGCCTGCAATGACGACGCAGTGGACGCGGCGCTGTCGGCGATTTTGCATCCTCTGGAAGGAGAAACCAACACCGCCCGCGCCCGTGCGGTACAAGCGGCGTTGTGTCTGGCCGACGAGCCGAATGTCAGCGCGGCGGTGGCGCGGGCAGTGGTACAGACGCTAGCGGTGCAGGTGGGCGTAGGTGATGGACTGGGAAATAACCGCACCAGCTTAGACGCGGCGGCGATGGAACTGGCGGACTCGCGTTGGGCGGGAGATTTGAGCGAATGCTTGCTGGATGACTTTTTCCGGCATGAGGTAGATAAACGCAGCTATTCTGGTGGGCTTTACGCAATGGTACGAACGGCACAAGCACCGACGGAAGAAAGCACTTTCACCGCTTGGCTGAGTACCCAGGCGGAATGCCTGCTAGACTGTAATGAACGCGAGACCGCCGCCCTTGCCTTAACCGTGATGAGCTTGGCTTTTCACGGCAAAAACTGCCAAGTGCCTGGCATGACGGACGCGCTGATTCAAAAGCTATCTGGTGGTGTGGCACTGAGCCACGCGGCGGCATTTGCCTTATATTGGCTGAATGGTGGGCATGGCAAAGAAAGAGAACCTGTCTGGCATCCCACGCCAGAACAACTGGTGCAATTGCTGGCGGTGGCTGCCAATCCAGCCTGTGACAGCGAGGCATTGCACTTTTTGACTCTGATTTTCAAAAATGAACGCACCGCACTGGCAGTTGATGCCTTGCTGTTGCACCTGCCACAAGTTCCGACCAACACCCGCCGCAGCATTATCCAGGCTTTAGGGAAGATCGGCGACGCTCGCGCTGTGGATGCTCTGCTGCAATGCTTGCAAGATGCCCAAGAGGATAAAGACTTGCGGTGGGCGGCGGCGTATGCTTTGGGTCAAATCGGCGACGCTCGCGCCGTGGATGCTCTGCTGCCATGCCTGCAAGATGCTCAAGAGGATAAAGACCTGCGGCAAGAGGCGGCGAAGGCTTTAGGTCAAATCGGTGACACTCGCGCCGTGGAGGCTCTGCTGCCATGCCTGCAAGATGCCCAAGAGAATAAAGACCGGCGGCAGGCGGTGGCGTATGCTTTGGGTCAAATCGGTGACGCTCGCGCCGTGGATACCCTGCTGCAATGTCTGCAAAATGCCCAAGAGGATAAAGACCTACGGCGGGCGGCGGCGTATGCTTTGGGTCAAATCGGCGACGCTCGCGCCGTGGATGCTCTGCTGCAATGCCTACAAGATGTCCAGAAGGATGAAGACCTGTGGCGGGCGGCGGCGTATGCTTTGGGTCAAATCGGTGACGCTCGTGGCTTGGCGGTGCTGCGGTCTTATTGGCAGGACGAAGATGAAGACCTGCGCCGCGCCGCACTGCAAGGGCTGGCGCAAAGCTGCGAGGACGAGCTTGACCGCACGTTGTTGTCCAGAGATTTGGATGCGGTAGCACCTGGGCTAGACCCGCAAGCCATCATCTCGCCCAGCCGCATTGAACGAGCGGCACAAGAACTGGAAAAACCGCCGGAAGCGATCAAACAACGCTATGAGGTGCTGGCACAGCGGTTTGGTTTGAAGTTGGGATGGAAGCCATCATCTGCTTAACCCCCTCGTTCCCACGGTCTTCATCACTACCATTCAGTGAAGCATTTTTAGCCCCTTTGGGGCGTGATTGATACAGCCCAGGGCATCGCCCTGGGGGATGGATAGAGCGAATATGTCGCCCTTTCAGAGCTGAGAGCCTATACGAAAACGGGATAATCGGCTGCAAATCCGCCCTTTTGGTCAGATTTTCCGCTTTTTTTCGTTACACGCCCGCTATTCACCTTAAAAAACCGAAAAACCTGCCTCAAAATAGCGAATTTTCACTTCGATTCCCCATCTTCGTATAGGCTCTGAGTTTTTTCTCTCATATTCCAGGGGCGTTGCCCCTGGCTATATAGATGTCGCCCCTTTGGGGCTTCACTGAATGGCAGTGACGCAGAGCGTGGGAATACAGGCTGCGACGCTCTGCGTCGTTGTGGCGCAAAGCGACACGCTGGAGAGTCTACGTCAGCCGTGTAGGGTGGGCAAAAGCCGTCCATGATTTGGGTAAAGAACACAAAACGACCACGGCGTGCCCACCATTCGGAGAGGGTTGGAATATCGAATGGTGGGCAAAACCCATGGGACATTGAGTGTTTTGAATCAATGATGAGGCTGGATTTTGCCCACCCTACCTGGCTGTTGTGGTACAGACCGCAACGCGGTCAAGGCTGCATTCCCAAGTGACGAGCTTGTAAAAGAACCTCAGTT
The DNA here is from genome assembly GCA_016744475.1 of Thiotrichales bacterium. GTDB lineage: Bacteria > Pseudomonadota > Gammaproteobacteria > Beggiatoales > Beggiatoaceae > BB31. Next base: position 32,492 of record JADGEH010000011.1, on the reverse strand, counting down.
TTGCCGTATTCGACAATGAAGAATCAATGACTTACGAGCGAAAAAATGGCATTTTTGGGAGTTCTTTTACAGCCTCGGCACTTGGGAACGAGAGAACATCTATAGGGATATTATTTCAGTTGTACTGGAGCATCGTGGTTAAGACCTGGCAGGTTTCAAAAACCTGCCAGGTCTATCGTATAACTGATTTATTTCCTCTATAGTTATCTGTAAGCGTCGGTTCATCCCCACAGGCGTGGGGAACATGTAGATTCTGCTGGTTTGTTGTCTGTATCTGTCGGTTCATCCCCACAGGCGTGGGGAACATAATTAAATTAAATGAACCAACCCCATGCGGTTCATCCCCACAGGCGTGGGGAACATAATATATTGGTCAAAAATCCTGTAGACCGCTCCGGTTCATCCCCACAGGCGTGGGGAACATTGAACGCTGTCAATCACAATTAACCAATAGGGCGGTTCATCCCCACAGGCGTGGGGAACATCTCCAATTCATGTTCAACGCCCCATTGCATGGCGGTTCATCCCCACAGGCGTGGGGAACATTTTACTGGCGACACAAAACCCGCCCGTGTTGTCGGTTCATCCCCACAGGCGTGGGGAACATACACCAGACCGAATTAAACGTGCTCAAGCACAGCGGTTCATCCCCACAGGCGTGGGGAACATCAGGCAACTGCCCGCCGTCAAATAACCCAGACAGGTTCATCCCCACAGGCGTGGGGAACATACGCGGGCGCAAGCCAAAATTTAACCGGACTACCGGTTCATCCCCACAGGCGTGGGGAACATTTGTCCACGCTCAGTAGTGGCAGTTATGCAGCCGGTTCATCCCCACAGGCGTGGGGAACATTGCATTCATCCACGTCTAAATCAAAAAAACGACGGTTCATCCCCACAGGCGTGGGGAACATTTTTTCCTTGTTGGCAGCTTTTGCCCCCAATTCGGTTCATCCCCACAGGCGTGGGGAACATTAACCGAGACTGAAGCGACAGAGATCATCAGGCGGTTCATCCCCACAGGCGTGGGGAACATCTTTAATCGTATTAACACGGGTGGATAACACACGGTTCATCCCCACAGGCGTGGGGAACATCTCTAATGAGGCCATCACAGAAGTTTTTCCCGCGGTTCATCCCCACAGGCGTGGGGAACATACTAAATGTAACCTCATGATTTTGAACCAAGAAATCAATCGGTTAAATTGTACCAAATAAATCGTTACTTTTTGCAATTTTCTAAAGAGCCTGTTGTGCTTGCTTTTCAGTGACTTACGGATTTGCGCTGGAAGCTTGGGGGCATTCTACCAACTAGGGGGCAAATATTTCAGCTTTTTATGGGCGGTGACGCTTGGTTTTCGAGGTCGGCTTGCTTGGCAGCTTGTATGAAGGCTTGAATTTTTTGTGTGTCTTTGATGCCTTTTTGGGCTTCTACGCCGCCGCTGACATCGAGGGCGTAGGGGTGGATGTGTTGTATGGCTTGTGCGGCGTTGTGGGGGGTGAGTCCGCCTGCGAGGATGATGCTGGGGGCGAGCTGGGGGGGGATGGTGGTCCAGTCAAAGGCTTGCCCGGTGCCGCCGGGTGTGCCTTTAACGTAGGTGTCGAGGAGGAGTCCTTGGGCGCTGGCGTAGTCTTGGGCGACTTGTTCTAGCTGGAGTGTCGGTGACATGCGCAGGGCTTTGATGTAGGGGCGGGTGTATTGTTGGCAGTCGGCGGGGCTTTCTGCGCCGTGAAATTGTAGAAGGTCGATGCCTACTTGGTCGATCACTTGTTGTATGTAGGCGGGTTCGGCGTTGACGAAGAGTCCGACGGTGGTGATGAAGGGGGGGAGGCTGCGGATGATGCGCTGGGCTTGTGGGATGTCTACGGCCCGTGGGCTTTTGGCATAGAACACAAGCCCTAGCGCGTCGGCTCCGCTGTGGGCGACGGCTTGAGCATCGGTGATGCGGGTGATGCCGCAGATTTTGATGCGGGTGTGGCTCATGGGATGAGGGCTACGGGGGGGGTGTCTTCCTCTGGGGTGGCGACGCTTTGTAGGACGATGGCGGCGAGGGGCGGTATGGTGAGGGAGAGGGAGTGGGGGCGTTCCATCCAGGGTTTGTCTTCGGCTGTGAGTGCGCCCATGCCGTTGCCCATGTTGCTGCCGCCGTAGTAGGTGGAGTCGGAGTTGAAGATTTCTTTGTAGTCTCCGGCATCGGGCACGCCTATGCGGTAGTGTTCTCGCGGCACGGGGGTGTAGTTGATGATGACGATGACGCATTCGTGGTCGTTTTTGCGCAGGTAGCTGAGGATGGATTGTTCGGCATCGTGGCAGTCGATCCATTCAAATCCGTTCCATTCAAATTCGTATTGATAGAGGGCGGGGGTGTTGTGGTAGAGGTGGTTGAGGTCTTTGACGAGGGCTTTGAGTCCTTTGTGTAGTGGGTAGTCGAGTACGTACCAGTCGAGCACGGTGTCGGCGTTCCATTCGTTGCCTTGTCCAAATTCGGTGCCCATGAAGAGGAGTTTTTTGCCGGGGTGGGTGAACATGTAGGTGTAGAGGAGGCGTAGGTTGGCAAAGCGTCGCCATTCGTCGCCGGGCATTTTGTAGAGCATGGAGCCTTTGCCATGTACTACTTCGTCATGCGAGAAGGGCAGGAGGAAGTTTTCGGTGAAGGCGTAGAGCATGCTGAAGGTGAGCATGTCGTGGTGGTATTTGCGGTGTATGGGGTCGTGGCTGATGTAGCTTAGGGTGTCGTTCATCCAGCCCATGTTCCATTTCATGGAGAAGCCGAGTCCGCCGAGCCAGATGGGGCGGGTGACTTGGGGCCAGGAGGTGGATTCTTCAGCCATGATGAGGGTGCCGGGGTGTTCGCTGAGGCTGACGCTGTTGAGTTCGCGGAGGAATTCAATGGCTTCGAGGTTTTCGCGTCCGCCGTATTCGTTGGGTATCCAGTCTTCACGGGAGTAGTCGAGGTAGAGCATGGAGGCGACGGCATCGACTCGGAGTCCGTCAAGGTGGAGTTCTTCTAGCCAGAAGAGGGCGCTGGAGAGGAGGAAGTTTTTGACTTCGTGGCGGCTGTAGTTGTAGATGAGGGTGGACCAATCGAGGTGTTCGCCTTTGCGGGGGTCTTCGTGTTCGTAGAGGGCGGTGCCGTCGAAGCGGGCGAGTCCGTGTGCGTCTTTGGGGAAGTGGGCGGGTACCCAGTCGAGAAAGACACCGACTCCATGTTGGTGGCAGTAGTTGACGAAGTAGCGGAAGTCGTCGGGGCTGCCGAAGCGGCTGGTGGGAGCGTAGTAGCCGGTGGTTTGGTAGCCCCAGGAGCCGTCAAAGGGGTGTTCGGTGACGGGCAGAAGTTCAATGTGGCTAAAGCCCATGTCTTTGACGTAATCGACCAGGCGTTTGGCGAGTTCTCGATAGTTGAGGAAGCCATCGTCTTCGTCGCGTTGCCAGGAGCCGAGATGGACTTCGTACACGGACATGGGAGTGTGAAGCCAGTCTTTTTGCTCGCGGTGTTTGAGCCATTCGGCATCTTGCCAGTCGTAGTCGGCATCGTCTAAGACGATGGAGGCGGTATCGGGGCGAAGTTCAAAGGATCGCCCGTAGGGATCGGTTTTTAGGAGGATGTCGCCGTTGCCTGCACGGACTTCAAATTTGTAGAGGGTGCTTGCGGGTAGGCCGGGTATGAAGAGTTCCCACACGCCTGAGCCATGCACGCGCATGGGATGACAGCGCCCGTCCCAGTGATTAAAATCCCCGACCACGCTGACGCGCTTGGCATTGGGTGCCCAGACGGCGAACAGTACGCCGTCGATGTCGTTGACGGTTTTTAGACGTGCGCCGAGGAAACGATAAACGTGCCAGTGTTTGCCTTCGGCGAAGAGGTGGAGGTCAAAATCGGAGAGCTGTGTGTCAAAACAATAGGGATCGTAGTCGGTGTGTGTGTGCCCTTCTGCGTCGATCCAGCTCAGTTGATAATGTTTTTCTACCTGGCTGGCAGAGCCTTGCCATTCAAAGATATCGGTGTCGGGTAGGCGTTTTAATTTAAGCGCGCCGGGCATGATGCGGGCGCTGTCAGCAAACGGCAAATGTGCGCGCACGGTGACGGTTTTTTTTTGTTGGTGACGGCCTAACACGCTAAATGGATCGTAATGGCGAGCTTCGCTGATTTTTTGCAAATCAGGGCTAAGGGGGTTGGAACGCTTGGAACTAGTCATGATATGGATTTTCCCTTGAGTGAGGCTCCCAGGCGTGCAGGGATGCCGTAAAAGTGGGTATGAGTAGACAGGTCACTCATGTCATGCGCTGACCTTGAAAAGAGACTTTGCATCACTTTTAAGAGCCTATACGAAAACAGGATCATCGGCTGCAAACCCGCCCTTTTGGTCAGGTTTTCCGCTTTTTTTCGTTAAATAGCGCGCTATTCGCCTTAAAAAATCGAAAAACCCGCCTCAAAATGGCGAATTTTCGCTTCGATTCCCCATCTTCGTATAGGTTCTTAAGTCTATTGACAGCAAGCTGATGGTCTCACTGGGGAGGGGTTATTATCGTTAGCGGTCCCGCTTTTGTATGACATAGGTCTTTATTTATAAGAGGGACTTTTCGCTACGATGTTTGACCTTTGTATAGACTTTGGAATGTCTGTGTGAAGGGAGTAAATTAATGACGCTCCTCACACCCACTCAGGATTTTCTTTTGTAAATTTTTGTAAACCGTATAAATGGGGGCAATATTACCCCAGATACTTATAAAAGCAATGGATGAACGTATGTTTACGCCATCTGTGCAGAGAAACGTATCAGGGGTCTATTTAACAGGTTTCCATGCGCCGCATCACTGCCATTTAGTGAAGGATGTTTCGTCCCAACGGAGCGGCATCCCTATAGCCCCACAGCCATTCACTTAAGGAGTCACCCGCTAAAAACACTGCTTTTTATGCCGTCTTAAGAGCCTATACGAAAACGGGATAATCGGCTGCAAATCCGCCCTTTTGGTCAGGTTTTTCGGTTTTTTGAGGCGAATAGCGGGGTATTTGTTGAGAAAAAGCGGAAAAACAGGCCAAAGTCCACTTTGCAGTTGATGAATACCCCTTGCAACAAGTCTATTAACCCGATGAGCTTTTTTGAATCGACCGCTATGAATCATATCGCGCACTGTCTGCAATACCCTTCCAATAAATGATAAACGGACATTCTTTTATGTGAGTGCATATTGTGTATCAGGTAGCCTAATCTTTTTATCCTTTACATCACATATTTCAACATGAATGAATGACCAAAATTGAAATCTGGTATGTTTTTATGGAGACGATATGTTTACTCACCTCATATGCTTCATGCTGTGTGCGTGTCAGGTGAAGATACTCTTATTCAAGGGTCTCGACTAAACGCGCTAAGGCCAGTAGACGGGCGCTAATATGTAGCCCTGATTGTTGAGCGGCATTACGATTGATTTCCAAACGGATGCGAGCATGACGGGTGGTGAGATTGACCATTCCACCACGCTCTGCAAATAGCTCAATGTCTGATACGGTGAGTATGGGGTGGGGGCTTAATTGAGATAGATGGTTGACCAGGTGTTCGCTTTCTGAACGTTGTATGAACAGCAAATGGCAATGAGAGAACACCTCTTCATCAGGCAAAGTGTCGTAATAATGTACTTGAATGGGATGCCCGCGTACTTGCTTATGGCGAATATCATCGAAAGTGTCACCAAAATTATCCTCGCCCAGCAAGCATATCAACAGTTCATTATCCGTCGCTTTAAAGGCTTCTTCCGGCCATTCCACCATCCGCGCTAAGTTATACACAAAAGCGGCTTTCAGTTGATATTCTTTGCTGATCACGACTTGGGCATTCAGACAACTCATACTGCTTAAGAATATGAGTAAGAGGCTGAATATCCAGGTGGATGAATATTGAATACACCGGTGAAATAAAAACAATGTCAATCTGCTCTCTTGTGAGCACGGTGATTTAAATGTTCAACCGCCGTCATCCACATATCAACAGAGCCTAACCTGATTTCAATCTCCTGCATGATGTTTTTCCTGAATCAATAAAGACGCAAATGCACTGGAATAATGTTCAACAACCCCCGTGTCGGTATCTTCTAATAAAAAAACTGCCAGTTTTTCTTGTTCTGCAATGATTAACGCTTGTTTCATACCTAAGACCATAAAAGTGGTGGCCCAAGCATCGGCGTGCATCGTATCGCTATGTAACACCGTGGTGGATACCAAACGATGTTTCACAGGCCATCCGGTGTGTGGATCAATCGTATGGGAAAAACGCTGCCCTTGTAATTGAAAAAAATTGCGATAGCTGCCCGAAGTAGCCACCCCCATATCCTGAGCCTCGACTATTTTTTGTACAGCTCGCAATCCTGGTGTCGGTTGCTCAATCGCTACACGCCAGGTGTGGTGCTCGGCATTATGTCCAGAAGTATGCAGCTCTCCACCAATATCCACCAAATAATGCTGAATACCTTGTTTTTCGAGATATTCTGCGATTTTGTCCACGGCATAACCTTTAGCAATGGCGGATAAATCCATATATAAATCGGCACGGGCTTTTTTTAAAGCGGGTGGATCATGGCGTATTTTAAGGTGTTGATAACCCGTGCGGGTTTTAGCTGTAGCAATATCGTTAGCACTGGGGATTTGCTGGGCTTTAACCGCAGGCCCAAATCCCCATAGATTCACTAAAGGCCCAACGGTGATGTCAAATGCGCCCTGGCTGCGCTGGCTGAATTGCAACGCGCTATCAACGACATACAACAAGGCAGGCGAGACTTCTACCCAATCAGTGGAAGTATTTTGGTTAAAACGCGATAGCTCAGAATCTTTTTGATAAGTAGACATCAGCCCGTTAATATCGCTGAGCAAGCGTTTTAAATCTTGATGTAGTGATTGGCTGTTTATCGCGGAAGGCATATCCACCATTTGAACGCTGTAGGTGGTGCCCATCGTAGAGCCTTGCAAGTGTGTGAGCACGGGCGAAGGCGGATATTGAGTCATGATCAATAGGCTGACCAATGCAATAAAAATGAGTCCGATAATCAATTTTTTCATGGAAAAATAATGTCACAAAGTTTGGTGTGAGTGAGGTTTTAAAAGTACAATATTAGACTTATTGTGAGGGGTAGGCATCGTAGCGAAAAGGTGTGGTTTTGAGGCTGTTTTTTCGGTTTTTTGAGGCGAATAGCAGGCTATTGGTTGAGAAAAAGCGGAAAAACAGGCCAAAATCCACGCCTTTGCAGTCGATGAAGACCCCTTGCAACAAGTCTATTCATAAGCTTCAGGTTATTTTAGACATGAAGAATAGCACCAGCAGCATAAAACACAGGTATTATCGCAGAACGAAGTGTCCCATGAGCGGCCGCATTTAGGATTCTCACGCCGCCCTTGAAAATCCCTGTCACCGCCATTCACATATTTTGTTACCACCTAGCTACGTCTGATGAATGGGTATACTCTTGAAACAAGACATTGACTAGGTATTCAGCATCATAAGGAGAACCCTCATGAGTAACGATTCAAACGCCCCCTATCTGGCAGCCGTTAGTTCTTTAGATTCACAATTGCGTGCCGCAGAAAATAGTTTACAGGAAGACGGTATGAATGAAACATCGCCTGAAGCTAATGATGACGCAGCCGCCACGGGTGGCAATGTAGACAAAATCCGCGACATCTTGTTTGGCGGACAAATGCGCGATTATGAAAAACGTTTCAAACGTGTTGAAGATCGCTTTAGTAATGAAAACGCACACCTACGTGAAGACCTGGGGCAACGCATTCGCGCCTTAGAAGAAATGCTCAATAGCGAACTGGATAGTTTAGGCGATAAGCTTAAAGTAGAACGCCAAGATCGCCAAAGCATGTATCAAGAGCTTCAGCAAGAAATCAGCACCTTGAAAAATGAACTAAATAACCGTATGACTCAATTAGATGAGTTGTTTTCCAAGGATATGAAACAATTGCGCCAACACATGCACAATAAGTTTCAGGAAATCAATACTCAATTGCGCCAACAAAATGATAATGTCATGACCATAATGAAACAAGAAGTGTCGCAATTGCAAGAAGGTAAAGTCAATCGCAGCGATTTAGCGTCTTTCTTTACCGAGTTTGCCGTGCGTTTGAATAAAGATTTCAACGCTGAATAGTTAATCCTATACGTTAAGGAATACTCTCACCAATGCTTGAGAGTATTTCTATCACGCTTGCTTAGAACCTTTCCCACTCATGGATGAATACACTCAGTTGCGTCAATTGTTGTTACAGGAAGAACAGGAGCGCTTAAATAAGCTTGACCTGCGCTTAAATGATCCTCAGCAGCGTACCCATGAAACCGCTGAAGTGTTACCACAGGCTATTCACCTGCTCACTCAGCACAGCCCCGAACCCTTACAAAAAGCCCTGCAAAGTTCGGTGGAAAACTGTGTTGAAAGCTCATTTAAAGCCGAGCCTTTAAAATTTGCCAAACCGTTGTTGAATGTTATGTCACAACCTCTGCGTAAAGCCATTGCTGATTCCTTTAAATCCATTCGTGAGTTTGTCCAAGTCACTCAAGACCAAACGGACGCACTCGGCGAGCGCGTGCAAGTGCTTGAACAACGTGATTGGAAAGGTTTAATCACTCAACTTAAACAACAAGAAAAACGGCTGTTAAATAAATTACACACTTTTGAACATGAAATGAATGACATAGATAAGCGCACCAGTGAATTGGCGCATATCTTACCCGTCGCTATTCGTAAAGCCAGTGAATTACAAGTTGAACAAGCGGTATCTGTAGACACCGTTGATAAATTAAAAGTCGATGTTGAAGAACTCAGCGCTTCCTTAAAAGGCCCTGTAGAACGTTCTCTGCGGGAATCCATCAGTGATGACCCACACAGCTTAGCCAATGCTTTATTCCCTATTATGGGGCCTGCCATTCGTAAGTCGATTAATGAATCCATTAAAGGCTTAATTCAAAATATTAATCGTACTGTTGAACGTAGCTTATCAGCGCAAGGCATGGCATGGCGTTTAGAAGCTCTACGCACTGGGCGACCTTTTGGTGAAATCGTTTTACAAAAAACGCTCATTTATCGTGTCGAGCAAGTGTTCTTAATTCACCGAGACAGCGGCTTACTGATTCAACATTTACATTTAGAGACTATTGAAGTCGGTGATAGTGATGCTGTTTCTGGCATGTTGACCGCGATTCAAGATTTCATTCGAGATTCCTTTTCCACCTCTAAAAAAGAAGAACTTGATAGCGTAGATATTGGTGATTTCACTGTCTGGCTAGAACGTGGGCCGTATGCGGTATTAGCCTGTGTAATGCGGGGTTCTGCGCCTTATGCTTTTCGTGGCACGATGCGCTCTTTATTAGAACTCATGCACGCGCGTTATGGACGCACTTTAGAAAATTTTGATGGTGATAGCAGCACCTTAGATGATTGTCGTCCACTTTTACAAAAAGCCATGCGAGTGGAAGAAGTTGAACCTGAAACAGGCAAGAAAAAATCGCGTTTTTCTCCGCTGCTCATATTGATTGTGTCCCTCTTATTCGGCATAGGTGGTTGGTTGGGATACCAACACTGGCAAGCCCATGTATTAGGGAAACAGGTTGAAAAATATCTACAGGCTTTGAAAATAGAACCGGGGATTATTCTCACTGACAGTCATTATGATGATCAACAACTCTATCTTAGAGGTTTGCGCGATGAATTAGCCCGCGATGCTCAAACTCTTGCACAAGAAGTAGACTTTTCTGCGCTTGAAGTTCAAACGCATTGGCAAATCTATCAAGACATGGCTCCGGCTTTTGTTGAACAACGTTTACAGGAACAAGCTCAACGTTGGCTGCGTGCGCCTGACACGGTAGAGGTGCAATGGCAGGGGCGCAAGCTGATATTAAGTGGACATGCCGAGCGCAATTGGATTCATCGCGTGCAAAACAACGCGCCTATGCTGGCAGGTTTGAGTGAATTAGATGTGAGTCAATTGGTGGAAAATGATGCTTATTGGCAACAAACCCAGGGGGCATTCGAGGCTTTCTTAAAAGCCCTTAACAACACCCCTGGTATTATTGTGGTGTCTTCGGGTGTGGAAAATAATCAACGTTTTATCAATGGGATGCGCGATCCACTGGCAGTCTCTCCAGACACCATCGCCGAGCAAATGCAGGTGCATAAAGTGCGTATGCAATGGCGCAATTACCAAGATTTAACTCCCGAATTTGTACGGCAGCGAGTCGCTCAATATCTCGCGCCGTTGCCCCCGACCGTTAAGCTCGATATCCAGGGTAATGTGTTACATCTCAGCGGTCATGCGTCACCGCGTTGGCTGGAAAAAGCCCTGCGTGCTTCCTCTGTAGCGGGCATTAATCAAGTAGATGCCAGCGCTTTACAATCCACCGACGCTATCTTATTAGCGCGTGCTCAAGCCCAATTACAACCGCCGGATACCGTGACATTAAGCGTTGAAGAAGGTGTTTTGCAGGTGTCGGGCGTAGCCGGACAACGCTGGCTAGAAGAAGTACTGCACACTGCTCAAATTGAAGGCATAGAACAGCGCCAAGAGGATGAATTGCAAAGCCAAGATGCTTTGCTCTTAGCACAAGCTCAATCCCTGTTGAAAATACCTGACAGCGTGCAATTACAAGTTCAATACCGCACCTTAATCTTCAGCGGCAGTGCCCGCTTGCTAGAGATTCAACATATGATGGAGGCGGCGCAAACATTAGACGGCATTAAAGCCATTGATGCCAGTAGCTTACAAGACCAAGATGCCGAACAGCGCACACGCTTGCGCGATGAGATTGATCAAGCCCAAATACGTTTTAGTGACAATGTTGGACTTGAATCCCGCCAACAACGCGCCCTCAGACAATTGGCGAAAAAAATCCGCACGCTGGCGACCCTCAATGCGGGTTTAGAAACGCCATTAAAAGTCGTTTTAACTGGATATACCGATGGTTTAGGTAGCCTTGAACAAAACAGCGCACTTAGTCGCGCACGGGCTAATGTTCTAAAACACCGCCTGCAAGCGTTAGGCGTGCCGCAGACCATGCTGCATATTCAAATGCCAGACACCATTCGTTTTGGAGAACGCAGTGCCAATTTAAAACAACGCACGGTGTCTTTTAAAGTAGAGGAAGTCAAAGATTAGAGGGATTGAGTAGCAGTGGAAAGGGACTGAAAAAGTTTAATACTGAGAGGAAAAAAAGGGCTTAAGCGCAGATTGCTGCGCTTAAGCCCTTTTTTGTGTGACTTAGACTACTGTCCGTTCTCGTCTTAAATCCAAAGTATAAGGATATTCTGGATTATGTTCTTCTGGAGGCGGTGACATCGGGCCTTTAGGATGCGCGTCAGGAATGAAACCACTTAAGCTCTGCATCTCTGGCGGCACTTCCACCACATCCGGTGTATGTCCAAATTCATAAAAACGCGACACGCGGCGGGTTTCTGCTTCATACGCATTGACTGGGAAGATGTCGTAACCGCGTCCGCCGGGATGGGCGACGTGGTAACTACAACCCCCGATGGAACGACCGTTCCAAGTATCAATGATGTCAAACACCAAGGGCACATGCACCGGAATACCGGGATGCAGAGCTGAAGGTGGTTGCCAAGCACGGTAGCGCACGCCTGCAACGTATTCGCCTTGAGTGCCTGTGTTGTGCAGGGGAACGCGCCGTCCATTACAAGCCACCACATAGCGAGAATCGGTTAAGCCCGTGACCTTGACTTGCACACGTTCCACTGAAGAATCGACAAATCGTGCGGTGCCGACATTACTGCTTTCTTCACCCAGCACATGCCAAGGTTCTATCGCCATGCGCAGTTCTAGGTGAATGTCACCCACGCTTAATTCACCATAATGGGGAAAACGGAATTCTAAGAACGGCTCAAACCATTCTAATAAGAACTCATAGCCTTGCTCGCGCAAATCTTCCACCACTTCTTTCATATCGGCGCGTACAAAATGCGGCAACATCCAGCGGTCGTGTAATTCTGTGCCCCAGCGCACGAGGTCATGGCGGTACGGCTGTTTCCAGAAACGAATAATCAAAGCCCGCAATAACAGCATTTGCATCAAACTCATGCGTGCATGAGGCGGCATTTCAAATGCTCGCATTTCAACAATGCCTAAGCGTCCCGTGCTCGAATCGGGGGAGTAGAGCTTGTCAATGCAAAATTCTGCACGATGCGTGTTTCCAGTTAAATCCACCAATAAATGGCGAAATACGCGATCCACCAACCAAGGCTGTGGCACTTCACCCGCAGGCAGTTGTTGCAGCGCGATTTCCAACTCGTACAAAGACTCGTTGCGGGCTTCGTCGATGCGTGGCGCTTGGCTGGTAGGACCTATGAACATGCCCGAAAACAGGTAGGACAAACTGGGATGATGCTGCCAATAGGTCAACATGCTGCCGAGCAAATCGGGGCGGCGCAGCATCGGGCTGTCCGCTGGGGTTTGTCCGCCCAAAGTGACGTGATTACCGCCGCCCGTGCCTGTGTGACGACCATCCAGCATGAATTTTTCCGCGCCTAGGCGTGTGTAATGCGCTTCTTCATACAGGGTTTCAGTGTTGTAAACCAACTCATCCCAAGTCCGTGCAGGTTGAATATTGACTTCAATCACGCCTGGATCAGGCGTCACAGAGAACTTGCGCAACCGCCAATCGGATGGCGGTTCATAGCCTTCCAAATAAACGGGCATATCCAACTCTTCAGCCGTGGCTTCAATTTTCGCCAACAAGTCTAACCAATGTTCTAAATGCGTGACGGGCGGCAAAAACACATATAAAGCGCCGTTGCGCACTTGTACGCTGATCGCGGTGTGAACGATGTCGCTTAAATCATCATCATAATCGACTTGTTGCTGATGGATCTCTGGGTGCAAAGGCACTTCTTTCACACTATGGCTATACTGCCGCGCCACTTCGCCCACTTTATCCTGACGATAATATTCTGCGGCATAGCGTGCATTTTTCTCATGATCGCTACCAGAATAACTATCTGATAATTCAGGCATATCCTCAAATAAGCTGCGCTCATTTTCGAGCTTGTCACGCTGCTCTGGTTCAACCCAAGGCAAGGACTCCAAGGGCAAACGCAAACCTAACGGAGAATCCCCTGGTGTCAGGTATAAATGCTCGCGGCGCATCGGCCACGCACTGCTGCGCCAACCGCCATGACCGTGGTTAAAATGCCAACCCAAAGGCAACACATAACCTGCCACTGTGCCTAAGCCCGCTTCTAATTGCGCTGCCAAGCGCTGCCGCTCTTTGTCGTCTTTCAAATCCGCTTTTAGCGGATCAACATTGGCTGGCAAACAACCTTCTTGCCACAAGCTGTAATACACGTCTTCATAAGCGGGTATCACATTCTTCATGTTCACGCCCAAACGGTGGGCTAAGACATTCAGAAAGCGGCGAGCATCCGTGTCATCAAAGCGATAAGTTTGCTGTTCATCGGCTAAATATTTCACCTGATTCCATACGGGATGCCCGTCAAACCGCCAGTAACAGGTCAACGCCCAACGCGGTAAAGGTTCGCCGGGATACCATTTGCCTTGTCCATAATGCAGCACGCTGCCGGGGGCAAAGCGATCTCGTAAACGATGTAATAAATCACCCGCAAGTTCACGTTTTTTAGTACCCAATGCGGCTGTATTCCATTCTTCACCTTCCATATCATCGACTGACACAAAGGTCGGCTCGCCGCCCATTGTTAGGCGGACATCCAATGCCTCTAATTCTTTATCAACCTTATCCCCCAGCGCATGAATAAATCCCCATTGCGTGTCTGTATAAGGCTTCGTCACACGCGGGTCTTCGTGAATGCGCTTAACTTCATTGTGGTAATAAAACTCCACTTTACACTTATCCGTCGCACCACTAATGGCGGCGGCACTTAAAGGACTCGGACTCGCGGCCAGCGGAATATGTCCTTCACTGGCAAACAAACCGGAAGTCGGATCCATGCCCACCCAACCTGCACCCGGCAAATACACCTCAGTCCAGGCGTGTAAATCGGTGAAATCTGCTTCTGGGCCCGAAGGGCCATCCAAGGATTTCACATCCGCTGTCAGTTGCACCAAATAGCCCGACACAAAACGCGCGGCTAAGCCAAGATGCCGTAAAGCCTGCACTAATAACCAGGCCGAATCACGGCAAGAACCGGTTTTCTTGGTAAAAGTCTCTTCACAACTTTGTACACCGGGTTCCATACGGATGTTATAACTGACTTCTTTTTGCAACAATTGATTAATATCCACCAAGAAATCAATCGTTCTACGTTTGCTACGATCAACGGTTTTCAACCATTTCAATAACTGCGGGCCTTCTTCTTCAATCAACAAATAAGGTGCTAGTTCTCGACGCAATTGTTGATCATATTTAAACGGATATTCCTCTGCATCTTCTTCTAAGAAAAAGTCAAAAGGATTAATCGTCACCATTTCGGCGACTAAATCCACTTCAACCGAGAATTCACGAATTTTTTCTGGAAAAATCACTCGCGCTAAAAAATTACCAAAAGGGTCTTGCAGCCAATTAATAAAATGCGGCTTAGGGTCGATGTTGAGAGAATAAGCATGAATAGGCGTGCGAGAATGTACCGCTGGACGCAAGCGAATCACCTGCGGTGACATGGATACTTCCCTGTCGTAGGTGTATTTAGTCAAATGGTTTAAAGCAACACGAATGGCCATAACAGGCTCCTTGTTACAGTGTAAGAAGAGGGTAGCGCTTTTTTCCAAGCCATATGGAAACTGTTGTGTCCTGGATATTGAGGCTCATTATAGGGATTGCGAGGTGTTGTGTACCAGCATTAGAGCATTTTATAGCTAGATAAATGAGCGCAGGCTAAATGCCAGCGCGTCTCAGTCAATGTGCCGAGGAGATCAGCGCCGAAAAAACACCTTTGCTTCACACTAAGACTGACATAGTTTAGTAAACTTGTCGCACGAGTAGGTATCGACGACACAACAGATGTTGTGTTGACCTTCCAGGCTTTGAAAACCTGGAAGGTCTTTTTATCCGACTACACAAGAGGGGAGGCTAGCACTCCGTCTATTTTCACAGATCGGTCATAGCCGTTTTTGTGATCCCGCATGTTGTTTCACTTCAAAGCCCTTTTAACCTGGAAAATTGTCATGTTAAGACACTGGCGACTGCTGACCGCGCTACTGATTTTAATGCTGCTGCTGGGCAGCTTGTTTTTTGTATTTGGCACCACAGCCGCCTTGCGTTTAGGCTTGAGTTTTGTGCCGGGATTACAAGTAACACAGATAGAAGGACGTTTGTGGGGGGGCTTTGAACTGCGCAAAATCCACTATCAACAAGCGGGCATTGAAGCACAATTAAAAGATATTGAATTTCGTTGGCAGCCTTGGGCCTTATTAAAACGCAAAGTGCAGGTGAGTCGCTTATATGTCAATGGATTACAACTGAGTTTACCTGTCACGGAAAGCCCAGCCCCAGCCCCTGAACCCACAGCACCCATGACCACCTTGCCCGACATCGCTTTGCCCGTGCAAGTGTTCTTGGATGATATACAAATCAATTATTTAGATATTCAGCAAGGCGAGCAAAAAATTCATTTAGGGCATCTGCATATCGCGGCACACAGCGAAGAAGGCCGCTTTTTGCTGGATGATTTTAATCTGCAAGAGCTGGCTGTTGATGAGATGCTGGCTTTAAAACAAGCTTCCTTAGTTGCGGATATGAATTTGCTGGCTCCGCATCGCTTGCATGTTCAACATTTGCGCCTGCAAGAGATCGATGTCACACCGCCTCCGCCTCCCGCTACCAGCGCGTCTCCTAGCGTTGCCGCTACACCGCCCTCCGCCACCGCTACGCCGATGACGTTGCCGGACATTGAATTACCGCTGGATGTGGCTATCGATCAAATCAATATTCAAGATTTCCGTTTGCATCAACCACCCAACGAGCTGCATTTAAAACAACTCATCCTGGCTTTGCACACGGAAAAAGGACAGGTCTTTATTGATGATTTTCAAGTGCAACAGTTGGCGGTGCAAGACGCGCAACTTAAAAAAGCCCAACTGCAAGCCGAACTGGGTTTAACCCAGCCTCATGCGTTGAATATCCAACTCAATGTGGAAGCACAACATCCGCAATCCGGGCCTATTTCGCTCAAGATTCAAGCCCAAGGCGATACGAATAGCGTGCAATTAGACACCACGCTTCAAGCCACAGGCGATAAACAAGCCGCACCTATCCTCTTGTCCATCAAGGCACAAGCGCAGCAATTATTAGACGATTTACGCTGGCAAGCCGACATCGACGTGCAAGGCGTGAATTCTCAGCATTCCGTGTTGCAGCCTTTTCTCAATACCGCGCCTGCTTTGCAAATGACCACACACATTAAAGCCGAAGGGGATTTGCAACATCTGCAAGCCAATATGCAGTTGCGCAGCCAGGTGGATAGCTATGGTGATTTCACGCTGGACTTAAGTGCAGAAAACCTAGAAAACGATTGGCAACAATGGCGCTTAGACTCTTTGCGCATACAACAAGCCGAAGCCGATTTACAGTTGCAAGTGCAGGGCACGGTCGATTTGCGTCAAACCGATCCACAGATCACGGCACAAGTGGATTGGCAAGCGCTGCGTTGGCCTTTGCAAGGGGATGAGATTCAAGCCGCCAGTCCGCAAGGCAGCGTGCATTTTGCGGGTACGCCCGCCGCTTACACGTTGTCGCTGGATACGCAAGCCCAAGCCCAAGGCGCACCGGATAGCCGTTGGCAACTCAAGGCTTCCGGCAGCACGCAAGCCATGCAGATTGAGAGTTTGCGCGGAGAATTGCTCGATGGCTGGCTGCAACTCAGCGGTGATGTGGGCTGGCAACCGCAGCCGCGCTGGGATATTCGCGTGCAAAGCCAAGACATTAATCCTGGCACACAGTGGAAAGATTGGCCGGGTCAGTTGGGGCTGGAGGCTCATAGCGCAGGAGAAATCGCTGATGACGGCTTGCAAGTGGCTGTGGACGGTTTGAAGTTAGAGGGTCGCTTGCGTGAATACCCCTTGCAGGTGTTGGTGGATGCCGCCGCGCAAGGTACACATTACCGTCTCAAACAAGTGCGTTTGCAATCAGGACAAGCACATTTTCAAGTACAAGGTGAAGTGCAAGACGATGTGCGGCTCGATTGGCAATTGAATGCGCCGCAATTGCAAGCGTTGTATCCGCAAGCTCAAGGGCGCTTAAGCGGGCAGGGCAAAATCGGTGGTGATTTAAGCCGCCCAACATTGCAAGCCCAGTTAGAAGGCAAAAATTTAATATTTGATGCACATCAACTGAAGCAATTACAACTGGATACGAAACTCGATATTGCCCCGCAAGGACAAATGCATCTGGATTTAAAATTAAAGGACTTAAACACCGCTGGCACTGAAGTCGAGTCCATCAGTTTGCAAGCCAAGGGCACGACAGAAGCGCATACGGTCGATTTAACCGCGCAGTTAGCCAAGCAAAGCGCTCAATTAAACGTGAAAGGTGGCCTGTTGAGTATGAATACTTGGCAAGGTCATATTCAAAATTTACAGCTTAAAGATGCGCAATGGGGACGGGTCAAGCTGCAACAACCCGCTGCTTTGCAAGCCTCTGCACAACGTGCGTCACTAGAACAGACCTGCTTGCAATGGACTCAAACACAACTGCCCAAACCCAGCCAATTATGTTTACAAGGCGATTGGAAAGCTGTGGCTAACGGCTTGGGCGAAGCCCATGCTGCTCTCAAACTCGATGATTTAGCCCTGGATATTCTCAAGCCTTTTTTACCGGAAAACCTGCAATTGCAAGATTTCGTCACTTCGCTGCAATTAGACGCAGAATTGCGCAAAAATGGCGATATTCGCGGCGATGTCGCATTGAACCTAACACCGGGACAAGTGCGTTTAAACGAGCCAGATGCCAAACCCTTGACGTTGCTCGATCATCAGGGCACGCAATTAACCGCAAAAATTGATGAACGCGGTTTAGTCGCACAATTAAACCTGCGTCTACCCCAGCAAGAAGGTCTGCAAGCGCAGATTAAATTACCGAAACTCAATCATTTACCCTTGGCAGAACAACAACCGCTCACGGGTGATGTCAGCTTAACATTTGCTGATTTCAGCTTATTACCCGTGTTTGCCCCACAAGTCTCTGAACCCAAAGGCCGTATCGAAGCCGATGTGAAGCTCGGCGGCTTCTTAAGCCAGCCCGCAATAGAAGGCGAATTGCGGATGCGTGATGGTGGCATCAAAGTCGATTTAGCGGGTTTAGATATTCATGATATGCAATTGGCGATACGCGGCGATCAAGCAGGCAAGATCAACTTAGACGGGCAATTGCGCATGGGTGAAAATTCCAGCGCGGAAGAAGGTTTATTGCGTTTGAACGGTGATTTTCTCGCCGCAGAAGCTTGGCAAGCACAGCTCAATATCAAAGGCGAGCGCTTAGAAGTGATGAACAGCCCAGAAATATGGTTGCTGGCCTCTCCCGATTTGCAGTTTGAAGGCAGCAATAAACGCATGGCTTTAACGGGCAAAATCGTCATTCCCGAAGCCTTGCTCACGCCGCCTGAAACTGAAGGCGGTGGCGGACGTGTGTCCGCTTCAGGCGATGTCGTCATCGTGCAAGACTCGCAAGAACAGGTGCCAGACACCGCCGAACAAGCCCCCGCCACCTTGCCTTTTTTCACTCAATTACAGATTGTTTTAGCCGATAAAATCAGTGTCAAAGGCATGGGTTTCAAAGGTCGCTTACAAGGCGATTTACAAGTGTTTGGCAAACCTGATGAAGGCTTACGCGGCAATGGGCGCATCACCGTCTTGGACGGCACCTACAAAGCCTATGGACAAGATTTACGCATTCGACGCGGCAATGTCTTGTACAGCGGCGGGCCTGTGGAAAATCCCGGATTAGACGTGCAAGCCGTGCGCGTGGTAGCGGATGTGACGGCCGGCATCGAAGTGAGCGGCACCGCGCAAGAGCCTGAATTAACTTTATTTTCTGAACCTGCTTTAGACCAAACCAACATTTTGTCCTACATCGTGTTAGGTCGTCCGGCTTCTGGCGGCGGTGGCGGCAGCATTAATCAGCAACAATTACTGGCTCAAGCACTCAGCGATTTAGCTTTAAATGAAGACAGCGCCGTGTCACGCGCCATGCGCGATGATTTAGGACTCGACACCGCAGGCTTAGACACTTCCGGCGGCGTAGAACAAACCACTTTTATGCTGGGCAAATACCTCACCCCAGATTTGTACATCAGCTACGGCGTGGGATTATTTGATGCAGAAAATATCTTTCGTATGCGCTACCGCTTAAGCCAGCATTTCAGCGTAGAAAGCGCCACTAGCGGCGGCAATAGCGGCGTGGATTTACACTACTCGCTAGAACGTTAATTAAAAAGCTTGTGCGAGTCTGCACCGACGACTCGCACCACTTTATCGAATAAAAGAGACACTGAACTATGAATGCCACTGATATTGCTTTAAAGCATCCCGCCTCTGAAGTGATGTGCCCCATTCAACATATCCAAGAAGCTCAACTGCTATTGTCTTATGCCGCACAAAAAGGACTTGAACTACCCGAAGACATTGTTCATACCATTGTAGAGGCTAAACATGCACAACAATCTCAGCACTGGAACAGTGATGTAGAAACCCGCTTTTGGTTAGCCTTTAACGCCATCGCCCGCGCAGTGGCTCCCGCCTCAGTATCTAGCTTAAAAGCCACGCATCCATTGCCAGAACAGTATCCCAACAATTTTTACACCGGGTTTCTAGGTTTTTTGCGCAAACGCTTTTTTCCACCTTCGGTCAATTCAATTGCGCAACGGACGGTGAGTTCTTACCAACGTTTCACCTTGCTGGTATTGGCTATCTTAGTCGTGGTGCAATTTTACTCTTTAATTGGTTCACATATTATCAACGGCATTATCAATGTCTATCCGACAAAAATCGAACAGCTAGAACTAGAACGCAGTCGCTTGCAAGCGGATATTCTTCCAGAAAATTTAATGGAAAATGCAGAATTAATCACTTTGGATAGAAAACTTGATGAGTTTCATACTCGCTTAGAAGCCAATCATGCATTGCTTAAACAATGGAACTTCATGTGGCGCTACTTAGGTATTTCTAGCTTAGGCAAGCATCTTAAATCAGCCGATTATTTGCCTGCATTAGAGCGCAATTTGCAATACCAAATTATTCATTTACAAGAAGCTCAATTTGGCTTGCAAGCGTTGCAACTGTACATTCTGCCCCTGCTGTATGGTTTGTTAGGCGCATTCGCCTATGTTTTACGTACTTTGACGCTAGAAATCCGCCATCTAACTTACAACATAGAATCGAATATTCGCTATCGTTTACGCATTCAGCTAGGGGCTTTATCAGGGCTGGCGATTGGTTGGTTTACCGACCCCGGCAGCACCGTCAACATCAGCGCCCTATCCCTGTCTCCACTCGCCTTAGCTTTTCTAGTCGGCTACAGCGTTGAAGTATTTTTCTCCATCATGGATCGGCTGATTTATACCCTATCCACCGGAGAAATGCCGAACGCCCCCATCACCCGCCTGCAAGACAAGCACAATACCTAGAGCGTCCTCTATGCCTTATAATTCACCAGAGCTATTTAAATAATGAAATGTGTTGACTTATTTTCAGGTTGTGGAGGGCTGAGTTTAGGCTTTGAAAAGGCAGGTATAGATGTTGTCGCCGCGATAGACCATTGGGATAAATCTGTAGACATATATAACAAGAATTTTTCACATGCTTGTTATCTACATGATTTAACAGATGAAGAGGGTGCTATTGCCATTATCAAAAAATATCGACCTGACATGATTGCCGGAGGTCCGCCCTGCCAAGATTTTTCTTCAGCGGGCAAAAGAGATGAATCTTTAGGCCGGGCTGATCTGACCTATCATTTTGCAAATATTGTTTGTGCATATAAACCGAAATGGTTTGTTATGGAAAATGTAGAGCGAATTAAAAAAAGTCATATTCTTATGGATGTTATCAAACAATATGCAAAACAAGGCTATGGTTTAACGGCTGTCATCCTAAGTGCTGAATATTGCAATGTTCCACAAGCCAGAAAAAGATTTTTTCTAATCGGCGGCTTGGGAAAAGACAACAATATTTTAAACTCCATATTTGAAAAAAATCTTAATAAAAGCCCAATGACAATCCGTGATTATTTAGGAAATAGCTTAGGCTTAGATTATTATTATAGACATCCTCGTAATTATAGCCGCAGAGGCATTTTTTCTATTGATGAACCAAGCCCAACCGTCAGAGGTGTGAATAGACCATTGCCACCCGGCTATAAAAAACACCCAGGTGATCCTAGCCATGTGCCATTAACCGACATAAGACCTCTAAGTACCATTGAAAGAAGTTACCTGCAAACATTTCCTAAAACATTTAAGTTTGAGGGCACTAAAACAAGCTTGGAGCAAATGATAGGAAATGCGGTACCTGTGAATTTAGCTGAATTTGTTGCAAAGGGCATTTTGGAATATTGTAGTCATGGTGAGATTGAAAATACGAAGCAACACAGTTTATTTTCAAGCATTGATGCGTTGATAATGCCTCACAAGAGGCTCCAGAGAACCCTTTAGTAACATCACTGAGATCAGTGTTCTCCCTCAATTTTGATAAAATCCTTAAGGAACTCTTATGCGTATTGCTAATCCTATTTATGATGCAGTGTTTAAATACTTAATGGATGACAATTCACTGGCTAAATTATTGTTATCCACTATTTTAGATGAAGAGATTGTTGACTTGGTATTTACGCCGCAAGAGCACAGTGCCAAATTAGAATACCCTCATCATTTCACCGTGTATCGTTTAGATTTTGCAGCCACCCTTCAAAATGCAGCGGGAGAGACTCGCAAAGTATTAATTGAAGTACAAAAGGCAAAACTGGCGACAGATATTATGCGCTTCCGACGCTATTTAGGAGAGCAATACCGTAATCCTAATAATGTCTTAACGGTGAATAATAAAAAGCAAGCGCTGCCTTTACTCACCGTTTATTTTCTGGGTCATGGTTTAGAGCATAGCACAGCACCGGTGATTCATGTTCGTCGAGAAAGCCGTGATTTAGCCACTCAGATACCTTTAATACATAAAGAAGGTTTTATCGAAAGTCTGACGCATGACAGTTATATTATTCAAATCCCCCATTTAGGGGAACACCGACGCACGGCTGTAGAGGAACTGCTGCAAATATTTAATCAAAGTCGGATAAGCAATGACAAGCATATTTTAAACATTAACGAAACTGACATTGATCCACGCTATCGTCCCATTTTACGCCGCTTACAACGCGCAATAGCTGAGCAAGAAGTCGAAGAAGCTATGGCGATTGAAGATGATATATTGACCGAGCTACAAGATTTAGAACGGGTGATTGAAACAGAACGGACGGAAAAAGAAAAAGCACAAGTATTAGCAGAACATGCTCAAGCACAGATGAAACAAGCTCAAGCACAGGTGGAACAAGCTCAAGCACAGGTGGAACAAGCTCAAGCACAGGTGGAACAAACCACAGCGGAAAAAGAACAGGAGCGCATGGATAAAGAAAAAGCTCAATTAGAAAATATTCGTTTATTGGCTTTGCTCAAACAAGCGGATATTCAGCCATAAAGGAGCTGTTCAATCACTTCATATGATGTACATCAGATAAATTATTGTTGCTGTTGCAGCGACCACACCTGGGTCAAGTGAATAAATTCTGCCAATGTTAAAGTTTCCGCACGTACTGCTGGATCAACGCCCGCTGCACGTATCTCTTCTTCATTTAAGAAACCCTTTAAATTATTTCTTAAGGTTTTACGGCGTTGAGCAAAAGATTGAGCCACTAAACGGCTTAACAGTTGACTGTCTACAGTGGTGTTTTGTGGTGTGTGTGGATATAAGCAAACAACGGCTGAATCGACTTTAGGTTGTGGGTAAAAAGCAGTGGGGGGCACTTCAAATAAAGCCCGCACGGCACAATGAAACTGCATCATGACCGCTAAACGTCCATACTCTTTGCATCCTGGTGTGGCTGCAAATCGATCCACCACTTCCTTTTGCAACATAAACACCATTTCATCAATCTGTTCGACTTGTTGTAATAAATGAAAAATTAAAGGCGTAGAAATGTTATAAGGCAAGTTGCCTACAATGCGCAGTGAACGCCCTTCTTGTTTTAAGGCGGTAAAATCAAATTGCAAAGCATCGCCCGAATGAATGTGAACCGTATCAAGATGCCCATATTTGCCTTGTAAGATAGTGACGAGATCGCGATCTAATTCCAATAAATGTAATTCTGCACAATGAGGTAGCAAGGCTTGAGTCAGTGCGCCTTGTCCTGGGCCTATTTCAACCACGGTTTCGTTATCTCGTGGTGCAATCGCTTGAACAATCTGCTGAATAATGCGTTCGTCTTGCAGAAAATTCTGCCCAAAACGTTTACGTGGCGTGTGTGACACAATTAATCCTCGTGAATACAGTGGTGGGTGTAGTTAATAGATAAAACTAAGCTTAAGAGGCTGTCTAAATCTTTGGATAAAAAATGAGGCATGAGGCTTTTTTTGCAACGATGCTTATCTTTGCAACCAGTCTAATATCAACAGAGCCTCACCATGATGGATTTTTTGCGTGACACAGGAAAAAAGACACGGTAGCTTTGGCGTAAGTGCAAGTGCTAAATGAGGCTTTACGCCGTTCAGTATTCACTTTTATAATGCCTTAGCAAAATAATGAGGATTAAGTATGAAATACTATTTATTAGGTGCCTGTTTATTGAGTTTTTCTAGCTTATTGCCTGCGGCTGATGAAAGCTTAGTGCTTGAAGGCGTAGGGATTTTGGGGCAATACCGTTATGCATTTGTTAAGTATAAAAAACAATCCATTCGGGTGGTGCCCAATGAGCACTTGGATGATTGGGTTATTGAGAAAATTGAACCTCGAAGTATTTTTGTACGCAATAAAAAACAAAACAATGGCGAGTTATTGGAGTTCAATATGGACAGTATCAATATTGAGCCACCCCCACCGTCCACACCCGCCATTCCCACATTAGCCAATGCGCCTAACAAATCAGCAACGCCGAGCGTTACCGCAAAACCTCAGCCAGCCTTTAAACCACGAGTGATTAAAGACGAAGATGTTCCCCCTGGACATCGGCGTGTGCGCACACCCTTTGGTGATGTGCTGGTTAAAGATGACAAAAAGTGACAAGCGGATGCAAGCACGAGAACAATGGCGGTATTAGTTTAAGTGACTTTCGTTACAATACTGGCAACACAAGATGTTTTGTTTATAAGCTTTTTCTAATTTGCAATCACGTAAATTGTCTCTATTGTTTTAAGAGTTGTTGATGTTTAAGTCTGTGTTTAGCTCACAATGAGTACAGATGCATTTCAACCACTTTTTTAAAGCGGCAATATACGCCACATCAACACTTCTAACCTAACCTTGATCAAGAGGACTGTGACCTATGAGCAAAAAAACCATTATTGCCAGCCAAGCACTGGCTTTAGCCGCTGCGGGCAAATTAAGCATTCAATCGGCCACTGTATCTGCCGAAGATATGGACTTAACTAGCAGCAGTAAACTCGGTGAAAACTCACAAATAGAACAAGATGAAAACTATGTACCCCATATGCGCATGGATCAAATCTGTTCGCCTTTAGATGTTTGTATGTCTCCGACCGATGATTTCACTAACGATTTTGACAATGGTGAATTTTCTGGTGGTAAATTTGGCAGCACTGATACCACTATGCCAGCTGATGGCTCGGATCCAAGCATGGGTATGGATGGTGGGATGGACAGCGGTAGTAAAACCGCAGTGGATGGCCCTTCTCAAACCCCTCAATACTTCGCTTCTAATGGGGTGATCTATACCGGTGACATTGATGATTTTGGTGAAGGTGGTCCACGCCCCAAAATTGACTTTATTATCAGCAATGTTCCGAATAAAACTATGGACATGTTTTTACTTTATTCAGATCGTCCTTTTGGCAAAAAAGAACCGGGTATGTTTGATGGTGCACCTGGTGAGGCCATGCCTGAAGATGAAGGGGTCAGAGGCATGTTTGATAACCCTATGGGGAGTGGCGATTTAGGTATTCCTGTACTCGACCCAGCCACCGGTGGCTTAGAATCTGATTTGAAATTTATTACAGGTGTGCGTGCCATGCCTATGAAGCCCGTGCCTGGGTTTGATGCAAATAATGATGGACAGTTCGATCTACCTTCTCCTATGGGTAAATTACCTACCAAATTGCGTACTGTTGTCATTTCAGTGAATCTGGACAAGCTGGGCGGTATGGTGGCAGACGGTCAAATTCCACATAATATTTTCTTCCAAATGGCCGCTTTCCCTGTGGGTGAAGATGGCGCACCTAATATTGATTTCAGCAAAGCGCTGTACTCTGATGTTGACCAATTCATCATTGAAATCCCTGGTGATGAAGGTGAGGGAGACACAGGCACTAAAGGTGGCGCAACTTCTAGCAATATCGACTCATCCACAGGTAGCAAAACCACTAGTACATCTACTGATGGCAGCAGTGGCAGCAGTGGCAGCAAAAATTCATCAGGTACTGACACCTCAGGCACCTCACCTGCGACTGATCCTAATGCTGGCGGCACAACTGACACCAGCGGCAGCAAAACTACAGGTTAATTAACTATCATGCTAGAAACTCATCTGCTTGGTTTTCAAGAAGTTCGTGGTCAGCGGGTGAGTTTGCTGCGCAGAGCACCGGAACATGCGGCGTATCTGCGCAGTTGCTGGGATGATAAAGCCTTTATGGATTTGTACCGCTTGGCACAAAACCGCCAAGAAACTCTGGAACAAATCACTGAACGTCTAGCCAAAGAATATAAAAAAATCCCCAAAGACCTACGTAAATTTGAATGGGTCATTCAACGCCATGCCACAGAGCAACAAGAAGCCCGTCTCATCGGTCTGGCTGCCGTGGCCGATTATCAAGCCACACATCAACGTGGAGAATTTCTCGTTGGCATTGTCAATCCTGACGATCAAACAGCAGGTATAGGCTTAGAAGCCAGTTTATTAGTGCTCGACTTTGCTTTTAACATCCTCAAACTGCATAAATTCATCAGCTTTGTTTACGGACATAACCAAGACTCTCAAAATAACACCGTGCATTTAGGCTTTACTCAAGAAGCCTTGCTCCGCGAACATATTCGTTATGCCTCCCACGGTTATGTCGATCTCTACCAAAACGGGATGCTCGAAAGCGACTTTCGCAGCAACGCACGTTTAAGTCGTTTTTCCCAACGTTTATTAAAACGCGACATCACCGAACCCCCCGCCGACATCAAACCGCTATCAGATGCTTATGTACAACAAGCAGAGAAAGCCTTTAAAGCCGCCTTACGACAAGCACAACAACAGCAATAGCCCTCTCATTTTCAAAAACACATTGTGATTGATTTGAGCACAATGTTTATCGCCGTTCCTTCCCCGCAGTTGATGTTATTCCCCTCTCCATGAAGGGAGGGTAGATTCAAACACCAGTAAATTTTATGTGATCATGAAGTTACTACAACCCACACGCTAACCAATTGATACCTATATGAAATATCTCGTGAAAGTTGAGTCATCTTTTTGAATGAAATAGAGGATAGCCGCAAGGCAAAAGGCAAGCCTTACTCACAATTATCAACCTTGGTCATTATAATGATGGCAATGCTTTGTGGTAAAACGAGCCTGAAACAGATAGCTCGTAATGATAAACGCCGTGAAGTTCACGTTGTTCAAGAACGGGGAAGTAAACTACAAATCAGTCGAGCCCTCTTTACGCTGGATGCGCTACATGGCTCAAAAAAACAGCAGCAGACATTATAGATTCAGGTAAGGGCTATGTGATAACAGTCAAACGCCATCAACCCCATTTACACAAAGCGATGGATGAGGCATCACAAACGCCCTCACTGTAGAGTTTGCGTTGGGAATAGCCTGCATTTCCACTTGTAATGGGGGCAATCCTGGGTCTGTCGATTCGACACAAAGCGCGGGGATCAATAGCGTGCTGCTTGCACTTTGATAATGGGCTATGGAGGACGTATTGGTGCTTAGACGGGAAGATGGCAATAATTCTCTGACTCGAAAATGAAAATCTTCTTGGCTGGCCAATAAATCAAGTTGTGCTTGAACGAAAGAGCTATCGTTGACGACTATAGAAAAATTATATCAGTTGTGAAGACTGCCAGTCCTTTAAGGACTGGCAGTCTTAGGTTTGGCTCTATGATAAGCCTATAAATGATGTGTTTTAGCTATAGAATCCTCTTTCTTATCCTTTCTACCCTTTCAACATTAGCCTTCTATAGGGAACATAAATCAGTTGTGCGACAGACCTGGCAGGTTTCCAAAACCTGCCAGGTCTTGATCACGATAATTCAGTACAACTGAAATATTATCTCTATATCTTAATTCCCCGTTGCTTGGGCACGCTGCTGAGTTGCCAGTGAGCGTGCGCCCATTGCCATAGCGTGTCTAGCGGTTCGGTTTTTATGTCTTGCTGCGGGTGTTGTCCGAGAAAATCTAGGGCGGCCCATAGATCGGCTTGGGCTTGTTGTGGGTCTAGGGGTTGGGCAAAGGTTTGTTTGCTGAGTTTGTCTCCGCGCGTATCTAGGGCGACAGGTAAATGCGCGTAATGCGGGGAGGAGTAGTTCAGGCATTGTTGCAAATACAGTTGGCGCGGCGTGGAATCGAGTAAATCACTGCCGCGCACGATGTCGGTGATGCCTGCGAGTGCGTCATCAATGACTACGACCAGTTGATAGGCAAAGCGCTGATCGGCGCGGCGAATAATGAAATCACCGACCTGTTGTTGTAGGTGTTGCTGTTGTATGCCTTGTATTTGATCCGTCCATTCAATGCTTTGATCGGGCACTTTTAGACGTAAGGTGCGCGGTGTTTGTTGTGGGTTTAACCCGGTACGGCAAGTGCCGGGGTAAACGCCTTTAGGTAATTGAAGTTGTTCGGCTTGAGCGATGACTTGTTTGCGTGTGCAGGCACAGGGAAATAGGTGTTGCTGGGTCTGTAGTTGGGAACAGACTTCAGCATATATTGCTTGTCGCTGGCTTTGCACCCACACCTCTCCATCCCATTGAAAGCCATAGTGTTCTAGTGTACGCAAAATCTCGTCTGCGGCTCCAGGCACACAGCGTGGCTCATCAATATCTTCCATGCGTAATAGCCATTGTCCTTGTTGGGCACGGGCTTGTAGATAGCTGCCAACGGCTGTGATTAAGGAGCCAAAATGTAAAGGGCCAGTGGGGGAGGGAGCAAAACGTCCTCGATAGCCTGCGGGTGTGTTCATTGGGTTTGTTTCTGTACGTAACAAAAGCGACATTTTATAATGGTTCGTCTGGCGCACATAGAATGAGGAAAATAGGGTGTTTTCGTTCTCTTCATGCGGTGTACGTTAGGTGAGTGACTCATACAAATCAGCAGTTCTATTATTAGACACATTTTATTGACTACGAGGATGCTTTTAACCATGGAAAACCAACGCGCACTCACCAAAACGGTGATTTACGGCACGCTCAGTGTCACGCTGTATTTTTTGTTGTATTTGTTTTCTGAGCAAATCATTGAACTATCAAGACAAGGGGGGCGGTATTTTATGATTCCGATTGTGATCGCTTTCATTTTTTCTGTTGTCCACGGCAATTTTACTGGATATTTCTGGGATTTATTGGGCATTAAAGCCAAAACCAAAAAATAATCTTTTTTATGATTTTGCAACAGGACAATCAGAGTTATGGAATTTATCGATCTTAATAGTTTAAATGTTATTTATTTGTTTATCGTCGGTTTTATTGGCGGTTTAGTCAGTGGTTTTATCGGTTCGGGCGGTGCCTTTGTTTTAACACCTGCGATGATGAATTTGGGTGTATCTGGGATTATGGCTGTCGCCAGTAACATGTGTCATAAGTTCCCGAAATCTTTAGTGGGCGCGATGAAGC
The DNA here is from genome assembly GCA_016744475.1 of Thiotrichales bacterium. Taxonomy (GTDB): domain Bacteria; phylum Pseudomonadota; class Gammaproteobacteria; order Beggiatoales; family Beggiatoaceae; genus BB31. The sequence goes on along the minus strand of JADGEH010000011.1, from coordinate 3,492 downwards.
GCCATAAGTTTGGGCAAGTGGACATCAAACTGGGCATTGTGATGGGGATTTCTGCCGAAGCCGGGGTGCTGGTGGGGGCGGAACTCATGCAGCATATCCGCGAAGTGTTTGGTAAGTCGGGCTCTAATTTATATGTATCGGTGGTGTTTGTAGTCGTGCTGGCGATTGTCGGTGGTTATGTCTTGCGTGATGCGATCAAAATGATGCGATCTGAAGATTCTGAAAAAGAAGAATTGACCAAAATCGCTAAATGGGTTCATTCAGTACACATTCCTTATACGATGATGTATTTCAAAAGCATCGGCACTGAAATTTCTGTGCTGTTTACCATTCCTTTGGGTTTTGCCACGGGCATGTTAGCCGCCACGATTGCGGTGGGCGGTTTTATTGGTGTGCCTGCGATGATGTATATCTTGGGTGTGCCTGGACTGATGGCTTCTGCCACTGAGTTGGTGATTGCTTTTATCATGGGCATGGGCGGCACGATGAAGTATGCGCTGAGTGGCTTGGTTGATGTGCGTTTAGCAATGATTATTCTGGCGGGTTCTTTGTTTGGCATTCAACTCGGTGCGATTGGTACCACCTATGTGAAGCCTTATATGGTGAAGCTGGTGATGGGCGTGATCATGATTATTGTACTGTTTAGTCGCGGTACGATGATTCCTGCTTATTTGTCTGATCTAAGCTTAATCAACACCTTGTCTCCTGAGACGATTTCATGGATGAAAATGGTGAGCTTTGTATTGTTAGTCATAGCTTTAACCGTGGGCGCTGTGATTGTGTTTTCGGCTTTGATTAAGGGCATGTTGCAACATCGCCGTGAACTCGCTGCGGGCGAAGCTGATGCCACACACTTTAGCGATAGTCAGGTGGATAGTCTGACTTCTGTGGGTCGTTTAGAACGCATTATGCTAGTGACCGATAATTCTGACTTTACCGAAGGCGCTACTCATGAAGCAATTCGTATGGCGAAACGTTGTAAAAGCAAATTGCACATCTTCAGCGTGTTACCCGAAGCGGATTATGAGATTCCAGTAGGACAGCAGCACTTATTATTGGAAGAAAGACGCGCCACAGTGGCACGTTTGAATGAAGTGCAAGTACACGCCGAGGCTGAAGGTGTTGATTGTGAAATCTTATTAGGTCATGGCGATGCTTTTGCGGAAATCGTGGATGAAGCTGAGTACAGCAAAATGGATTTGATTGTCATGGGTCGCCGTGAGAAAAGCGATCTAGCGCGTGCCATGTTAGGTGGCACGACGGCTAAAGTGATTGGTCATACGCATTGCAATGTACTGGTGGTACCACGGGGAGCAAAAATCGAAGGCAAAGGCATTGTTCTGCCTGTGGATGGTTCTCGTTATAGTGATGCAGCGGCTACGGCAGTGTTGACGCTGACTAAGCAATGTCCAACACCTGTGACAGTGGCTTCTGTAGCGCGTGATGAACATCAACAAACGGAAGCGCGTCAACGGGCTGAACGAGTGCAAGCCCTATTAAAACAAGCGGATGTGAATGCCAATGTATACATCGGAACAGGACTGGCGGATGAAATGATCGCGCAAGTGACGCAAAGCACACAATCTGATCTCGTCGTCATGGGCAGTCATGGACACAGCGGTTTGGATCGTCTGCTGCTGGGCAGCACTTCAGAGCGGGTGATTGGACGTGTCGATTGCCCGGTGTTGGTGGTGAAAGTTTAACCACTGACCTCTTAGAGCCTATACGAAGATGGGGAATCGAAGCGAAAATGCGCTATTTTGAGGCAGGTTTTTTGGTTTTTTAAGGCGAATAGCGGGCTATTTGTTGATAAAAAGCGGACAACCTGACCAAAAGGGCGGATTTGCAGCCGATTATCCCGTTTTCGTATAGGCTCTTAAGCAAAGGCTTTGTTTCTTCTTGTTGAAATGGTTTCAATAGGTGGAAATAAAGCCTTTGCATCGGCTCTATTGTTGCAAACAAGTCTAATGAAAAACTATGATTATCATTTACGGCATAAAAGAACACTTAAACCCTATCAAGCAGTCCTTATCTCACGTCATTCATCAAGCCATGCAATCCGTGCTTGGATTACCTGAAGATAAAAGAGCGCATCGCTTTATACCCATGGATAAAGCCGACTTTTTTTACCCTGGGGGGCGCAGCGAGGCTTACACAGTCATTGAAATCAATATGATGCAAGGACGACAAGTGGAAACACAAAAAGCCTTAATCAAAGCATTGTTTAAAGATATAGAAGAACAACTCGGCATATCACCCATTGATATTGAAATCACCATCAAAGAACAACCACCCCATTGCTGGGGGTTTCGAGGCATGACGGGGGATGAAGCTAAACTGAATTACAAGATTAACTTATAGTTCCGATGATGGGTTTCGCTCTGCTCTACCCATCCTACCGCGCTGATGTGGTCTAAAGCATCTTCATCGATACTTAAATCCATATGTTGACTTTGCAAACGGGCGCGTAATCGCTCGATTTGCAATTGCGCAATGGCACGGGTTTACTCGCGTTGCAGCGGGTGGAACACCACCACGTCGTCTACGCGGTTGATGAACTCAGGGCGGAAAAAAATGATGAGATAGGAGTGATGTGTTTTCACTATATCAAGCAAACCTGATAGCTTTTTAAATATGTCAGTCTTAGCTCCCCACCAAATAAAACCCCGCAGGATGAACAAAATCCGTCCAATGAAATTTCATTGTTGACACAAACCACCACGGATTTTTCCCATCTTACATGGTGATGCATTATCTATATCAAAAGTACATAATTTGTATAATTTAAATCTCTGCAAGCCAAAGGCTGTAAGCCCTCAAAGGACTGGCAGACTTGCAACTAATATACTTTGGTTATATTTATTCCAACTTCCAGCCCAACATAGGTATATAGAACCAAAAATGAACTATTTGATTTTTAAAGTTGTTGTTTTTACGTTACTGGCATTTAATGTTAATCAAGCAGTTATAGCTGGTAATAAGTTACCTTTAGAGTGTAAACAATGTATATTATTTTCTTACACAGAGAAATATCCCATTAAGAAAAACGAAATAAAATATTTGAGTTTAAGAACAGGAGAGACAGGCAGTATTTACCAATCAAAAAAACACATCTTTAATTTAAATTACATTGACAATGATATTATTTTTCTTAATGAGTGTGGGTTAAATGGTAGAATTTGCACATTAGAGAAAATAGACTTAAAAAAAAATACCAAAATAAAAATTGCTAGAGGCAATAAGGCTAAAACCTTCTTAAATAAAGTTATTTATTATGGAAATACTAGAGAAACTAAAAATGCGGAAACATATCCAATTTTTATATTAGATTATACTCTTCCATATTCATCTTCTCGAAAAATAGGAGGTGGAAATTCGGGCTTTAATTTTGTTTATGGGAATAAAAAAATATATTTTATAACAACTCACTTGTATTTATCCTATTTTGATTTGAAATTAAACAGAATAAAAAAATTACCATTGAGACAATGC
>JADGEH010000099.1 GCA_016744475.1 Thiotrichales bacterium | reverse complement strand
GTATTACGCTTGCTGATGGCTTATCCGTTGCTAGTGAGGCTCTAACAGTGGATAACAGGATAGGTCGATGCAGATAGGTTGAATCTTCAGCTTTAAGGCTTTTTGTGCTGTTCTGCCTTTGAGACGGTTCGTAAACGCAAAAACTGACAAATATCTATGCTCCAGCGTCGTTCATATAGTCAACTGAGCCTAGGCCAGTCTACTCACTTAGCTCACTCAAACACAGGTTATTTTAGACATGAAAAGAACATATCAACCCAGTAAACTGATTCGTAAACGTCGTCATGGTTTTCGTGCTCGTATGAGCACTCGTGGCGGTCGTGCAGTGATTAAAGCCAGACGCGCTAAAGGTCGTTCTCAGTTAAGTGCCTGAGTTTCAATGTGATACTCATCAACGAGAAACACCGACGCTGCCATCTTGGCAGCGTTTGTTGACTCCTACCGATTATCAGCGCGTATTTAAGGGACACCCCTGGAAAAGCACTGATGCTTGTTTGACCTTATTAGCCGTCAAAAACACTCAAGGCTATGCGCGTTTAGGCTTGGTCATCATGAAAAAGCGCGTGCGCCGTGCTGTACAACGCAATCGCATTAAACGTCTAGCACGAGAAAGTTTTAGACAGTATAAAACCGAATTAGGCGGCCTGGATTTAGTCGTGTTAGCGAGAGATAACACCGCACAATATGACAACGCAGCACTCTTTACCTCGCTGCGTAAACACTGGCAGCGTTTAGCGCGTCTGCACCGCAAAGCAGACGCTTCTTCATCCACAGATTCCTCCACAACTTAAGGCTCCTTGCTGCATGGATAACTTCAGACTCATCCTGTTTATGGTTTTCGCCTTTTTATCCTTACTGCTGTATCAACAATGGCAAATTGATTACGGCCCTGATACCCAAGCGGGCGGTAGTACAGCCACCACCACAACAGCTGAAGGCTCACAAAATCCCAGCACAGCCTCCCCCGTTAGCAGCCATGACAGCAATATTCAATTGCCTAGCCATGGCGGCGCACCAGGAGCCATTCCTCAAAGTCCTGGGCAAGGCGGCTTATTGCAAAGCGGTGGACGCATTCAAATTGACACCGATGTGTTGCAAGTCGAAATTGACCGCCGTGGTGGTGATTTACGCCTATTGAATCTGCTGGGTTATCCGGTTGATGTTGAGAAACCTGAAAACCCCTTGCGTTTAATGAATGATCAATTGCCGCACGTATTTGTATTGCAATCTGGTTTTTTCAGCCAGCAAGATACAGCCACAGAAGAAACTCAATATCAAAGCGAACAACAGCAATATCGTTTAAACGAAGGCCAAGATGAATTGGAAGTGGTGTTGCGTTGGGAGGCACCTGAAGACGCTCAACAAGCCATTAGTGTTGAAAAAATTTATCGTTTCAAACGTGGTAGTTATGTCATAGCGCTCGAACACCGCATCAACAATCACAGCGACACGCCCTGGAGCGGACGCTTGTTTGGACAAATGCAACGGACACAAATTGCTGAAAGCGGGCAATCTAGCATGATTTACACCTATATGGGGGGCGCTATTGCCAGTCCTGACACCCTCTATGACAAGGTGACATTTGATGATATTAAAGAGGGTGGCGCTGATGCTTATGCCTATATTGCCCCCGATAGCAGCGTCACCAAAAGTTTACAAGAACCTTGGGTCGGCGGCTGGGTGGCGATGTTGCAGCATTATTTTGTTGCCGCTTTAGTACCTGAAAAAGAACAACTATATTACTACTACAGCAAATATCTGAGCCAAGGATCGCGTTATGTATTGGGTTTGTACGGACCAGATACCGTATTAAATGCCGGTGAAGAACAACAAATGAACTTCCAGTTTTATGCGGGCCCTAAAGTTCAAGCGGATTTAGAAGTACTGGCACCGGGATTAGAACTCACAGTGGATTATGGTTATTTGTGGTTCATTGCTCAGCCATTGTTTTGGTTGCTGAAATATATCCATGACATCGTAGGCAATTGGGGCTGGTCAATTATTCTGCTGACCTTATGTATTAAATTAGCGTTTTTCCAATTATCCGCCACCAGCTATAAATCAATGGCTAACATGCGCCGTATGCAGCCACGTTTGGTACAACTGAAAGAACGTTATGCCAATGACAAAGCGGGCATGAACCAAGCGATGATGGAACTCTATAAAAAAGAAAAAATCAATCCATTGGGCGGGTGTTTGCCGATTTTGGTGCAAATTCCCGTGTTTATTGCTTTGTACTGGGTGTTGCTTGAAAGCGTAGAATTGCGTCAGGCTTCATTTATTTTATGGCTAAACAACCTGTCTAAACCTGATCCTTACTTTATTCTGCCATTGGTGATGGGGGCGACCATGTTATTGCAACATCGTCTAAACCCGGCTCCACTAGACCCCATGCAAGCCAAAATCATGATGATGTTGCCTTTGGTCTTTACCGTTTTCTTTGCCTTCTTCCCCGCAGGCTTAGTGCTGTATTGGACGGTCAACAACATGTTGTCTATTGCTCAACAATGGTATATCACGCGGAAAATTGCAGGCGATGTTTAAATCTTGATAGGTGTTGATGTGTACTAAAAAGCCCGTCCTAAATGGACGGGCTTTTTAGGTTTTAACGCCTTGTTTTGCCTCTCTTATCAAGAGTGCAGCACGGTTTTTATGGTTTTATGATAAACACGCTTTTGCTTTGCCCATCTTGCCAAAGTCGGTAAGCTTGTGGCGTTTGATATTTTTACACCTTCAGTCTCAGTGTTTTCCCATAATGGAGATACAACATGTCAATTAGATATTTATTCATCCTGAGCTTAGCCGTGCTGCAATTAAGCGCGTGCAGCACCCCCGGTACTTCATCTAAAGTCGAGCAGCCAGCGACTGTCGAAACCCGTGATACAGATGCCAATGCCGTAACAGGCGGTGTGGGGCAAGTGCAACCCGCTCCTGCATTGCCGATTAGTATGCCGGGATTGGGTGCGCCTACGCAGAAAATTCTATATTTTGATTTTGATCGCAGTGATATTCGAGCGGATCAACGCGCCGTGGCGGAAGCTCATGTGCGCTATTTACTGGCTCATCCTGATCTGCACATTCGCCTTGAAGGCCATGCTGATGAACGTGGTTCACGGGAATACAATTTAGCCCTGGGTGAACGTCGTGCTCAAGCGGTGCATCGTTATTTCAGCATTTCTGGCATTTTATCGGATCGTATGAATACCTTGAGCTATGGTGAAGAATATCCACTTGATCCACGCCAATCAGAAGCGGCTTGGAATAAAAATCGCCGCGTAGAAATTGTTTATCTGGGTGGAGGGCTATGATGCGCATTTTCATATTAAGTCTGTATTTATGCAGCCTAGCGGCAGGTGCTGTAGTACCTGTCAATCCCAGTATGGCTCCCAATGATTGGTCGGTGCAGTTACAGCGCGTGACCCGCTTGATGCTAGAACAAGAACAATTGCTGCAACAACTACAAGCTGAAGTGCGACATATTCGTGGTGAAAACGAGGTGTTACAACACCGTTTAAAAGCTTTAACACAACGCCAACGCTCAATGACAGGGGATTTAGATCAACGCCTTAGTCGCCTAGAAACGGGGCAAACCAGTATGCCAAACAGCGCAGAGCCGCGTGAGACGGTGACATTATTGCCCGATGCGGATCAGCCTCCCGCAAACAACGCGCTGGCGACTCACAACGCTGAACCTCTGTCGCCAGAGGCTACATTCCAGCCAAATACAGACACTCCTCCGCTCCCCACCCAAACCCCCGACCAGGCACCCTCAGAGGCTTTGGCTGATGGCGAAAAAGCACAATATAAACAAGCCTTTGACTGGATGCAAAGCGGTGCGTTAGAACGTGCCATTACAGGCTTTAAGCTTTTGATAAAAACCTATCCGCAAGGGGAATATGCCGACAATGCGCAATATTGGATGGGAGAAAGCTATTACTCGCAGAAGGATTACAACGCCGCTTTAACCAGCTTTAACGCGGTGCTTGAAAACTATCCTGACAGTAACAAACGTGCTCATGCATTACTCAAGATCGGCTATGCCTATGTCGAATTGAGCAATCAGCCCAAAGCGCGACAAGTGCTGGAATATGTGCGCGACAAATTTCCCGGCACCGCTACCGCACGATTAGCCAAAAAACGTTTACAATCATTGCGTTAAAGGAATCTCATGACAACCCCTGCGGGTCATTCAACGCCTAACCGCCTCAGCGCGGAAACCAGTCCTTATCTACTGCAACATGCACACAATCCGGTGGATTGGCACCCCTGGGGAGAGACCGCCTTACAATTGGCGCGAGAACAAGACAAACCGATACTGCTGTCTATCGGTTATTCCGCGTGTCACTGGTGTCATGTCATGGCGCACGAATCCTTTGAAGACCCCGCCACGGCAGACATCATGAATCGCTACTTTATTAACATCAAAGTGGATCGTGAAGAACGCCCTGATCTGGATAAAATTTACCAAAGCGCCCATCAACTCATCACCCAACGCTCAGGCGGATGGCCTTTGACCATGTTTCTCACACCGCAGCAACAAACCCCTTTTTTTGGCGGCACTTATTTCCCCAATGAAAACCGCTATGGTATGCCTGCGTTTCGAGACCTGCTGCATAAAATAGCCACCTTGTATCAACAACGTCGGGCAGATGTTGAACAACAAGCGGGAGCCATCACCCAAGCTTTACAACAGCACAGCACGCCCAGCACCACAACGGACGCTCTAAATGCTCAGCCATTACAAGCTGCAAGAGCACAATTAGAAGCCAGTTTTGATGATATTCAAGGCGGTTTTGGCGGCGCACCGAAATTCCCGCATTTAGGTAGCATTGAGTGCTTATTTCAACAATGGACACGCCACGATGCAGACGAAAAATACGCACAAATGGGCTTGTTCACCTTACAAAAAATCGCCCAAGGCGGCATTTACGATCATATCGGCGGCGGTTTTTGCCGCTATTCAGTTGATGAACTGTGGATGATTCCGCATTTCGAGAAAATGCTGTACGACAACGGCGCTTTCCTGGGCAGCCTCAGCCATGCTTGGCAGCTCACCGAATCCCCTTTGTTTCAACGCGCCGCACAAGGCACCGCAGATTGGGTTTTGCGCGAGATGCAAGCCCCTGAAGGTGGATTTTATTCCTCTTTGGATGCTGATTCCGAAGGCGAAGAAGGGCTTTTTTATGTGTGGACTCCTGAACAAGTCAAAGCCTTATTAAAGCCCGATACCTATCAAATTTTTGCCCGCCATTTTGGTTTGAATTTAAGTGCTAATTTTGAGCAGCACTGGCATTTACACAGTTTTAGAACCCGCGAAGAATTAGTTGAAAAATATCAACTTGCATTGCCCGTCATTGATGAGCACATTGACAGCGCAAGAGCGGTGTTATTTGCAGAACGAGAAAAGCGCGTGCGCCCTGGTCGTGATGATAAATTACTGACTGCTTGGAATGCTTTAATGATTAAAGGCTTAGCCATCAGTGGGCGAGTCTTTGAACGGGCTGAGGAGATTGAGGCTGCCAGCCGAGCTTTAGATTTTGTACATCAAACACTCTGGCGCGACGGGCGTTTATTAGCCACCTATAAAGACGGCAAAGCCCATCTCAATGCTTATTTAGATGATTATGCTTATTTAATTGACGCTATTTTGCATCTGTTGCAAGCTCGCTGGCGGGACGGCGATTTAAACTTCGCCATTGAATTAGCTGAAGTCTTGTTAGAAGCCTTTGAGGATAAAGAACATGGCGGTTTTTATTTCACCGCTCACGATCACGAAACGCTCATCCAGCGCCCTAAACCATTTATGGATGATGCAATACCCTCTGGCAATGGAATAGCGGCTCAAGTATTGGGACGACTCGGACACTTGCTGGGAGACACTCGCTACTTAAAAGCCGCTGAACGTACTTTACAAGCCGCTTGGAGTTCGATTCAACAAGTGCCTCATGCACATGACAGCTTATTGCTGGCGCTATTAGATCATCTCTATCCGCCGCAGACCATCGTCTTACGCGGCACTGCCGAGGTCTTACCCGCATGGCAACAAGCTTGTCAAAAAGGCTATGTACCGCAACGTTTAACGCTGGCTATTCCTGATCACGCTCAAGACTTGCCGGGACTGTTAGCCGAACGAAAAGCTAAAGAAAATACAGTCGCTTACGTTTGCTCAGGAATGCAGTGCTCAGCACCGATTGAGGATTTACAGAGTTTGCGTAATGCTTTAGAAGCTGGTTAGATTATGTTGGCCTTGGGATGTGAGATGAGTTTTTAAGTGCTTTCACATCGGAGTTGAAACGACTGGTTGTGACAGCCGCAAAGTAGAGTTTTGTGCATACAGAGACTTACCCCGTTTTGGATCAGCAAGCTGTTCAATCTCTTGCTCAAGGTGGATAATCATGCGCTGAATGGGCATTACCGCGCCCGCTCTGCTGTTTCTCTAAGCGATAACGTTCACGCCAGCGCGTCTAAGAGCCTATACGAAAACGGGATAATCGGCTGCAAATCCGCCCTTTTGGTCAGGTTTTCCGTTTTTTTTCGTTAAATAGCTCGCTATTCGCCTTAAAAAACCGAAAAACCTGCCTCAAAATAGCGAATTTTCGCTTCGATTCCCCATCTTCGTATAGGCTCTAAATGCGCATACTAAGGAGCAAGGTCTGCCGCTAATTGGCAGCCATTACGCATTCGGTTTTGTTGGCATTTGGAGGCTGGCGGCTTTTTGCCCAAAATGTCAACAAAACCCAGTATCACGTCAAAAAAAGGATGGCATTATGAAACACTATCTATGGTTACTCTTGTTCAGCATCAGCACCGCAGCTTGGGCTGCCGATCCCGTCGCGCTGAATTTACCCGCACAACCCACAGGCGTGTCTTATCAAGCCACGGGGGATTCCCAAGGCAGTCGTTTCACCTATACCTTTTGGCGTGAGCAAGTCAATCAAGTGTGGATGAATTTGATGCGCATTGAACCGATTAGCAGCTCCACACCCTTCATTTGTGGTTTGAACTTCAACGTTGCACAAGGTGAAGTGTCCACCACCAACCTATATCTTGCCGATACGCTGGATAACCGCCATTGCGACACATTGGACGTGGCGACCACTTTTGTCTTTAAAGAATTCAATATCGAAGAAGTCGATTTACAAGCCGCTTTTTTCCTGCAATATCGCACCGAAACGCCTGTCAGTATTGACTCATTGGCTCAAGAAATCGCCTCCGGTCAAGCGGGCAAAGGCGTGACTATCGACACGGGAAGCACAGGCGGCACCGATCCAGGTACAGGCAACGGTGGCACAGGCACCACAGGTTTTACACAAGCTGATTTAGATGCCGCTACACAAGCGGCGCGTTCCGCTTGTTTGGCGGCTCCCGCTTCCTGCGGCATCAGCATCACCACCACCAGCCAAGCCCAATTAGATGCTGCGACACTGGCTGGACGCACCGCTTGTATCACTGATCCGGCTTCCTGCGGTATCACCACACTCTTTACTCAGGCGCAATTGGATGCGGCTGCACAAGCGGCGCGTACCGCGTGTCTTAACGATCCACTGTCTTGCGGTATTACCACAGGCTTTTCCCAAACCCAATTGGATGCCGCTGCACAAACGGCTCGTACCGCTTGCACCAATGACCCCGCCTCTTGCGGCATCAGCGTGGGCTTTTCTCAAACCCAACTGGATGTCGCCGCACAAACAGCTCGTACTGCTTGCACCAATGATCCCGCCTCTTGCGGCATCAGTGTGGGTTTCACTCAAACCCAACTGGATGCAGCAGTGCAAACCAGTCGTACCGCTTGTAGCAACAATCCTGCATCTTGCGGCATAGACGTGGGCTTTACCCAAGCCCAACTGGATGCGGCGGCACAAACTGCACGCGCCGCTTGTACCAATGATCCCGCCTCTTGCGCGATTGATATTGGTTTTAACCAAGCGCAATTGGACGCGGCGACACAAAGCGGACGCGCAGCCTGCTTAATTAATCCCTCATCCTGCGGCATTGAGATTGGATTTACCCAAGCTCAAGTGAATCTAGCCCAGCAACAAGCGCGTGATGCCTGCGCGTTAGCCCCTGATGCTTGCGGCATTCAAACCTTCACCCGAGTTGAAATCCAAGCCGCTGAACAAAGTTGTATAGAGCAATACCTACCCACCTTAGACCACAACTTTTCTTTGCACATTCCTTATTTACAATTCAAGTTCATCAGCAACCCTGTGGGTAATGAACAATGGCCGACTTATTGGTTACGTTTAGATTACCGCTCAGAATGTTCTGCACCTGCGGCTTTTTCAATGCAAGATTTCGGTGTTTATACACCAAATGCTCCGCAGTAGAAATAGGATTCATTAAATACCATGGAAAACCTATTGAACCAGCATTCAAAGCTGCTTATGGAAGGGGCGATTGTAGAACGGCTGCGACGTGATTCGCAGCTTGAATTGCATCCTGACTTATTGAATACACCATTGATTTATAGCGCAGAAGGTCGCCAAGCATTGCTTGCGCTCTATCAAGAATATGTGGATATAGCGGTTAAAGCGGGTTTACCCATTTTATTAGGTACACCAACCTGGAAATCTAATGAAATTCGAGTTAAAGCGTCCAGTCTGCCCCTGTCAATAAACCAAGATGCCGTGCATTTTCTACACAGCTTTAGAGAATCTCAATTAGAACACCGTCATCAGATCAAAATAGGCGGTTTATTGGGTTGCAAAAATGATTGTTACACACCCCAGGAAGCTTTATCCGTATCAGAAGCACAGGCCTTTCATGCTTGGCAAATAGAACAACTGGCAATGGGAGAAGGTATAGATTATTTGATGGCAGCCACCTTACCCAATGTTGATGAAGCATTAGGTATTGCTCAAGCTATGGAACAGGCTAAGCTACCGTATATTATTAGTTTTGTTATTTCACGAGATGGGCGCGTGCTGGATGGTCACAGCTTAACCTCAGCGATTCGCTATATTGATGAAAACACCTCATTAAAACCTATGGGCTACATGGTCAACTGTGCTTTTCCTGCCTTTATAAATCCACAGCATCAACCCAAAGCTTTGTTTACACGACTAATTGGTTGTCAAGCCAATGCCTCCTCTTTAGATCATTGTGATTTAGACAAGGCAGAACAATTAGAAATGGATAGCCTTTCTGAATGGGGCGGTTTGATGAGAGTGCTTCATCAGCAATATCAGATCAAGATTTTAGGCGGTTGCTGTGGTACGAATGGCGATCATTTGCGTGAACTGACATGCTAGGACATCCCGTTCTATAAGAAAGGAATTTTTCTCTGGGTTCTCCGTCCTTTTGGTCAGGTTTTCCGCTTTTTTTCGTTACACGCCCGCTATTCACCTTAAAAAACCGAAAAACCTGCCTCAAAATAGCGAATTTTCGCTTCGATTCCCCATCTTCGTATAGGCTCTTAGCGTCATTGACTTTTTGGAACACAGTTGCTCCGTAGTCCATATTCATCCTAAACGTTCAGTTTTTCAAAGCACTAACGACTCACTGTCCATTCAATGTCCGTAGGCGAAGTCGCTAGGCTCAAACTCTTCTGAATCGCGGCGAATAAAGGCGCGATGGCAGCTTGTTCTTCGGCATCAAACGTATCCCCCCAGGCTTTCGACAATTTCATGAAAAACTGCAATTCGGCTTGGCGCGTTGCAGGTTTGACAAAGCGTCCCACATGTTGCGCATACCACGTCTCTATCGAGTGGGTGTGCGGCTCGCCACATAAATAAGCCCCCATCTGCTTGAGCGTGTAACGCGCATCTGCCGAGCAACGACTGTGAATTGTCACTCGGCTCATGGGCTTATCAAGATTCAGATGCAACAATTTATGCCCGGCACTGACGGCTGAAAGATGCTGGGTGATATATTCGCCAAGCTGTGCCAGATGCGGCTGTTGTGCGTGTTGTTGTTGCCAGAGTTGGGCAAAATTGAGCAGGCTATCTTTGTGTAAACCCAGTTTTAAAAGCAGGATGGCTTGCCAAGTTTGACTGATACGCCAGCGAATGGCTGATACGGGAAGGGTAGACGAAGAGCGGTATAGGCTGAGATGGCACAAGAGGATTTGCAGCACAGGCACCGCAGGCGCAGGCAGGGTATCGGGCTGATGGCGCTGATACCATTTCCCGCCGCTGAGGGCTTGTTGATAGTTAAAGGCTTGAATACTTTGATAGGTTTGCGCTAATGCTTGCGCTTGTTGCGGCTGCAAGCCATTCCAGCCATTGCTTTGTTGCACCAAAATCGCACTGGGCGGAATTTGCTGGCTCACATACTGGCTTAAATCCCAGGTCAATTCCGCTTCGGGCGCAGCGCTGAGCAATAAAGCTTCAATGTCATCGCCGCTAAATGCCTGCCATTCGGCTAAACGCGGCAGTTTAAACAGCACATCGACAATTTGGTTGTAGCGCTGTTGCAATGGCTGATTGAGTTCACTGGATTCGATAGCAGCCAATGCTTGCGCCAATTCGGCTTGCACTTCTTGCCAACTGGCGGCGGTGTGATGCGCAAATAAGGGGCTGCTGAGCACTAGACGTTGCAATAAATAGCCGCCGGATAAGGGTGCGCTGTCAGGAGTCGCTGCCGCACACAGCAAGCCGCCGAGGGTGTCGAGGCGGGCTTGCTGCGCGAGGTTGTCTTCGTCAGTCGCGGTGTTATCCACCTGCGCATGAGCCACGTTAAACAGTTCCAGCGCATACATCGCACTGAAATGTTCGCTTAAACCGTTGAGTTGTTCGCAGCATTGGCGCAGGGCTTGTTTTTCCAAGGCATCCAGCCGATCCGCGCTGGCTTCTTGCCACATCAACCACACCAATTGCCACGCGCCCGTGTTGTAATTCACAAAGGGCACAATGTTTTGGATGAGGTATCGTCCGATATTCAGCGCGGCGAGCGAGGCGGATTGCTGGCTTAACATCTCGCCCACAGCGGTGAGCAGCAAGGCTTGATCACGACGACATTTAGCCGCTGCCAGCACCGGATCAGACAAACCTAAATCATGAAAACCTTGCGGGGCTGTCGCTAGACGTTGTGCGACCTGTTTAGCGATGTCATCCGCTTGTTGTTGCAAGCGCACACCTAAGCCCGTTTGCGCCAGCAGGTGTAAACCTTTTTGCAAACCATGCCACCAATAAGCCACCTGCACCGGGCTTAAATGTTGTGCCAATATCGGCAAAGCGGCTTGCCAATCACGGTGTAATGCGGTGGTGGATTGCTGGCTGAGTTGCGCTTGCCAAGACGGTTGCAGCGCTTCCCAAGCCGCTTCTATATCGCCCGTGTGCTCCCAATGCTGGCAAAACGTGTCTAAGTCCTGATACAGCGTCGTTGATAATTGATCGCGGCAAGCAGGCAACGCTTGTTGCAAGGCTTGCAAGGCAGGTGAAGCGGTGGCGGCTTGAAACACTTGCTGCCATACCGCGCCTTGCAAGCTGAAATGCCGCACGCTTAAGCGAGGTCTTTTGGGGGTGGACGCTAAGGGACGCGCCAATTGTTTTACTGCTGCCAGCAAGAGTTTTTGCTCGGCGGGTGTCCAAGCTTTGCTGAGATGTTGCACCAAGGGTGCCCACAACTGCGTATTGCGTTGGCGGGTGCGCAAGCTGACAAACACCGCCACATGGTCGTGATACCACTGGGCTAAATCCAGATGCGGCAATAAACCCGTGAATGACACACCGATGTGTTGCAACACAAAATTCAAATCAATGCAGGGATTGACTTTTAAGACGGGGAATAATGCTTGGGCTAAATCCTCTTTAGGATTCAACAAACGCCGAGCAATGCCCAGTTTGAGCAGATATTGCTCCGCTTGTGTCGCGGTCTCCGCCAACCAATGACTGCTGGGCAGAGAGCCACACCAATCGCGCATCCGTTGTAAGGCTTGTGAATGTTGTGGCTCAAGAAAGAGCAAATGGCGATACAACATGGGCTGAAGCTGCGTTGATTCGCTGTACAAAGCCAAATAGCGCAAATGCAGGGCATATTCATCGGTTAATGACAGCCCGGATTCAGGTGCTTGCGGTGTCGCCTGAACCGCTGAAGCCGCCGTAGGCAAAGCCAATAACTGCTGTGCATCGGTGACGCTGGCGTAGCGCTCAAAATGCGCTTGCAAGGCGGGCACTTCCGGCAAAGCCCAGTGATTTAACTCGGCTAATAGGCGATCCGCCGGATTTAAGCTCAACCCACGTTTTCCGCTTTGTGGACTGGATAATTTAGCCCACAAATGAATCTGCCAACTATGCGCCAAATAAGGCAAATCGGGCAGCGCCAAATAAAACCGCAGCCGCAGAGCCTGATGTTTATCCGTCGTCTGCACGCTCGCCAAACTGTCACACATCGACAAGCGCAACAAACTATGGCTGATGCTGGCCTGCACTTGTTCCAAACGCGCCACTATCGGTGCTGACAATAGCTCGGCAAAGCTGTCCGCCAACGAAGTGTGAATACTTTGCCAACGCGGGGCATCCATCTCCGCAAACACCGGGCTAGATAGCAATAAACGCTGTGCCAGCACAGAACCAGGATAAGGCGCATGTTCCGAAGTCAAGGCCGCACTGATCAATCCGCCCAAGGCATTCCGCCAATCTTGCTCGGCAATATCAGGATCACCAAACACAGGGGCCACTTGATGAAACACCGCCTCGCCCAAAGGGCGCGTCAAGTGGAGATCGGCACACATATCTTGTAATTGCGCCACCCACAACACACATTGCGTTTGCTCCTGCGCATTCAAATCAGGCCATAAACACGCTTGCAGCTTCAACCACACCAACCGCCAAACACGTCCAGGATAATCCACAAAAGGCGCAACATTTTGCACCACATAACGGCTGATATTGAGCGCCGCTAAACTCGGCGGCGATTGCACCCATATTTGTCCCATCACCTCTAGCAAAAAGCCTAAATCGCGCTTGCATTTCGCTTCAGCGCTCAGCTCTGCACTGCTATCTTTAGGCGAAAACTCGCGCACCACTCGTTGCTGCATCAAATGCGCGGCTATTTCCCCTGCAACACGCTGGGAAGCGGCTTGTAAAATACGCCCCAGACTCACCTGAGCGATGACCTCCAGCCCGCGTTGCAAAGTATCCGTCCAATACGCACTAGCAGAAGGTGTCATCCATTGCGGCAAGCGCACCAACAAACTGCGCCATTCATTCAACAACACCGCGCAAGACTGGCTGCGCAAGCTGCGATCCATCAGCACTTGCGCCTTGCCCCAAGCCGCTTCTTCATCGCCGTGTTGCAGATTCGCATCAATAAACGTCCAAAGAATTTTTTGAGTTTTGACCGGCATCACATCATGCAGCGCTTGCTGCACCGCTTGCGGTAAATGCTGAGAAATACCATCACTTAAAGCCATCGCCGTTTGCGGCGCATCCTTAAACCAGTCCAACATCGTCTGGGGCACATCATCATCCTGAGCGGCAGGAGCAAAGACGGGCTGCCACTGTCCGCCTTCTATCGACAAATGCTCTGTTTGCAATGACACCGCACTGTGTACTTTAAGCTGCAATCCCAGCGCTTCTTGGTACATATTGCTGACCAAATCCACCATAGGTTCGACTTCGGTGCGATCCAGATAATGCTCCAAACCCTGATACAAGCCCTGTAAATTAGCTTCCAGCGCGGCTTTTTCACGATGCACCAAATACCCGCCTACCGAAGCATCCCACCACCACAAAAACGCCTCTTGCGAGCGTGATTGCGGACCGCTGAGTAACTGTGCCGCCCGCAGCAACGTTAAGCGATTATCACGCACACAAGCCTTCAAACCCGCTTCACCCACGGTGTCCACATATTCAGGACACTGGGTCAAGACATGTAAGGAAATATGTTGCGTCACCGCATCCAGGTTTTGCATCAGATTTCGCGCCCCGCTCAATTGCGGCAATTGGCTGAAAAAATGAGCTAAATCTTGCCGTGTCCACGGTGTGCGGGCAGGTACAACAGAAGGGGAAGGGGTTGTAGCAGCTTGCGAATGCTCCACGATTAATTTCCTCAGTTAGCGGTGTGTTCTAGGCTCTATTGACATTGGGATGATGGCGGCTTTTTGGTCTTTTTTACGCCTAGCTGCGTTGATTTTTGGCTGGCAATGGGGGGCACTGCGGCGCAAAAACCGCTGGCTAGACGCAAAAAACTTCAAAAACCCATCTCAGTCCCAAATGTCAATGGAGCCTAGGCGAAAGTGTATCTTACTGATGAGGTTTAGAGCGGGGTTTTTTTGCGTCAGTGAATGACGGTAGGAATTACACATCGCCTTTCACATCGACATCTTTAGGGGTGTTGTGAACAGCCCTGTCAAGGTGAACAATCTACTGTAAAATAAAGATTATTTTTATAATCAACGGAATAATCAGGGATACAGTTATTTTTACCCCCCTGTTTAGTGAGGTAAAGTCCAGTCACTGTGATGGTTCAAGGCTTATTAGAACGTCTATTACAAGTAGAAAATAGAATCATGGTTTGAAAACATCAATGAAGTTCAATAGATAAAAAAATATTATTTTCATCACTGATGCTGATTGATGAAGTGTCTGATGATTATCTTGCAGAAGAAGCAGCAGCATACAAAACAATAGAAAAGACATTTGATGGGACGCAATCGCTACAAAATTTATGATCGGACTGCCGAAATGGTTGGGTTTCCTATCGTCAGCCCAACCTACCTCACTCATCTTATAACTATTTTTCATAAGAAAATGGAGCTTTAGGATTAACGGGAAAGGTCGTATTTACTGGGCGGTGCCTGCTTAGGATAAATAAGGCTATTATAAATAGCAGTGAACCAAACAACATCAAATAGACGATTAAATCTGCTTTAGGCAAGGTGTATTTTAAGACGAGTTGCCCCTTGGCTGACGAAGGCAACTTAACTGTCACCCAGAATGATTTGTGGGCAGTGACTTCTAATTTTTTTCCATCCAAATAGGCGCTATATCCAGGAAACCATAAACGCGCAAAAATAATTTCTCCACCCGTAGCAGGTGTATTTGTGACGTTAAGGCATTCTTGGGTTTGTTTAAATTCACAGGCACTCTCTTCTTCAATCATGGTACTGGGTGAAACCCAAGACACTAAACCTGGATAAGGGTACTTCTTGATGTAATCAAAGATATGAGTATGGGCTGTGGTGTTCTTTAGAGTAAATCCATCAATAATATGCTGTTCTATATCTACTACCCATGAACCCTTTAATGCAATGATACGATCAATTCGCATGAGTTCTGCATGTGATAGCTGGGTTTTAGCATCAATTTCAAATAGCTGATTAGCACAGAGTTCTTTGAAATTCCCATGATCGGATATTTTGAGTATATCCCTAAAGCCTTTGTGTCCAATAGGACTATAACCATTGATTGAACGGTCGTTCCCCAGTAAGGCAGTTGTGGCCACTCGATACTCTAAATGAGGATTAGGTAGGGCGTTGGAATCTACATAATCGCCATAGAATAGTGTGTTGTTTTCGCGCCCTAATGGGGTAACGACGTTGCTATCACCAGGAAGCCCCCAGTCTACACCGCGCCCATGCGGCACTACATATAAAATGACGGTAAATACAAAAAGACTACTTAACCACAAGAACAGACCATAGTTTATTTTCTTCTCCACTGTATAAAAAAAGATCATAGAAAAGACTAAAATAATGAGTGCAGAAAAGAACAGCGGTATTGCTTGAGAAGGGTTAGACTGCACTGAGTGAATATATTGAAGCACGAGCACGAATAAAAATAGTTGCACTCTTTGCTGAGTGACTAATAGCCCGCATTCTTTGGCAGCAGCCATTAAAAAAAGTATTAAAAAAAAGTGAAAATAGGGAATGCTCCGAATTGGAAATCTAAGCACACCCAGTCTTTCAGGTCCCATACAGGTCAGTAAAAATACTAACATCAGCCCTGCCCACATCCAGATACCACTACTGATTATTTTTTCTTTTGACCAATTTATCATCAACAATAATGGAAGAAGAAACCAACCTACATAGAATTGCGGGTTTTGTTGGAGTCTATACCCTCCCCCCCAGTTATTCATAAATGCAGAGTACGACGGATCAAAAAAAGAGATTAATCCATCTAATGGAGCGACTAAAAAGTTTGTTAGATTTTCAAATGCAGAAGGACGTGTGGCCACCTCGGCTGCGGAGAAAAAAGAGATTAATGCGGCAGAACTAACCATAACGCTACTGATTCCGGCAATGATAATAAGCGCAGATAAATAGTAGTCTTTCTTTAAGGCTATCAAGTGAAATAAGATGAAGAGAGAAGTGATGGCAACGACGATGACAGCCAGCGGCCAACCGGAAGTAATACATAATGAATAAGCGACAAATAGACCGATAGTGTTTCTTATGGGTTTGTCTGAGTAAACAATACCGGCAAGAAATGCCATCCCAAAAATCACCCACGTAGAACCTATCAAAGGTCCGTACCAAGCTGATGCATTCCAATACAAACCGTGATAATTCAGCGCGAAAAGCAATGATAATGTTAATGCTTGCATCCCCCGCAGACCTATGTTGCGTGCCAGCATAAATGCGCCTAAGCCACTTAAAGATAAGTGAACAGCAGATATAAACCCACCTGCTACTGCAAAGTTCTTAAACGAGGGCAATATATAAGATAAGATTAAATTAACGGGGTTGAAAATGGCATATTGGTATTCAAGGGCATAGGCACTTCCATTCATAATATTAGTTGTCAATATAGGAAACTCTCCATTGCGTAATAGCATTCCCATATCATAAAGTTTTGGAAACATATCAGACATCTTGTCATCAAGGAAAAAATATCTATCATTAAGAAAAAATATGTATATTGTAAAGAATATTGGCACTAATGCAGACAATAAAAATAGCGCAATTGTCAAACGCCTTTCTTTAAAATTTATAATCATATATCTAGCCTTATTAACCTATCAGTAAAAAAATTTAATGTGTTTAAGCTCTGAATCTGACGACTCAAATTTTGGAGTTCATTTTTTACTGTATAACATTGATGGTAGTGTTGTACAAGTAGTGATATAAGAGTCTATATCCATTTTATATGAGTTGTATAACATTAGGGGATGATATCGCTCCAAGCGGCGTTATCCCCTCACATATAACTGATGTATTTGAGCTATATACGAAATTAATCACCTAAAAGAAATTAAGTCTATTTAAGTGGTAGCCTGTTTCATAATTAACCGGGATGATGCAATATATACCATGGTTTCGCTTGAACGGAGTGTTTTTTCATATTCTCGTGCAAGCCTTCTGTTTCTTGTAAGCCATGCGAATGTTCGTTCAACAACCCATCTTTTTTTATAGGTTTAAATCCTTTTTCAGTTTTATTTTAAATTTATGACAAAGCCTGCCAAGCAAGCTTTTACCTGCTTTTCCATCATAAATATTAGCTGCATGAACCAGCCCTGTTAAGGTGATTCAATTTCATTAAGACAGTAGTTTTACAGTAGAAACATGAGGTTTTCCTTTGTGTTCATTTTTTGGAGGTGGTGGCTTTTTAGCACCACTTTTATGTTTCTTAAATCTCTTTAAGTCTATCTTCTTAGTAAGATACAACAGAACTTTCCCAATTTCTGGAATTTTCGCTGTCATAAAAATAGCCCCGTCTTCAGATTCAAGTATAAGATTCATTACACTGCTCATCTTTTTGTATTCCTAGATAGCCTAAATCAACGATGATGTCTGTCTTTTCAAACCATACTTTTTGAGGAGGGCATTCGGATTTAAATA
>JADGEH010000223.1 GCA_016744475.1 Thiotrichales bacterium | reverse complement strand
TAGAAAATGCCAATCAGAAACTCAAACTTTGCTTTATTCGTCTTATGGTGAAGCGTCTCGCGGCTCATGCCTCTTGAGATTTCAAATGGGTTCTATAGGGTGCAGAGTATCATTTAGCTCTATTACATGAATAAAGTTATCTTGTGCAATAATATCTAATCCAAGTTCTGGACTAGGTTCTGGACTAATTGTAGGTGAA
Organism: Thiotrichales bacterium; assembly: GCA_016744475.1. Lineage (GTDB taxonomy): Bacteria > Pseudomonadota > Gammaproteobacteria > Beggiatoales > Beggiatoaceae > BB31. The sequence goes on along the minus strand of JADGEH010000223.1, from coordinate 3,518 downwards.
GATAATGATGGAATTATCTCCTTACTTATAATTTGGTTAAAAATATTATCTGAATATAACTTAACATCAGAGGATGTATATTCAAACTTATAAAGGTACTCTGCCAACCAAAATTTCATATTTAGCCCTTTCTCTGAAGCATTTGATAAATAGATTTCAGGTTGGGTATATTCCATTGCAACATTCCAAAACCATCCCCTATAGCTTGGGGGATATATATTCCAGAGAGGGTTTTGAATTACATCAAGGCCATAATTAATAACATATTGAAATCTTTCATCTTGTGTTGGCACTTTTAACATTTCGTTAAGTACTGTAGCTCTATAGTCTGCCCATGTTAAGTCTTGTAATGTATTAATTACCAAAAGAGCTATTGCTTTATATTGCTCAACTGGTTGAGATTCTATTGAATTTAATAGTAAGTTTAATATAAGTTGCTGGTTACCTAAGCCAAGCTGTCTAATAGCTGAAACAGATTCAATAGCGGCAGTAGGATTGTTATTAAATATTTCACTAAGGGCTTGTTGGTGTGATTTTGGAGATGAGAATGACTCATTTGGTAATCCATAGACAATATTGACAACTACTAATAGATTTAACATTGAGTTATAATTAGCTTGCCCTAAATTATCTTCTCCAAAAGTTAATGCTTTTTCTGCATAAATCTTTGCAGTTTCTTTTTGATTCAGGTTGTAAGCACTTAGTGCTGTAGTAACATAATACCATTCAACTCTATCATTCATAGAAATAGCTTGCATACCATATTGCAAGCCTTTTTCATCTTGGTTTGCATACCTAGCATAATGAGCCGCATATCCAAAATACATATCATTTGATGAATAAAAATCAAGTATTTTTTCTGTAACTTCTAATGCTTTAGAATATAGGTCTTGAGACTCATAAGTTTTAGAAAGTTCAAATAGTTCATCTATTGTTAAACATGTCTTTGTACTAGATGTATCTCGACTATCTCCGCAGACAAAAAGCTGCTGCTCCTCTGAACTAACTAAGGAAGGAATAAGTAACATGCAAATCATAAGTTTTGCTAGTATATTTTTGTACATAAAAATTTCTCCTTTTGTAAATTTAAGGGTATAAGCGCGATAGGATGGGTAGAGGTGCGCCATGATGCTTGATTTTGGTATGAACTTTACCGCACCGAAATCCATCATTTATCAGACACCGAAATTATGGGTTTCGCTTCGCTCTACCCATCCTACCGCGCTGAAATGTGCTGCGCACAAATATTTTTGAAAGGTCAGATGGGCAAAACGCCAAGTATCCATCTGACCTTCCAGCAATAAACCACTGCCTGCCTGCACTTCATTTAAGTAATGCCGCAATGCCTCGTTGTTTTGCACCACCACACCGACCTCGTGCAGCGATGGCGTGAGTATGGCGGCACAAGTCTGGGTGTCGATCTCACGCATTTGCTTGTCCATCATGTAAGCGGCTAAGGGTTCTAACACTTCACGATTTTGTGCGGGGGTTAAGTCGGTTTGCATGCCTTTGGAGGCTTGCCAATGCCCCAATAGCACATCACAGATTTCGCTATACAATTCCACCCGCCGACCTGGTAATTGACCGCGATAACGATGCACCATCGCAATCATGGTGAGGAGTAAGGGATTGACAGTGAGCGCGGACAGTTTGGGATGTTCATTGAGACGCTTGAGCAAATTTTGCGCATTTTTACGCGCCAAGGCTCTCACCCCGTCATCCAGTTTGTTTGAACTCATGGTTTCTGTGGCTAGATACCAGTTGTCCACAAAGCGGCACACTTGTGCCATAGAAAAGGATTGCACTTCCAATACGTTGGTGCGTGCTAACGGGGCTTCTTTATAACCTTGCGGACGTGAGGTGATCAGGAAATGACACTCTGGGTAGGTGAGAATTTGTTGATCTACCCAAGCTGACACTTGTTTGCGTTCGTCTTGATGTGCGACCTCGTCCAAACCATCCAACATGACCAAACAACGCCCTGAATCCAGTTGTCGTTCAAACCAATCTTGTGGTGGATGGAGCTTGGGATATTCTTGGCTATTGGCAAAATGAGTCTGTGCCAGTGTGGCTAAAGTGGGCGGTTCATCGCTGATAATGGCTTGAATATGTTGGCGCAGAAACAACAACAGCGGCGTGTAGGAAGCCAGACCGTATTGGCATTGCTGACCTGTCGCCAAGATTAAAACGGTGTGCTGCATGAGGGTGGTTTTGCCACAACCAGGCGCACCGATAATCGCCAAGCGTAGTTTTTGAGATGGCGGATGAGACCGATGAAAGAGACGGCAATGTTGTTTGCGCCACATTTGATAAACGCTGCATCCGTTATAGCTGAAAACATCTCGCCTATCGCACTGCTTCGAGCGCAAAAAAGCCCAAATAGGTTGATGGCCTTGTAATTCTTGGCGAGCCAATAAGTCATGCGGAGCTTGCTGCGGGCTGTGGCTGGGTGCGATGCGCAGTTCTACAAAGACTTTTTCCAGTTCTAAAGTAACCGCCCCGACGGTGCGTAAACCGCGCACATTAAAAACGCGATGCTCATAACTAAGATGCTTATGGTAACGACGCTTAAACAGGCTGTCAGAATGACGCAGCAACACGCTTGTCCGAGCGTAATCCGCAATGCCATCGAGTATGGCCGACATGGCTTGAGTCAGCAGGCTATCGAGTTTTTCTCGTAGTTGCTTAAAGAACATAGCACCAACAAAAATCATCCCCGCCCAAATCTGACCGCTGATGTGTTCGATGAAGAGGGGTATGTTGTCAATAAGAGGTTGCAGTTCCATAGTGATCCTGTTCTTGATTTTTACGCTTTGTTTATACGCACCGTAGGCATGGTGCTTAGGGTGTCCCACGCTGGGAATGAGGAAAAGCGAAGCAGCGCGGTGGGTTGGGCTGAGCGTCTTTTTGCGAAGCCCAACAAATGCGGCATTGCACATGTTGGGCTTTCTCCCGTTTTTAGGCAAAAATTAAGATAAAAGCCATCAAAAACGCAAAAATAAGGAGAAAACACATATCAAGTCAGTCTGTATTTTCCCCTGGGCTGCCTCATTTGGAACTAAGCGTTTGCAATAGGGATAATAAGAAGTCATTGCCCCAACCTGCACATTTGCGTTTCCCCTTGATAGAGCTTTTAGAACTGTCTTGTCTGAGCATGATCATAACCATCTTCCTGAGTAGCGAAAAATTCTCAGTGGCATTAGGACGATGAATGAGTGAATCATCTTCAAAAAACTGACATCCAAAACCCAATGGGGTTTATTGTTCTAATCGCTAGTTAAAACTATGCACTTTAGTGCAAGGCTTTAGCTTTTATTCATAATTTAGCATCGCGTAGCGATTCATTCGCTGCGAGACAGGGAGAGGCGCAGCCGGGGTCGAGTAGCCCGCGACAAGGCGTCATTTTGGACGGTGGCGCAAGCGATGCGAAGGTCTTTGGTTCGCATCGCTTGGGTTGCCAAGACAAAATGTATTCGCCGTATAGTCATGGGGGAAGGCAGTACCGTAGCAGCGCAGTG
>JADGEH010000222.1 GCA_016744475.1 Thiotrichales bacterium | reverse complement strand
AATACAATAAAATGATGGGTAAAAATCGAGTTTATGTTGAAAATGCTATTGGCGGAATAAAACGATTTCAAATACTGGTTAATCGTTTAAGAAACAAGTGTGATTTCATTAAGAGTGCCATTATCAGCCTTGCTGCTGGACTATTTAACCTTAAAAATTCATTTGTAATTCAGTAAGTTGAAGACTGGACAAGTCTATTATATAAAAACACATGACACCATCACTGTTAAAGAGTGATCTCTTTATATAAAAACACAATAGGGCATCACTGATTCATCATTAAGTTCTTACCATAAACTGCTACATGAAGCGGGGATGAGTGGGAAAAAAACAGAAAAAGTAAACCCGAAAAGAGACGAAGAGGTTGTCATTAAGAAACGTGAGGACATAAAAAAAACTGGAAGATAATGCCGAGGCCATAAAATCAGGGGAACTTGTTGTTTTAATTGAAGATGAATGCCATTTGTTGTGGGGTGATGCGTGTGGTTATGTTTGGGGACGCAAAGGGGAGCAAATACCCATTCCCGTGCTTAACCAAAAAGAGCGACAAACCTATTATGGTGTCATCCACTATTTCACAAAAGAATTTATTTTAAAACCTTATGATAAGGGTGACGGCCTCAATACGGTTGATTTCATTCAATGTTTACGTGATCAATTTAGAGGTTCTCGTTTGCTATTCATTTGGGATGGTGCGAGTTATCATAAATGCACAAAAACACAAGATTATTTAAATGAGATAAATAAAGGACTAGAACAAGAACAGTGGCCTGTAGAATGCCTTCTATTTGCACCTAATGCCCCTGATCAAAATCCAGTTGAAGATGTTTGGTTGCAAATCAAAAATCATATTCGAAAAAATTTTATGGAATGTGACACTTTTTCACAGGTCAAAAGTTTATTTGAAAGCTTTGGTTCAGGTAAAGCATTTGATTTTTCTAAAATGAATATGTAATGATGAAATACCCCTATATATTGGGGATTCTTATACACGCAATAGACTTTCATTCAACGAAAAATCATTTGAATATACCTATAAGCACATTCGTGATGCGATAGCTAGAGGTGCGCCTGATGAGCTGACCCCTGTTAATTCAAAACCAGGGGATCGAGAATGGTATACGAGAGCATCTATTAAAGCCTTAAATAAAGGTTGTACTGAAGCCGAAGAAAAACAAACTACTCAACAATTTTTGAACTTTTGCGAAGCAGAGTATGGAGAAAATTGTAAAAATTCACTATGGCGTGACTATGGTAGTGAATTTGTTAGGACAATAGGTATTAAAGAAGAGATTGATTCTTACCGAATGCCAAATCAAACGCTAGATGAGTTTAAGGCTGTGCTGAAGAGTCAGAATGATAAGAGACTTACAGCAGTTTATGCGAAAAAAGTATACTATGAATATAGAGATGTAATTCCGCTCACTTGCGATGAATACCCTTTTTGGTCAACTAAAGAGGGGACGAAAAATGTCACTGGTGGAAAAAGTAAAGTATCAAAAAATAAAGTATCTATACGCTATGTGATAAGTCCTGAGCAAAGCTTGAAACCACATCTCACTCAAGCAGGAATGATGAATTCATTCTATGCAAAATGTTTAAATAAAGGCAAAATAAAGCCTGAAGATAAAAATAAGTTTACAGTTAAAATCATCCCCAATAATGAACGTTCTTCCTATGGTGTCTGGTGGAAAGAAGTGACGGCTAGAAATGGTAAGAAAGAGCAGCGCAAAATATATTGCATAGGTCTAAACGCAACAAACTAAGGTGATCATGATGACACATCAAGAATGGCATGACTATTGGCACGATTACATAAAACGCTACTATCAAAATCCTGAAGATTCTGAAGACCCTGAACCCAGTGATATTAATTCTGGCGCGACAGAAAAAGACATTCAGATATTGGAAAAAAAATATGGCATTGTGTTTCCTGCCAGCTACCGGACGTTCTTGCAAGTCACTGATGGCATGGTGTTCTATAACACTAAAGAACTCTGGTCAGTAAAAAGTGCAGGGCTTGATCGTTTTAAAAAAGTGAACACAGGAATATTTGAATGTTTACGAGATGAAGCGTTTGAAGAGCTAGCTGAAATGAAAAAAAATAATTGGTTTTGCCCTGAAGAATTTCATCAGTTTTGCTATAATAGAACAATCTCAGGTGATTGATTACAATAAAAATATAAAGGAACCCATTCTAAAAGAATGGGCAGCCAACAGCAAAGACCCTGACAATTGGTGGACAGACAATTTAGCGCATGGCATGCTGCCAATAAATCAAAGACAATTCAATCCTCCCTATTATGATGATTTAATTTATATTGGATGTACAGAGGGAGCAGGAGACCATTACTGCATTAATCCGCATGTAAGAACATCCAAAGATGAATTTGAAATATTTTATATTGCGGCAGGAAGCGAGGATCGTCGATTTAATAGACTATTAAACTTCCAAGAACTGATGGAGGGATTTTTACTACCTGGTTTTTTCTGATGCACTTAAGCCAGGTAGGATTCGCACCTTCTTTTCGGTGCGCACGCGCTCGATATGCCAAGACAACACTCCCCCCGCGTTCTACGCAACTCGTAAGGCGGATAAGGCGCGTCTTTTTGCGCCGTCATCCGCCATGCTTGGAAGCGTGCTAGAAAATCAAAACTTTGCAGGACTGACTAAAGACAGCCTCATCGGCGATATGCTCTATGCCGCTGCCCTGAGCTACTTCTCCGCCAACGATGTCAACCTCAACCTGCTCAACAAAACCGGGCCTGTCACCGCCTATCGCCTACCTTCTTTCGGTACTTTTTCCACCCACTTACAACCCGTCTACCGCTTTGGCATTTCACAACAAGTGGACATGAGCGGCATGCTGATCGATATGGATGTGGTCGCACAAAGCCTGTGGGCAAATGACAATAACCTTGACATCAGCAAAGCCGTGGGGCAACAAGTCGGTATGATGACTTCCGCGCTAGAACATCAAATTCCTGAGCAGTTTTTTACTAATGAGGAAAATCCTGGAGAAGTCGTTTCTGCGGTAAAAGCATTGGCACTGGCGGCACAGCAAGGGCAAAAGATTTATCAGATTACTCAAGCGAATGTCAGCACTGCACTGCCACAACTCAATATTGAACAAAGTGTGAAAGATGAGATTGCCGCGTCTGTGGCAGTGGGGAAAGAGGTCAGGGCAAACGCATTAAAAATTTAGCCCCGCCAAAACCTTAGCGCGGTAGTCATCATTTAACGCCGCTTTAAACCGTTTCTTAGGCAAACTGGCTTTGAAAGACGTTTCGTTATCCAAAAGCCCCATACATAAGTGACGCACCATCGTCATAATCGCCGGTGCATGGCCTTTACGAATACGGCTGGCATCCTCCCCAAATACGACATCCAAGCGCCAATGTCATCGGTTTTCTATCCTCCAATGCTCGCGAACAGTTTTAGCAAACAATGTTGCATCCGGTGCTATAGAGTGGATGAAATAACGACATTCACGGGTTTCTTTTTCACCCATAAGACAAGTGCGTTCAGCCATGCCCATCGTGCGTAAACCTGTCCATTTTTCAGTGTTGGGTACACTGTGCAGAGGGTCGTTCATCCAGTAACGACGGGTTTCTAAGCGTCCATGCCCTTTATCCGTTTCTTCAAAAAAATCATGTTTTATATGGGTCAATGTATTGGCTTGAGCCGTCTCAAAAAAATCCACTACGGCCTCATGAAGTGAAGG
>JADGEH010000010.1 GCA_016744475.1 Thiotrichales bacterium | reverse complement strand
AGTATGTTATACGGAAACCCTTAAGTATTTTAACGCTTGTGTATCCAAAATCCTCCACATTCGGAAAACCGTGCTTGGTGATTCTAGCCTAACTCGTTCCTACGCGCTTTGCGTGGGCACCCTCCCTGCACCGCATCTGCGGTGTGCCTATGGCTTCGGTGTCTCCCAGTCGTCCTCACACTACGGCTTGTAGTGGTTTTTTTCTAATTACCTCAGCCTAAAATAAAGCCTTTGCGACACATCAATGATTTGTTGATCGCAATCAACGATTGTGTGCCTTGTGAGAAATCCTTTAAGATACAAATTCGCTACATTAGCGCTTAAATTCCGACTCTGTTCCTGGACAGCCTCCTAGCATCGGTTAAATTAACGATTTTCTGGAAAACCACATTGACTGCACCTTCTCAACTAAAAAACGACCGCTTTTTACGGGCCTTATTACGTGAACCCGTCGATATGACCCCTGTATGGATGATGCGCCAAGCGGGGCGCTACTTGCCTGAATATCGCGCTACCCGCACCCAAGCGGGGAATTTTCTCACACTTTGCAAAACCCCCGAATTAGCCTGTGAAGTCACCTTGCAGCCTCTTGAGCGCTTCCCTTTGGACGCAGCTATTTTATTTTCCGATATTCTCACTATTCCCGATGCGATGGGCTTAGGCTTATATTTTAGCGAAGGTGAAGGGCCGCGTTTCAAACATCCGCTACGCACTGCGGCGGATATTGCCAAACTGGGTGTCCCTGATCCTCATCAAGCATTGCGCTATGTGGTGGATGCAGTGAGCCTCATTCGTCGTGAACTCAATGGTCGCGTGCCTTTGATTGGATTTTCAGGCAGCCCTTGGACACTCGCGACTTACATGGTAGAAGGCGGTGGCACGAAAAATTTCCGCCAAGTCAAAGGTTTAATGTTTGATCAGCCTGCTCTCATGGAGCAATTATTAGAGGTAGTAGCGCAAGCCGTGATGGTGTATTTGAACGCGCAAATCCAAGCAGGGGCACAAGCGGTGATGATTTTCGATACCTGGGGCGGTGTGCTCAGCGGACGTGATTATCAAGCCTTTTCTTTGCGTTACATGCAGCACATCATTGATGGTTTACAGCGTGAAAACGAAGGCCGACGAGTGCCCGTCATTTTATTTACTAAAGATGGCGGCACCTGGTTAGAACAGATGGCTGATACGGGCTGCGATGCGCTAGGACTAGACTGGACTTGTGATCTGGGCACGGCGCGTCAACGGGTAGGAGATAAAGTGGCGCTGCAAGGTAATATGGATCCGTGTATTTTGTATGCTCAACCCGAACGTATTCGTGCTGAAGTGAAAGATATTTTGGCACGTTACGGTACGGGCAATGGACATGTGTTTAATTTAGGCCACGGTATTCATCCTGAAGTAGACCCTGAACATGCGGGTGTGTTTGTGGATGCCGTACATGAGTTCAGCCGTGTGTATCACACTTAAAGCGCCGTCTGAATTTAATCGGGATGCGATGCCTATTGAGCACCGCCAGTGGGTATCCGTTCATCCCGTGATTTTGCATTAAATATCCGCTACACTAGCCTCATCTTAAACGAGTTTTCCGCCTGAACAATTGAGAATTCCCATGACTTTGCCCCTTTTAAAACTCCCTGAACAAGCGCCTACTGACGACATTGATGAAGAAATCATAGAAATCTTTGTCGAAGAAGTTGAAGAAGTATTGGAGGAAATGAAAAGTAGCTACGAAGTCTGGCGTGAAAGTCCCGCAGACGCTGAAGCGCTACAAACTTTGCGACGTGCTTTTCATACACTGAAAGGCAGCGGGCGCTTGGTAGGGGCGACGGTGATTGGTGAGTTAGGCTGGGTGTTTGAAAGTATGCTGAACCGCATTATTGATGGCACGATGCAGCGTAACCCATTGATGTTTCAGTTATTGGATAGCGTGCCAGATGTTGTTCCTGACCTCATCCTTCAATATCAAGCAGAAGAAACCTTGCCGCCTTATGCCACGCACTTACTCATTTCACAAGCCGAACATTTGACCCAAACAAAAGGCGCTGAACTCGGTGAATTTGTGGGAGAAGGGGGTACTGAAGGGGGTGCTTATGATGAAACAGCGGATGCGATAGTGGCAGAAGAAAGCGTCGCCGATGATGAACCCATAACAGCGGATGAAACCGTGACTGATGATGATGAATTCATCATGGCAGATGAAGCAGCGGGCGCTGACGATGAATTCATCATGGGCGATGAAGCAGCGAGCATTGATGATGAGTTCATGATGGGCGATGAAGCAGCGAGCGCTGATGATGAGTTCATGATGGGCGATGAAGCAGCCAGTATTGATGATGAATTCATGATGGGCGATGAAGCAGCCAGCATTGATGATGAATTCATGATGGGCGATGAAGAAGCCAGCATTGATGATGAATTCATGATGGGCGATACCTTGCCCGATGATGATTTGGCGATGTTGAGCGAGGATAATTCAACGCTGTTAGATGATGATGATCACTTAGATGCCAGTAGTGAAGAAATGCTGCGTGATATTTTTCAAAATGAAGCACGCGGGCATCTTAAAAACTTAAAAGATTTCTTAGTCGCCTGCCATCAATCCCCTCCCGGTCACATGACCGAAGAGGTGATTCGTATCCTGCATACCTTAAATGGTAGTTCTCGCAGCATGGGTTTTGACGACATCGCTGAACTGGCAGTGCGCATGGAACATTTCTCACGCGCCGCGTTTGAACACAAATTACTCTTGAAAAAACAAATGATTGGCTTATTTGTCGAAAGTGGTAAAACACTTGAACATACGCTGAATAATCAAGGTCACACCACAGAAACCGATGCAGCTAAACACGCCCAATTAGTGATGACTTGGGATAAGTTATTGACGGCTTTGCCCAAATCAGAAGCGTCTTTGGAGATGTCCCGCGCTAAACCCTCGTTTACTGAAGAAGCACCCGTTGAGCCTGAATCAACACCTCCTGCACCTGAACCCGTGAAAGTGGCTGCGTCGCCCATCGTGTCTGAGCCTGAAGACAACAATGAAGAAGCCGTCGATGAATTCATGGAAATCTTCTTAGAGGAAGCCGAAGAAATCCTAGAAACCTGTCAATCCTTGTTGGGGCGTTGGCAATCGTCTCCCAACAGTATGCCCTTACTCAAAGAATTACAGCGTGAACTGCACACTTTAAAAGGGGGTTCACGCATGGTGGGCATTTCGGTGATGGGCGATCTCAGCCATCACTTAGAATCAGTGCTGACCAAAATTGTGGAAGGTAACGCGCAATCTAACTCCGCTTTACAAGGCATTGTGCAAGAAAGTGTCGATGAACTGGCTTCCATGCTCGAAGCTGTGCGCAACGGCGAAGCGCTGACCGCTGACCCGGACTTGCTGACGCGCATTGACAGCACTTTAGGCGGCGATATGGCGGTGGCGCCTTTGCCTAAACCGGCCAGTAAACCTGAACCCACGCCACAAGCTGTCGCAGAAGCCGCTGAAAAATCCCAACAAACGCGCAAAGCTGCCCCTAAAAAAGCAGAAAAAACCTCGGAAGAGCCTTCTGAGAACGATGAACGGGTGCGAGTGCGAGCACAATTGATTGATAAGTTGACCAATCTAGCCGGAGAAATGGCCATTAACCGTGCCCATTTGGAACAGCAGCAAGGTTCATCTAAACTCAATTTGCAGGAAATGGAACAAACAGTCATGCGTTTGCGTGATCAGTTGCGACGTTTAGAAATTGAAACCGAAGCACAAATTCTTTCGCATTTTGGCGACAGCAACAATGTCTCCCCAGATGATGAAGAATTTGATCCTCTGGAAATGGATCGCTTTTCTGTATTACAACAATTGTCACGTTCCTTAATGGAAACGGTCAACGATTTACAAAGCATTCAAGAAGCCATGAGTAATTTGTACCGTCACACTGATTCTTTATTGATTCAACAAAGCCGGGTGGGGGCTGAATTACAAGACGGCATTATGCGCACTCGCATGGTACCTTTTTCACAAATCTCTCCTCGTTTGCAACGTATTGCCCGCCTCACTTCCCGTGAATTACATAAGCAAGTGAAGTTTTCCGTCAATGACGACAGCATTGAATTTGAACGCACCGTGCTTAACCGCATTGTCGCGCCTTTAGAACATATGTTGCGTAACGCGATTGGGCACGGTATCGAAAATGGCGATACCCGCGAAAAACTTGGCAAGCCCGCTGTGGCTACGGTCAATATTGATTTATCCCAAGAAGGGGCTGAATTGATCTTAAAACTGACTGATGATGGCGCGGGTATTAACACTGAAGCGATTCGCAAAAAAGCCGTTGAACGCGGCATGATTAAAGCGGATGAAAAGGTGTCTGATGAAGAACTCATGCAATTTGTTTTGCAACCCGCCTTTAGCACCGCCAAAACCATTACGCAAGTCTCCGGGCGCGGTGTCGGCATGGACATCGCCAATAATGAAATCAAACAGTTGGGCGGTACCTTAGAAATCCACTCAATACGTGGTAAAGGGTCTACATTTGAAATTCGTTTGCCGCTGTCTTTGACCATTAGCCAATCATTGCTAATTCATTTAGGTGAAGAAACGATGGCGGTGCCTTTGCACAATGTGGATGGCGTGGTGCGAGTCTCTCGGCAAGAACTGCAAAATGAAAGTGACGATCAAAAAACCTACAAATTCATGGGCGGAGATTATCGCATTGCCTATTTGGCGGACATGCTAGGATTCCCGCGTGCTTCGGTGGACACCTCGCTCTTACCCATCATGTTAGTCAGTTCTTCTGAACAACGTATTGCCTTGGTGGTGGATGCGATTGAAGGCAGTAAAGAAGTCGTGGTGAAATCCGTAGGCCCACAACTGAGTATTATCCGCTGGATTGCCGGAGCGACGATTCTAGGCGATGGACGTGTGGTGATTATTCTCGATGTGCTCACCTTGCTGCGCTCTCATGCGGCGATACCACGCTCTGCCATCATGTTCGACGAACAGGCCGAAGAAAAACATATCGCCAAAACCATTATGGTGGTGGATGACTCGATCACGGTACGTAAAGTGACGGCTCGTCTGCTTAAACGTCAAGGTTTAGAGGTGATGACGGCTAAAGATGGCGTGGATGCGATTTCACAGTTGCAAGAACATATTCCAGATTTGATGCTGCTCGACGTAGAAATGCCCCGCATGGATGGTTTTGAACTCGCTACCCAAGTGCGTAATTCTGATACCTTAAAACACATTCCGATCATTATGATTACTTCACGAACAGGCACTAAACATCGTGAACGTGCGGCTAAAATCGGCATTAACAAACATCTGGGCAAACCTTTTAACGAGACCGAACTGCTAGAAAATATCAATGCCCTGTTAGGGGATAATGCTTCGCACGACACGGATAATGAGGTAGAAACAGCGCATGAATGATAACCCCGATACTATACGCAGTGTGATGATTCCTGTTAGTGATGGCTTTCTGCTGCTGCCCAGTGCCATGGTGGCAGAAGTGCTGCGTTTACAAGATGCAGAACTGCCCGATGAAGATATGCCCAAGCATTTATTAAACTGGCGCCATCAGCGAGTGCCGTTGTTATCACTGGAAACCATCGCTGATCTCCCACCGCCTGAGCAAGCCGATTCACGCATCGTAATTCTTTACGGGATCAGCGAAGAATTGCCGTTTCTAGCGCTGAACAGCGCTTCTATACCACGCATTCAACCGATCAGCAGCGATATGTTAAAAAACCCTCAAATCATAGACGATGCACCAGGATTGCTGGCAAAAGTGCAGTTTGAACAGCACACCGTGTATTTACCCGATATGGAATATTTACAGGATGTGGTGCTAGAGAGCTAATAGACTTGCCCAGGCTTAGAGCCTATACGAAAACGGGATAATCGACTGCAAATCCGCCCTTTTGGTCAGGTTTTCCGCTTTTTCTCAACACACGCCCGCTATTCGCCTTAAAAAACCGAAAAACCTGCCTCAAAACCCAATATGAGCCATTTTTAATTGAAAATTTAGACTGGGACAAGTCTAACATCTACAGGCGCCAGAGTTAAGATTTCCAACCTTCTTTCTGCCTTGCTGTGCTTGCCTTTATAGAACATACCCACACCATAGATTTCGTTGCCTGCTTTTTCTGAAAAACTGCCATCGACTGCGGCTACCCAGACGCTGTTTTTAGCCAATAAGGGAGCAAGGCTCAAAAGATTGAATTCAACGAAGTCAAAGGCTTGGCGATACCAACGTGAATAAGCTTTTTCACTCAAGTCACTGTAACTCGATAAGTTTCTGTGCGTTGCCCTGCCTCTCAAACACATCAACATCTCAAAAAACACCAACATAAATTTCATGTGCGGCTTGGACGAGCGGACATTTGGGTCAAGAGTGTTTTTAACATAGGGGGAGAGCTTCTTGCTGGGATTGGGGGTGGCTTGGTCACTCCATTCTCTCCCAAAAAGAAGCGCTCCTCCTATATTAGATTTTCATTAATTACTGAAACTGTCCGAACCATTGCTAAACACATGATTACCGCCGCCTAAGCTACCTAGCTGACAAGCCCAGGTCTCTTGAGGACGTTTGATCATTTTGCTGATGGCGGGATGTTTTTCCCATACGGCATCCAAGCCGGTTTGCAAGCTGTTGAGGGTGGATTTTTTGGCGCTGGGGGCTTTATGTAAATCAAACCCCACAGGAATCGCAGCCTCAATCGCTGCGCGTACTGGTTTCATGGAATCCGGCAAATCATTGGCGGTGAGTGAGAGGCGCACGGCATTCATTCCGCAACCAATATCAACGCCGACTGCGGCGGGAATAATGGCTCCTTTGGTGGGAATCACTGAACCCACGGTGGCTCCAATACCCGCATGAACATCGGGTATAGCCGCTATATGGCTATAAATAAAAGGCAGTTGTGCAATGTTTTGTAGTTGCTGCAAAGCCGTGCTTTCAACTTCATCTGTGGTAACCATTCACGTCTCTGACACATGAAGTTCAGGCATACGGGGGGTTCCTGAGAACATATCAATGAGAGCCTCAAGAATATTCTCAGATGGCTTGCGTAGCGTTGAAAGATAGGAGCGTATATAGCAAAATTATATCAGTTGTTAAGACTGCCAGTCCTTCAAGGACTGGCAGTCTTGGGTTTGGCTCTATCGCAAGCCTATAAATGATGTACTTTAGCTATAGTGGCACATGTTTCCGCCCCCGCGTCGGAACGGAAACAACCTGAAATGTTCTGTTTGCATGTCGGCATTCGTACCTCTCGCTCAGCAAGGTTGTTATCAAAAGGAACACTTAGGTTTGTGAGATAACGTAAGGTGTCGTCTTGGTGCTTGCGTAGTCGGGCGAGTAGATTGTAGGCGGGCGTTGGTTTGATGCGTCCCAGTTTGCCTGTGGGTATGGTATTGCGAGGGTTTTCTGCTTCACCCTCGCTGATGAGGGCATCAAAGCTATTTTGATAATGAGTGATGCGGTCTTCTGTCAGCGTTTGCAGTCCATGTTCTCTGGCTTGCTCGGCTTCTTTTTTGCCTTCTAGCCGCAGACTCATAAGCTTTTCTGCCCAGGCTTGTTGGGTGGTTTCTTTGATGCCGATGAGTTTGCGCAGGGGGGGCTGTTGCAGTCTGCGTGAAGACAGTCATACGCTGTATAGGTTGACCAGTGGTCATGAACCCAAACACCCTCGAACAGTTCAAGTCAACCCCACTCGCCTAAGGCTTCTCGTCCACGTTTGGGATGCATCCAATAGGATGTGAGGCTGTCTGTGCTGAGGACATGTCACCCATGTAGGACATCATTGACGCGCATACCACTGTCGTCTGCGTGCGCAACAGGTGATTGAATCAGGGCATGACGAATCGCTGTGACAATAGGCTCTAATTGACGAGCACCTAAACGGTGGGTCTTTTCTAGGGTTGCTGCCGAAATGGATATATCAGCAAGGTCTTTGAAGAACTCACGGGTTCGAGCATAGGGGGTAAGTTGATATTCAGTCATGTAGGTCGCCAAACCTTTAACCGAAGAGCCATACTGAATCGGGGCTTTTACCCCGTCAGGAAAATGGCCTTGATGATGACGACCACAACGGCAAGTCCCTTTTGTCACAACAGGCTCCACGACCGTTTTCTTTATCTCAATCTCTATGGATTGCCGACGCTCTGCGGATACTGGCTGCTCCAGTGTATCCAGAGAACGTCCACAGGTACAATCACCTGTGGGACGGTGATATTCAACTTGATCGGGATGACTCTCCCGTTCTAAAGTCGCTCCATCGCGTCCTGATTACCCCCCTGGTGTCCGACCTGTTGGCTTACGCTGTGATTACTTTGGCTTTAGTATAGGGGTTATCAGTGGATGGAGGTTTGCTGGAATTATGACTCTCTTTACCCCATCGGGCTTCCCATTCTTTTAGTCGAGCCTTTAGCTGCATGTTCTCTTCTCGCAGACTAACAATCGTATCTGCAAGTTCAGTGTAAGTTGGAAGCGAAGTTGAATTGGAATTAGACATGGTACTGACTATCTCTTATAACTCATTGTTTTTCAATAGACGTGAATAGTTACCATCTGTGTACACTTTGACGGGGACACGACCTTGATGAAGCGTTAATTGAATAGAGATAAAATACCCCTAAAATTTTCGTGATGAAAAATTATGAAAAATGATACTGATCACCGGGGTTTAGAGCCTATACGAAAATGGGATCATCGGCTGCAAACCCGCCCTTTTGGTCAGGATTTTCGCTTCGGCTCCCCATCTTCGTATAGGCTCTAATGAACAAAGACCATCCAGGTTTCAAAAATCTGGACGGTCTACCTCTGTTTACTTCACTGCATCCACACTGACCACACCGATACCCAATGCGCCATTAGGCTTCATTAATACAGTAAACACACCCGTTGGCATGTCGCGGATAATAGCGCTGTCGCGATGGTCGCGTAGTTGTAAATTGATAGGGAGGCTAGAGATTTCACCTGCCCGTGGATGGTCTTCCCAGTTGTTGTTGGTTTCTAAAACATCTGCATTGGGATTATTGGGATAGATGTGCACCAATTCTAAACGGGGATCCAGTTGTGCCGATAACTCAGTGCTGGCAGTCCGCATACCGCGCAGGAGGTTTTTCAGTGTGCCGTCTCCTTCAATCACAAAGCCCGCAATCGCATTGCCGTTACCTGATTCGACTGCACAGCGTCCGCTGATATTGACGAGGCGACTGCTGGGGATGCTGTCGTCTAGGTCGTCAGCGCTCACCACGCCGATACCGCTTGTGCCTTGAGGCGCTGCAATCAAGGTGTACACCCCAGGTTCTAAATCAACCAGTAAAGCGGCATCGTTGCTTGAGCGTGGTACTAAGTGGCTAGGTAAGGCGCTTATTTCATTGGCGCGTGAGCTTTGCATCCAGTTGTCGTTGCTGAGGATTTCTTGCCAGGTGTTGTTGATGAATTTATTGAGACTGATATGCAAGTCTAAACTAGGCGACATGGAGGGCACGGCTAAGCCACGCAGCAAGACTTTTTTCGTGCCTGTACCTTCAATCACAAAACCTGCAATCGCTGTTTTAGGACTGGGTTGGATATGACAGCGCACACTGATGTTGTCTAGGCGAATGCTGTAGCCTGCCTCTATGGTTTGCGAGGTGCTATTCGTATGTCCATCGTTATCCGCCACAGTTAATAGCACGGTATAACGCCCTGGTGCTGATAATTGGAAGCTTTCAGAGCTAGTTGCGCCAGAACGGATAAGGGTAGGACTCACCGTACTACTGAGTTGCCAGTCATAACGCACAATGGAGCCATTACTATCAGTTGAACACCCGGC
Organism: Thiotrichales bacterium; assembly: GCA_016744475.1. Taxonomy (GTDB): domain Bacteria; phylum Pseudomonadota; class Gammaproteobacteria; order Beggiatoales; family Beggiatoaceae; genus BB31. Next base: position 67,608 of record JADGEH010000010.1, on the reverse strand, counting down.
ATCTAAGGTAGCTATTAAACCATTTAACTGAATAGCGTTGAGACAAGCGGTGGGTGGGGATAATGCACCTGAAGCATTCAACGTGGCTTGTGTCGTTTTGCCTGCACCATATTGCACTGCTAATACAGCAGTCTGAGCACCTTGATGCGTAGGACGAAAATAAGCATCCACGGTACAACTTTGTTGATAACCCAAAGTTTGGCCGGAACACTGATCACTGCTCAAAGAAAATTCTGCCGTGCCCGTCATGGCAGCTAGAGCAATATTGACATTATGACCTTGACAACTGTTTGTGACATGAAAGGTTTGATCGACTGATTGTTGTCCTGGAACAACGCTGCCAAAATGATGAGAAGAAGGGGTTATGCTTAAACAATCATCTGCGCCTGCTTGGTTAATAGGAAACACATAACCTGCGATCTCCAGTGAAGCATTACGTGGTGTTGATGTACTATTTTTATCCACCTGATAACTCAACGTTGTACTGTCTGTACCACTAGCAGGAGAAGTTAATCGCAACCAATGTCCCGTACTTGAAACAGCCCAGCTACAACCTGTCGGCATATTAATGCTGACATGACCGGTTTCACTATTGGATGAATGTTGTGCATTAGCGGGACTTAAAGTGTAGGTGCAAGGTATAGAACCCGCAATTTGATTGAGCGTAAAACTAGAACCCGCGATATTTAAACTCGTGTTACGTGGAGTATCGCCAGTATTGGTTTGCAAAGAATAGTTGAGTATGCCACTGCCTGTACCACTGGTATTAGATAAATTGACCCAACTCGCATTACTGCTCGCTGTCCAAGGACAATGACTGTGAGAAGCTGAGATAGTGACACTATCAGAGGTAGCCTCAGCTGCATGCTGACGTGATGTGGATGATAATGTATACGTACACTCGAAACCTTGAGTAACATTAAAAGCGAGTCCTGCAATATTCAAACTGCCACTACGTTGCGCACCTGAAGCGTTGTCTTGTATTTCATAACTGACTACAGCATCGCCTGAATGATTTATACCATTAGTAATGTTGATCCAGCTCTCATCACTGGAAGCTGTCCAACTGCAATTGGCCTCTGCCGCAGTGACTGTAATATGACCTATTTCCTTACCGCCGCCGTGTGTAGCCTGAGAAGAAGACAGCGTGTAGTTACAGGGAGAAATAATACATTTGGTATGAAAAGTATTACTAATATCTAAGCTAGAGTGTGAGCCTGTTGCCACCTTTACTGCGTAAGCTTCAGAACCTGAAGTGGACTCTCTAGACCAAAAATGTGAAACCCCCGTGTTATGTTGAGGAAAAACACTTGAATCAAATACCATATAAAGTGATGTTAATGGATTTTTCAATGGTAACTGCCAATCATCATGACCCGCTAATTGTAGGTTTTCACAATAATCGATAGCTTCATACCAAGTTCTTAAAGGCGTTGTATCATAATCTTGTTGCCAAATATCACCTGTTGCTAAATCAACTACAGTACCATCCCCATTGTCTTTGAATGAACCCACTATATTGGCGTATTCTTGTTGAGTAATATTTACAGTACGCCCTGCAATACTCAATTCAGCACTACGATCTGTTGAATTGTTATTAGCAGCAATAGAGTAACTCACCGTTCCATCACCATTGCCACTGCTTGAAGACAGCGTGACCCAGTTGGCATTGCTACTGGCTGTCCAAGAGCCAACACACCCAGCAGGTGAAGCCGTCACAGTAATGCTGCCAGATATGGGTTGTGAAGAAACAGTTTTAGTCGTCGTAGAAAGACTATAACTGCTACAAATGGAGGCGCCTGGTTGAGTAATTGGAAGGGTATATCCTGCAATATTGATGTTTGCAGTACGACTACTGGTTGTAGTATTTGTTTCCACACGATAAGTCAGCGTTTCATTGCCTGAGCCACTGCTGCCAGAGAGCATACTTAACCAATTCGCATCATTGCTTGCTGTCCAATTGCACCCTGAACCTGTGGCGGTAATCTCAATGGAACTTGTAACACCATTGGTAGAAGATAACGTTCGACTGCTAGGACTAAAGCTATAAGCGCACGCAGACACTTCAACCATTTTGCTTTGGGTGCGAATAGCCCCTTCGTTATCCGTCACAGTTAAGGTAATGGTGTAAGTGCCCGGAATCGTAAAATTGAATTCAGTGGTTTTATCGGTTTTTTGCTGACCGTTAGAGGCTGTCCATAAGTAGCTCACGATGTTGCCGTTTGGATCATAAGCTGCGCTGGCGTTGGCTTGGACAGTGAGAGGGCTGACTCCACGGCTAGGGCTGAGACTAAATAAAGACAGGGGCGGGATTTGAATCTCAAGTATTTGGGGTGCATTTGTATAGCTGCCGTGTCCCCAGCAGACGAGAGCGTCATCTGTGGTTAGACCGCAAGAATGAGTATTACCGAGCGCTAGTTGACTAAAACTGCCTGACGGCGGCGTGCTTTGACCATTACCATTGTATCCCCAACAAGCAACGCTGCCATCGCTTTTTAGACCGCAAGAATTATAGGTACCCAGTGCAATGTGGCTAAAGCTGTCTGACGGCGGCGTGGTTTGAGCATAATTATCACGCCCCCAACAGGCAACACTGCCATCGCTTTTTAGACCGCAAGAATGATAAGCACCCAGTGTAATCTGGCTAAAGCTGTCTGACGGCGGCGTGCTTTGACCATAATTATCACGCCCCCAACAGGCGATGCTGCCATCGATTTTTAGACCACAAGAATGCCAAGTACCCAATGCAATCTGGCTAAAACTGCCTGACGGCGGTGTGCTTTGACCATAACTATCACTTCCCCAACAGGCGATGCTGCCATCGCTTTTTAGACCACAAGAATGAGCATCACCGAGTGCAATCTGGCTAAAACTACCTGACGGCGGCGTGCTTTGCCCTACATTGTTATATCCCCAACAGGCGATGCTGCCATCACTTTTTAGACCACAAGAATGACTACCACCCAGTGCAATCTGGCTAAAACTGCCTGACGGCGGCGTGCTTCGGGCAGAACTATTATTTCCCCAACAGGCGACGCTACCATCGCTTTTCAAAGCGCAAGTGTGAATATTACCCGCACTGATTTGAGTGTAGTTTGGAGCAGGCAAGATGGCTGCCTGCCCATAATGCGGGCTGCCACTATCGGAAGTATTCCCTGCCCCCCAGCAACGCATATTGCCCGCAGTGGTCACGCCACAGGAATGTTCCCTACCTGCGCTGATTTGCGTGAAGCGCTCCTCAGAGACGGTGGCTTGTCCATAATTATCATTTCCCCAACAAACGGTGCTGCCGTCGGTTTTCCACGCGCAAGTATGATATTTCCCTGCTTCTAAACGAAAAAAGTTGCCGCTGGGCGCATTCAGTGAAGAGGAAACATTAGAACCCCAACAACTGATGGTGCCATCAGAACGAATACCGCAAGTATGGCGTTCCCCAGCCCCCACATACATAAAAGTGCCAGATTGGGTCGCACCTTGCCCATAACCATTATGTCCCCAGCAGGCGATGGTGCCATCGGTTTTTAAACCACAAGCATGATAATTGCCTGCGCTTATTTGCACAAAAGCCCCCTCTGGGGGCGTAGTGACGGCATTAGAGGTGGTTCCCCAACACGCGATGCTGCCATCAGATTTTAAACCGCAGGTATAATCAGTACCGGCAACGAGTTGAAGAAAAGCACCGCTAGGAGGCGTTTTTTGTCCTCGACTATCATCTCCCCAGCAAATCACTTGATGATCAGCTTTTTTAATACCGCAAGAGTGTTCATCCCCCACAGCCACTTCGCTCATCAAATCCAAGGGCGGCGAAGCCTGTCCTTTATTATTATTCCCCCAGCACACGGCTTCGCCCTCTTTCAACACCGTACAGGTATGGTAATCCCCCGCACTGACTTGCTTAAAAGTCACCGCCCAGCTTGGATTAGCCAGCGTATACAGTAAACTGAGAGTGCTCAGTAATAAGTAATATTTTAAATGTCGCATGATGGCTACTCCTTTGTGTCACATATAAAAAAAGAATGTTGCACTGTTCAACAAATGCTTTATTTCACCGCATCCACGCTCACCACGCCGATACCCTGCGCACCATTGGGCTTCATCAATACCGTAAACACACCCGTTGGCATATCACGCAAAATCGCACTGTCGCGGTCATCGCGGGCTTGTAGATTCGAGGCTAATCCTAAAATCTCCCCTGCCCGTGGATGGTCTTCCCAGTTGTTATTATTAGACTTCTCCAGGTTTAAAACACCGACTACAAAACAACGGATATTGGCGGTTTTCCCCGTTCATTCTCGTTAAATAGAATGACTATTCGCCTCAAATGAACGAAAAAAACCACTCAATCCCGCTGCTTTTCGCTACGGCGTTTAAACCCGGACAAGTCTATTGTCTAAAGCATCCGCCACGGGGTTGCCAGGGTATATCTGCATCAGTTCTAAACGTGGGTTGAGCGATCCTGATAAGTCCATGCTGGCAGTGCGCATACCGCGTAACAGCGTTTGCAAGCTGCCATCGCCCTCAATGACAAAACCCGCAATCGCATTGCCGTTGCCGTCTTCAACAGAGCAGCGCCCACTGATGTTGACTAAACGGCTGCTGGGATTCATTTCATCTAAATCATCTGCGCTCACCACGCCGATACCGCTGGCGCCTTGAGGCGCTGCAATCAGGGTATACACCCCAGGTTTTAAATCAACCAGTAAAGCGGCATCGTTGCTTGAGCGCGGTACTAAGTGACTGGGTAAGGCGGTCATTTTATTGGCACGCGAGCTTTGCATCCAGTTGTCGTTGCTGAGGATTTCTTGCCAGGTGTTGTTGATGAATCTATTAAGACTGATATGCAAGTCTAAACCAGGCGACATGGACGGCACGGCTAAGCCACGCAGCAACACTTTTTTCGTGCCTGTACCTTCAATCACAAAACCTACAATCGCTGTTTTAGGGTTAGGCTGAACATGACAGCGCACGCTGATGTTGCTCAAACGAAGGCTGCCATAGCTGAGTTCAAAAGTCTGACTCGTGTGGGTGCTATTGCCGTCGTTATCGGTGATGGTCAAGGTCGCGGTATAGATACCCGGTGCAGAGAAATGGAAGGTGTGGTTTAAGCTGCATTCCAGACAATGCTCCGTGGGGCCGACGGCACTGCTGATAGCCCAGTCATAACGCACAATCGAGCCATCGCTGTCACTGGAACAACGAACATCAGGTGTAGCGCTTAAACTATTCGTCGCAATGCGTGTAATGCAAGCGGTCGGCGGTGCCACCGCGCCGCGTCCAGTCAGCGGCGTTTCCAGTAAATGATTATTTGCACCAGACATCACGGTCAAACGGGCTTGCTTATCGCCCAAACTGGAAGGATTAAACGCCATGCTCACGGCACAGCTTTTTTGATAAGCCAAGCGCGTCCCTGAACAATCATTGCTCAATAACTCAAATTGTCCAGGATGAGTGCCCCCTATCGAAATGCTTTTCACTTGGGTGTCGGTTTGACAGGTGTTCAATAGGTTAAAGCTTTCTGGAAAAGAGCTTTTATTAGGCACCACGGCACCAAAGTTTTTCACCACAGGCACGATGGCGATGCAATGCCCATCGCCTGCGTTGCTGCTGTGTACTTGAATGATTTGCGAAGTATTACGGCTTGCGCCGCCATCATCGGTCACTGCCAGCGTCAGGGTATAGCTACCGGGGGCGGTAAAATTGAACGTGGGTTTCGGGCCGTTGGCGGTTTGCCCATGTGAACTTTGCCACACATAACGCACCACACTGCCATCGCTATCTGAAGAAGCGCTGGCATCCGCACTTACCGTCAAAGGTGCGGCGCCACTGTTAGAGCCTATACGAAAACGGGATAATCGGCTGCAAACCCGCCCTTTTGGCCCGGTTTTCCGCTTTTTTTCGTTAAATAGCCCGCTATTCGCCTTAAAAAACCGAAAAACCTGTCTCAAAATAGCGCATTTTCGCTTCGATTCCCCATCTTCGTATAGGCTCTTAGCCGATAGCGAAAAAACCGCATTGGGCGGTGTATGACTGTCCACCACCACAGAACGCTGCACACTGTGAGTAGCACCTTGGTCGTCTGTCACTGTTAAAGTGATCGTCTGTGTGCCACCTTGGGTCAAAGTCAAAATAGCCTGCTGTCCACGGGCTTGCTGCCCATCAGAACTGCGCCACGCATAACTGGCCATGTTTAACCCTGTAGAAGCACTGGCATCCAAGGCCACAGACAATGGCGCAGACCCTTGAGCGGGTGTCATGGAAAATTGAGCCTTTAACGGCAGTGAAACACGAATATTGTGCTGCTGGGTATCGGTAAAACCTTCATTGTCAGTCACGGTGAGAGATACCGTGTAATCACCCGTTTGAGTAAAGGTATGACCGCTAATCATGCCTGCCAGCGTTCGCCTTTCGACGGCCCAACGGTAACCTGTGATGTATCCGTCAAGATCAGAGGCTTCGCTGGCATCCAGACGGACTGTCAGCGGTGGTGCGCCTGTCGAAGGGGTTAAAGAGAAATGGGCTTTGATGCTTTTGGTGAACGTGGCGGTGCAGGTTAAACCGTTGGCGGGCATGGTGAACGAGGCAGCACAGGGGGCGGGAGACCAACCACTTAAAACATATCCTCGGTTGGGCGTGGCGGTGAGATTGGCTGTTGCGCCTGCAAAGAAAGCACTGTTGCTGCTGCTGATTGTGCCATTGCTTGTTTGTTGTAATCTCAGTAAAAAGGCAAAAGACTGTCCGCCGCGCACCAAACGAACGTGACTATTGGAGTAACTACCTAAGCCGTGGTCGCTACCACTCTCGAAACCCACGCCCCACGCGGGGTGAGAAGCATAGGCAGAGGACGAACTCGACCAAAACCAGTCAGAAGGTGTAGTAGGAAACGCAGTGGTATTGATGGCTGGGTTAAAACAGGTTTCCTCAGCGAGGGTAGCCTGTTCTTCTATCGTCGGTAAACGCCAGTCGCTGTAGCCTTTATAGGCTTGTTGATTGGCGAGTTGTGCGGGTTGTTGCGCATTTTCCCAAGTGTATCTACTCGCAAAACCACTTTCACAATTCCCCCCCGTTTGTCCTCAAGTACAACGATCCCACATCAAGCCTGTGTCCGAGTGGCTCACTGTGCCGTCGTTGTGAATACTAAATTCCGAGTCGGGGTTATTGGGTTCTATTGAACTGTCACAGGTTTGCGCTATAAGTGAGGGGAGGTGCAAGAGCTATCAGCCAGTAGAGGGCTTAGATGGGATTCTCAATCTGTTTTCTCCATTTTGTGAATCTGTTTTGCGCTGTGAGTGTACCTTGTTCTCATATGCCATTTTGACCATTGCGGTCAATACACATGCATTCAAACTCGTATGCTCATGCAACATATATAGGGATCATAAGTCAGTTGTACGAGGCAGATTGATATGATGTCTGAAAAGTTAACCGTCAAAAAAAAGTGTGTCGTATAACTCAGTTCATATCGTTATAGATTTTCAGAAAAATAAATACCGTACCATTCCGTAGGACTGGCAGTTCTTCAAGGACTGCCAGTCTTGATTTGGGGCATTAATTATCTGAAAAACTATAAGAAGCTATCCTTTGGTTAGTCCAGTACATCCACGCTTACTACACCAATTCCAAAATTACTTTCAGGTTTTATTTCAATGGTGTACACGCCTGCGGTTAAATCGCGTAAAACAGCCGTATCTGTTGCATAGTCAGGCACAAGATTGCTGGGCAATGCAGCCATTTCTTGAGCGCGTGGATGGCTTTGCCAGCTTTGGTTGCTTTCTAGCAGTTGAGGACTGGTAGTGATTTTATAGAGGTCTGATTTGGGATCATATGAACCACTGGTATCAGCCGCGCTGCGAATACCGCGTAACAATGCTTTCATGGAGCCTTCACCACTCACGACAAAGCCTGCAACAGCATTGTGCGGCGCTGCTTGTACCTTGCAACGTCCACTGATATTGGTCAGCATGGTTGAGCTTTGTGGTTCTAAGTCGTCAACACTAACAACGCCTATACCAAATACGTTATTACTAGAAGGTGACGCTATCGCGGTATAAGTACCTGGAGAAAGCGCTACAATCAACGCGGCATCGTAGAGGTTATTGGGTACAAGGTTTGTACTAAGACTACCGATCTCTGTGGCATCACTACTTTGCCCCCAATTATCATTAGTTTCTAGGCTTTTCCATGCGCCATTAACTAATTGCAATAACTCTAATGACAAATCAAAATTGGGATTGGTTTCAATGCCGCTACGAATGGCTCGTAGCAGTACTTTTTTTTGCCCTGTCCCTTCAACAACAAAGCCTGCAATGGCATTGTCAGGACTTTTTTGGATATAGCAGCGTGTACTGATATTAGTCAGCTTAGGGGAATTGAATGGAGTAGAATCACCAGTCATGGTTAATGTGATAGGGTTAGCTGCTGTGATAAAGCCTTCATCATCTTGAGCCATGAAGGTCATTACATAATGACCTGCTGTTGTATAACCAGAAAATAGACCGTGCCATTCTCCATTAGTGTTTTTTTGCATTTCTATCATAGGTGTAGCCGCTAAAGAAAAGCCTTGGTCATTACGTTCAGAAGCTGATTCAGGTGTCATTACTAAAGCCCAGACTTTAGCAATGCTTCCTTCTGTAATACCGACTTTTGTTTTAAGTGTCATGCTTTGACCTGATGCTAAAGTTGCAGAAGTAGTTAGTACTTCTAAAGTCATTTCTCCTGATAAAGCACCAAAGCAGCCATTTAAGCAATATTTAGCAGATAAAACACCATCACGCGAAGTGTTTAAACCATCGCCATCATCATCTAATTGAGGTGATTGTTTATCAAATGGGTAACCATAAGTAGGTAAGCGTTGATCGACTAAATTAAATGCAGTGAATAAATCTTCGCCTCTGCGTAAGTGGTCAAAATAAAATTTACTAAAAGAAAAAGCACCTAAGTTATCATAGTAAGCGAGTTGATTATCTGTTGCACTAATAATAATGCGGTTAGCACCCTTCAGTTGTTCTAAAAAAGTTCCTGTATGACAGGCTTCCAATAAAACAATGGCTGTATTGCCTGTTGCTTGTTGATAATCATCTAATAAAGCATCTAATTTTGTTGCCGTCAGCATTTCACTAAAGGGGTCTAGCCGCAATTGCTCAGGCAGGGCATGATCCACAAATGCGACGAATAAGGGGTGATCTAAACTACCTTGTTGCTTAGCCCAGTTAAATGCCTGTTCAACATCAGCAATGGTTAAATCCCTAGGGTTTGTACCTGGCACAGATAAATCAGGTACAGTCACTGGACCATCAACTACGTCACGATCAATAAAGCCATCAGCATTGATGTCCATATCTGGTTTATGTGATAAGAAGTAGATTTCTTCATTACTATAACCACGCATTTTCAGTGTGCGGTAAATATGGGCGGCCATAAACTCAATTGAAACCTCTTGTTTATAACCAGTACCTTGCCCACGAGGATAAATAAGAATGGCAGCACGTTCAGCATTGACTAATTCCTCACGTTCTGTTGTATCTGTAATAGTTTCTGCTAAGCGCGATTCACCGACTTGGAATGTCGCATTTATACCGCTGTTATGATGCAAAATTAATTCATTACCTGCATTGTCTTCTATTTGAATCTGGCTAATATACCATTCTCCTGATTGTCCAAAACGAGGCACTTCATAAACTCGCACATAGCGTTGTGTATTTTCTTCAAATGTCAAAGGATAAGTATGACGCTCTCCATCCCCATTTGGCATAGTGACAAATAATGTCACGCGAGCAATGCCCGATAAATCATCCGTTGCCTGCACAGAAATAGTCACTGACTCATTATCTGAAACTACATTAGGCGTTATTTCTATTCCATGTAAAGTAGGGCGAGTCGAGTCACAAGCAGAAGGAACAGCACAGTTGACGTTAAACGTTGCATTAATACCATGAGGATAATCAAGTGAAATAGTATTCCACGCATTATCATAGACTTGTACTTGATGTACATACCATTGCCCTGACATACCTTGATCAGGCACGACAAAATCTCGAATATAACGCTGTGTTACACTATCAAATGTCATTGATGATGCAGAACGTTCACCATCTCCATTTGGATTATTAATAAAAGAAACTACTCGATCTATACCTGATAAATCATCTGAAGCTTGAATAGAAACTCGTACTGTTTGTCCAGGGGCGACGACACCAGGCGTTATTTGAATATCATGTAGTGCAGGTAATGTACTATCAGGTTGACGAGAATTAACTTGAAATATTGAGTTAATGCCATTTCCATGATTTAAGGTATTTACATTTCCAGCATTATCATGCAACTGAATTTGATAAATATACCATTGCCCTGATAATGCATATTTTGGTACTGTAAAAGTTCTTTCATAAGATTGAGTGGCTGAATTAAAACTTAAAGGTGAGACACTTCTTTCACCTTGTCCATTGGGGTTATGAATAAACAAATAAATGTTTTTAATCCCTGCTAAATCATCAGTTGCTTTGACGGAAATATCCACTGTCTGTTCATCAACTACTGTATTTGGAGTAATGCTAATGGACTGTAATACAGGAGGGGTGTTGTCTTCTAGTGCATAAGCAGGAAAAACTAGAAAAGTACAACAATAAACAGCAAAGGGTAAAATAAGTTTATGTGTTTGCATACAGATTCTCCTATGTCGTATTCATTAAAATATCAAACTAAAAACTACTTTAAATCAAAATCCGCACAATGAAAATCTACCCAGGCCGCCATGTCCCAAGGATCATTGCCAGCGGGACTGAGGGCGCCGCAGACGCTATAAGTGCCCGGTTGTAATCCAGGTGGCAGGGCTAAATCCATCATATTTAAATGCTTGGAAGGATTAAAAGACAATTCGCTTTGGTAGGGAATAATCGTTCCTGGCAAACTAAATTCAAGTGGATAGCGCAGGGTGACAAAATAGCCAGCGGGAAAAATAATCGCGGCATAGACATCATAAGTCGTGTCATCCAGCGCGTTCAATTGCACATCAAAGCGCAGTTGCTCGCCGACGCGATAAATAGATTGATTCAATACCGCTTGGATGCTGACGGCTTTAAGGGTGGCGAGTTGAACTTCACCGTTCACTTGTTCTGACCAAGTGCCATCTAAGCCTTGTGCTTGATATAACACTTTCCACAACCCCGCTTGATTAAAAGGCTGCACGGCTTCAAAGCGGGCTTGCACTGAGTTATAGCCCATGTCCAGCTCAATGCGTCCGAAATCGGTGTCTTCTCCTGCATAATGATCGGCGGCAAACGTCGGCGGGATTAAGGTCGCCCGTACTTTGCGCACCTGTTCGCCTGTCGGTGAGGTTTTCACCCACAACACCGCTTCAGCACTAGATAAAGATAAACGCTCATGCACTCGCACTATTTCCGGTGCATCTGCGGCACGCAATCCGTCTTTGCCGATGACGACTTGCGCAGCGCGCGTGCCATCTTGTGAAGAAAACACACCATCGCCGTTATCGTCTAATTGCGGACGTTGAGCACCAAACACTTTCGGTGTGTCGCGCATCATGTTTTCAGTCGCTTGAAACGCCTCCCCCACATGACCGCCACGCCGCAGGGTTTCAATCAATTTGCCGGAAAAAGTCGCATATTTCGCATTCCAAGCCGTGCTTTGCGCATCTGAAGCGGTCAACACAATGCGATCAGGGTGACCCTGCAATTCATCCAAAAACGAACCCGAATAACAAGTATCCACAATCACGATTTGCTGTACGCCAGTAGGTACTTTATCCAGTAAAGTCTTAAGCTGAGTGGCGGGCAGCCAATAATCACGGGTGATTTTTAATTGGTCTTGCAAGGCATGACCATGGATATGCAGCACAAACTGCTGTCCCGCCTGTAAATTGCGCATGGTATCAAACGCCTGATTGAGCGCGGCTTCTGGATCAAATAAATCATTATCCACCACGCCGTCATCGGCTCCATTGCCATTGATATCTTGCCAAGTTTTCGGGTTCAGCCAGATAATATCCTCATGTTCAAAACCGCGTTGATACAAAGTACGGTACATGTTGCGCGTGAGTTCTTCGCTGCGCGAGAACAGCGTATTTTCTTTGTGTGAACCCGAAGCGGTGATGATGATGGCTTTGCCTAAGCCAGAAGTCGATATCAGCTCGAAAGTGGCAAGACAGGCTAAATCACTGGCAGGCATCGCAAAGCTCTCCTGGCAAGGTGCTGGCGACCAGTCTGCAAAGCGATAACCCGTTGCGGGGGTGGCGCTTAAATTGACATAGTTTCCCACTGCAAAATCACCTGCGCCACTGACCGTGCCTTCACCTGTTTGCGTCAAGGTGAGTGAGAAATCTTGCGGAGCAGGCGGAGAAAAGGTGGCTGTACAGCTTAACGCATTACTAGGCATGACAAAGCTGTTGGCACAAGGTGTCGGCGACCAGCCTGCAAAGCCATGTCCCACAGCCGGTGTTGCGGTTAAAGTCACAGGTGCACCTGCTATAAAATCACCCGCGCCGCTGATCGTGCCGTCGCCTGTTTGCATCAAGGTGAGCGAGAAAGCTTGCGGGGCAGGCGGAGAAAAGGTAGCCGTACAGCTTAATTCATTAGCAGGCATAACAAAGCTGTTGGCACAAGGGGCAGGCGACCAGCCTGCAAAGCCATGTCCTACAGCGGGTGTTGCGCTTAAAGTCACATTAGCTCCTGCTGCAAAATCACCCGAGCCACTAACTGCACCTTCGCCTATTTGAGTCAAGCTCAAAGAAAACAACTTTGCTGCTTCGATGAGCGTGACGCTTTGCGTCAAAGTATCGTTGCCTGCTCGGTTGGCAACCGTGAGCGTGATGTCATACTCGCCTGCGCTGGAGACTTGAAAACTCGTGCTTTGCCCTGCGCCTGTGTAACGATCATTGGGGTCGTATTTATGCACCATTTCCCAAGCATAGCTGGCATTGCCTTCCACTATGTTAGCTGTAACCGTGAGGCTTAAATCTGAACTGGACACTTCAAACAAGGCTATTGGGACAGCAGGTAAAGGGCCAAAAGACTGTCCGCCGCGCACCAGCCGAACGTGGCTGGCGTTGCCAGGAAGATTGGCGTAGTCGTCACCATTACCAAAATGCACGCCCCACACGTTGCCAGAACTGCTGGCATGAGGCGAGTCTGACCAAAAATAGTTAGAAGGCGTGGCAGGAAACGCAGTGGTATTGATGGTGGGAACTATACACATTTCCTCAGCGAAGGTGACCAGTTCTTCTATCGTAGGTAAACGCCAGTCGCTGTAGCCTTTATAGTTTTGTTGATTAGCTAATTGAGCCTGCTGTTGAGCTTGATCCCAAGTGTATTTATCTGCAGAACCCATTGCACAATCTGCTCCCATTTGCCCCCAAGCACAGCGATCCCAGATTAAGCCGGTACGCGCATGGGTGGTCGTGCCATCAGTATGAATATCAAATTCTGCATCCAGTGCGGCGGCTCCTGCATTGCAGCTTTGTGAGGCTTGGTTAGGCAAAGGGCTAAAAGACCGTCCGCCGCGCACCAATTGGACATAATAGGTCTCGTAATTAAGATAGCCGTCACTGACGTAACCATAATTAAAGTACATGATCCACGCGTAGTCTGAAGAGTTGGCATGAAGTGAGCCTGACCAAAACGAGGCAAGAGGCGTAGAAGGCATGGCTGGAAATGCCACCGTATTAATCGCAGGCTCATAACACTGGTACTCCACCAAAGACTGTAATTCCCGCTTAGTCGGCAGTCGCCAATCGCTATAGCCTTTATAGGCTTGTTGATTGGCAATGGTTGCTTGTTGTTGCGCATCCTCCCAAGTGTATGTGCTTACGCTGCCACTGTCACAATTCGCCCCCGTTTGTCCCCAAGTACAGCGATCCCACATCAAGCCCGTATCCGAGTGGCTCACTGTGCCGTCGTTGTGAATAGTAAACTCCGAGTCGGGGTTATTCGGTTCTATTGTACTGACGCAGGTTTGCGCAAAAGCCTGATTCATATAAGCCATGAATAACAAGCTGAACACCGCTAACGGCTTAAAATCTAACGATGGTGTTCTGCCAAATAACGATACAAAGCACCGTGTATGTTCAATTATTTGATTTAACGGCATTGATGAGATAGGGCAAAGCATCGGCTTGAAGGGGATTCTCATTCTATTTCTCCTGGAAAACTAAGCGCTGAGTATATTTCAATCAGCAGAAATGTGTGAGGATATTGAGTGGTGTCTCGCATCGTTTAAGAGGTGTTCACGGACATCCTTGTCCTTAGGGTTACGGCTAGCGCCTAACCCGACCTACGGACTGAAAAACGCTGTGCCGACTTTCAGGGCAGGGTCGATATTATCGATCATCCCCAGGACGTTGCTCTAGACTATAGGGATGCCGCCCTGTTGGAGCTAAAAACCCTTCTCGTTCCTACGCAAGCGAGGCTGTAAAAGAACGCCCAAAAACGCCATTTTTTTGCTCGTAAGTTATTGATTCTTCGTTATCGAATACAGCAAAATCGAGGTTTTTTTACAGCCTCAAGCGCGTGGGAACAAGGGAGCGTTGCTGGCTGTCAAATCACAGACCGCAACGCGGTCAAGACAGTATTCCCAAGCGGTGCTTCACTGCCATTCAGTGAAGCCTAGTAGTGTTGCAAGCAGTTGATTTTATTACCTCTCCTTCAAGGATGGCTAGGGGGAAACAAAAACCACCTTAGCTTGTTTTTAAGGAATAAATACCTTTAATCACCACCTCAATCCCCTCCTGCGAGGAGGGGAAGCGAGCAGCTTGAATTCTAAGTTTTTTTCCTTCACTTAATGGCAGTGAAGTGCCGCTTGGGAGCGAGGGGAAACCCTGATGTCTCTCTACGACTTCTATTCTCCGACAGCCTCCTAGGCTCTGTTGACATTTGGAGGCTGGCGGCTTTTTTCCCCTTTTCCGTGCTGACAGCGTTGTTTTTTTCTACCAATGGAGTGCATTGCTACGAAAAAAACGTCTTGTCAGCTCAAAAATGTGGCTAAAAATCCAATCAGCCCCAAATGTCAACAGAGCCTAGACGAACCGTTAAAATCCTTTCTTTTGTCAACTAGCTATCAAACACATGTCCATAAAAGTCGAAACCCTGTCGCGTCACTTAAAGCACATCATGCGAGCGGGTTTTTGTCCGTTTTATCGCCGCTTGCAAAACCTCAAGCGCAAAAATGCAGCGGATATTCAGCCTGCATTGGAGCCATTGCAGGCAGATATACAAGCCTCTCGTGAACGCCGTCAACAGCGCAAGCGGCAGTGTCCGCAGCCAGAATTTCCTGAAGAATTGCCGATGCCCATGCAGTGCGAGTCGATTGCACAAGTCATTTGAGAGCATCAAGTGGTGGTGGTCGCGGGGGAGGCGGGTTCGGGCAAAACCACGTAATTGCCGAAATCTGCTGGCGGGCGGGGGCGCGGCGCGGCTAATTGGTTGTATTCAACCGCGCCGCATTACCGCACGTTCTATCGCTAATCAGGTAGCGGCTTAATAATCCCGTTGTCGGGATAGCACGCGCTGCTTTTCTCCAATGATTTTCCAGCCTTGGGCGTGCGGGGTTAAGCGCCAGCTATGGCGGGCTTGTCCGCTGATGCGCTTAGGGCCTTCTTTTTGCTGTGGATTTTCAACGGTAAAACTGAGCAAGTAGGTCACTTGCAGGTCTTTTGAGGATTTCGCAGGGGTGATTTTAATGGCGCTGATGAGCTGTTGTTCTACCTTGGGCCAGCGTGCGAAATAATCCTGTTTTTCTTGCGCGACAATCACTTTATCGACTAAACCCCAGGTGTAGTAA
The DNA here is from genome assembly GCA_016744475.1 of Thiotrichales bacterium. Taxonomy (GTDB): domain Bacteria; phylum Pseudomonadota; class Gammaproteobacteria; order Beggiatoales; family Beggiatoaceae; genus BB31. The sequence goes on along the minus strand of JADGEH010000010.1, from coordinate 51,822 downwards.
TCAATTTGATCGGCGTAAAAATCCATTAGTTGATCGACTTGCCCGCTGCCTAGCACTTGAAAATAGTCTTCGGTAAAGCTTTGTATCTCGCTCTCTAAGGGCGATAGCTGTTGGCGCTTCTCGGTCTCAGTGGATTCCGCATGAGCCTGGGAAATGGGTTGAGCGCCGGTGAGATACCACAGGCTGGTAAATATCAGCGTGAGTGCGCCAAACAAGGGCAGCAGCCAGCGCCAAAGCGGGAGGGAGGTGGGGTGTATCGCGTTTATTTTATTCATCAGTATGACTGTGTTCGCGTCGGTAGATGGTTTGTCGTTCAAAGACGATTTTTAAGCCTTCTGGCTCACGGCGCAATCGCCATTCTTGCTTGGCTTTGCCGGTGCTAACACGCACGCCGTCTTCATGGTTGGGGTTGCGAGCATTAAAAGTTAAATCAAAAATGACATGTTTTTCGTTGCTTTTTTCGGTATCAAATAGTTCTACGGAACCTGCCAGGGTGTAGCGTACTTTGGGCCAGCGTGCAAAAAAGCTGCGCTTGTCGTCACCTATCGCGGTTTTGCGTACCAGTCCCCAGCCGTAGTAGTCCACCCATTCGCTGTAAAAATCAATGAGTTTGTCAATATCGGCTTCGCTGTTAGCAGCAAAATAGCGACCAATTAAAATTTCGACTTCAGCTTGTTGGATGGTAGGAGAGGATTCGCCGGAAAGTAAGGCATTGAAGGAACCGGGCTGTTGGTATTCTTGATAGAGCAAGTAAGCACCCGGCACGCCCACCACTAACACGACTAATAGTCCGATGAATAGGTTGTACCAGCGGTCTTGGTTGATGGGCGTTTTGGACTGCGTGGGAATGGCGGTTTGCGGCAAAATTTCTAGCGGGGGAGCGAGCATGGCTTCGCGCCATTCCTGCACGCTTTGTGGACGGGCTTCTTCGTCGAGTGCTAATGCCCAATCAATCGCACGTAGAATTTCACGCCGATATTGTCCATTGCCTACTTCGACGGCTCGCGGCATGTCGTCGCGTTTTAAGCGACCTACGACTTCATTGGGCGCACTGCCACTGACGGCGTAATACATGACCGCGCCCAAGGCGTAAATATCGGTCCAGGGGCCCTGTTCGCTTTTGCTGTCATATTGTTCAAAGGGGGCGTAACCGGGGGTGACAATGCTGGTGAGGCTGGCACTTCTTTGTCCGATGGCAAAACGGGCGGCGCCAAAATCCAATAAAATAGGCGTGCCATCTTTGCGGATAATGATGTTGGCGGGTTTGATGTCGCGGTGCAAAAATCCGGTTTGATGGACTTCCTGTAAACCGTCCATAATGGGTTGCACGATGTCTAGCAGGCGCTTTTCTTCTAAGGCTCCGCGCTTGAGCAAGGCGGATAGGTTTTCGCCATCATGATATTCCATCACCATGTAAGCGGTGCGGTGTGCTTCAAAAAAGCGCAAAACGCGGACAATATTGGGGTGTTTAAATTGCGCTAAGGTGCGGGCTTCGAGGATAAAACGCTGTAAGCCCCAGTCAAAGGCTTCTTCATCGGTGCTGGATTTGGCGTACACGGTGCTCACGCCTTCGCGCACGGCTAATTCGTTGGGAAGATATTCTTTAATCGCCACCCATAGCTCAAGTTGTGCATCCCAAGCGCGGTAGGTGATGCCAAAACCACCATGCCCAATCACGGCGTCGATACGATACTCGTGTAGCGTAAAATCGGCGGGTAAAGCACTGCGGTGTGTTTTTTTAGACATGAACGGCCATTCTCAACGAGAGGGTGGGTTTATGATGTTGGGGAATGAAAATGCGAATGTCACAAGGATGTTCTCATCTTTATTTCACGTAATAGACTGCTTGCTTTTCGATACAACGTCTACCCCCGTGTCACCCGTCTTATGTGGCTATGTTATAACGGGGCTGACGTAGACATGCTAACAAAATTCGATTGAACATTTCACAAAAATCAGTCTTGGAGTTTATTGATAATGCCCACTTTTTCTCGCTCACTGTTCACCCGTTTGTTTCTCCTTTGCATTTTTCTGACCTGCTCTACGCTGTATGCGGCTGAGCGGGCAAAAATTAAGGTGGAAGGCGTAGACGGTGCGCTGCAAAAAAATGTGCTCAACCATTTAAGTGTGTATGCGCAAAAAGATCATCCGCGTTTAAATCTATCGCGGATTAAGTTGCTAAATCAAACGGCACTAGAAGAGATTAAAACGGCTTTGGCACCGTTTGGTTATTACCAACCGCAGGTCAAGATCAGCGTGGAATCTTTAGAGAAGCCTGCAGCAGACGACACGGAAGAGAGCGCAGACACGCCCACTGAACAGCCTTTATGGGCAGTGACTTACAGTATTGAACTCGGTGAGCCGATTAAAATTAGCACGGTCGATGTGCAAATTTTAGGCGCGGGTCAAGAGGATGAAACCCTGCAAGCGCGGGTGAAAAGCTTTCCTCTCGTAGTCGGCAGCGTGTTGGTACACAGTCAATACGAAAGCGGCAAAGCCAGTTTGCTGCGCCAAGCACAAGAACGCGGTTATTTTAAAGCCACCTTGACGCGCAAAGAAATTCGCGTCGAGGCCGAAGAAGGCAAAGCCAGCCTACATCTGCATTTAGACACGGGCGAGCGCTACCGTTTTGGAGAGATTAAATTTGTGCAGGACACCTTTGATGAGCGTTTTTTACGCCGTTATCTCAATTTCAAATCCGGCGATTTTTACGACAATAAAACCTTGCTCAATGTCCGCCGCGATTTGTCCAATAGCCGTTATTTTTCCAAAGTAGACATTCAAGCCGAGCGTTTTCGCCCAAATCTCAGCCTCGACATTCCTGTTGAAGTCCACTTAGAACCCCAAGAGCCGAATCGCTACAGCGCCTCCGTTGGGTACGGTACCGACACGGGCGCACGCGGCGGTTTAGGTTGGGAACGGCGCTATCGTGGGCGGTTCGGACATTTTTATAAATTAGACTTAACGCTGGCGCAAAAAAGCAGCGATTTTTCTGCGCTGTATGGCATTCCCACAGGCGATCCGCGCACGGATTCTTTGTCTTTTAAATTCGGTTATAAAACTGAAAACTTAGATCAAAAAAACAGCGACTTGCTATTAGTCGGGGTGACGAAAACGCATCTGCGCAATCTATTTGCTCGACATTTACGAGAAAACTTATCGCTCGAATACCGTCATGAAACCTATCAACTTGGCACCCAAGCCGAAGTCACCAGCAAACTTTTGGTGCCCGGTGTCAACTGGAGCTACTTAAAAGCCGATGACCCCACTTACACGCGGCGCGGTTATCGACTGTCTTTAGGCTTTAAAGGCGCGGTCAAAGATATGGCTTCGGACACCAGTATTTTGCAAAGCCAACTCAAAGCGGCTTATATTTTTCCACTAGGCAGTAAAAGTCGGGTGCTCACGCGCAGCGAATTAGGTTTTAGCTATATGCCTGATTTTGATGAAGTCCCAGCCTCCATGCGCTTTTTTGCAGGCGGTGATAAAAGTGTACGCGGTTATGATTTTGATACCCTCGGCCCTCGTGATAGCAGCGGCAATATTATTGGTGGACAGCATTTATTCAGTGCCAGCTTGGAATACACTTATCGGCTGTTTGAACAATGGGATGTTGCGGTGTTTTATGACGTGGGTAATGCTTTTGATAATAAAGATTTTGAATTGAAACACGGGGCGGGCGTAGGTATTCATTGGATTTCACCGATAGGCCCGATTCGCTTGGATGTGGCGTTTGCTTTGAATGATGAAGATAGCGGGATTCGTTTACACATCAATATGGGACCGGATTTGTAGCTCAATAATGATACCGCTTCATACTCTATCCATTTTCTTTGCAGCTTCTATTGCATTAGCTCTGGCTCCAGGGCCTGATAATATTTTTGTTTTAACCCAATCTGCACGTTATGGATACAAAGCTGGTGTGCTGATCATGCTGGGTTTATGTTCAGGATTAATCGTGCATACCACTGCTGTGTCTTTAGGCGTGGCTGCTGTGTTTCAAACCTCTCCTTTAGCCTTTCATGTATTGAAAATCACCGGTGCGGTGTATTTATTGTATTTAGCGTGGCAAGCCTTTCAAGCGCGTGCCAGTGCATTGGATGACGACGATACCTGTATGAATGGACATCAACTTTATGTTCAAGGTGTCATCATGAACATCACCAATCCAAAAGTGGCGATTTTCTTTTTAGCTTTTTTGCCGCAATTCACCGATCCCAGCTATGGTTCTATTCGTTTACAAATGCTCATGTTGGGGGGCGTGTTTATGATCGCAGGGATGTGGGTGTTTAGTTTGATTGTGTGGGGTGCGGGGTTTATTCGAGAATGGTTTAAAGCTTCACCCCGTGCGCCTTTGCTCATGAATCGCATAGCAGGCGTGGTGTTTATAGGCTTAGCGCTGAGGTTGTTGATCAGTGAATGAAACAGTTTCTTATACTTTATTGCGCAAGCAATTTTCTAAGCGTGTCACTATTTCTGCACTTTCAATGACGGCATGTTGAACAATATTGGTGCGTTCTTGTAATTCACTGGCGACGTAGTTTAAGGTTTTGCTGGTATTAATTAAACGTTCCGTCAATCCATCAGTATATTTCTGATGCTTATCAAATTGCTGATTCAATAATTGCTGTTGTTCTACGCAACGGTCTAAGGCTTGGGTTTGTTGATCAACGGTTTTTTGCAAAGCCAGCGCGATGTTTTCAATCTGTTGAATGCTGTCATGAGCCATGCTGCTGTGTTCATGCAAGTGGGGTAACATCTGCGTGAAACGTTCAACGGCTTGATCTAAAGGGGGCTGCTGATATTGGAGTTGTTCTGTGGTGTGTTGTAGCTTTTGCTGCATGGTGTCTAAACTTTGAGCAATGTCGTCTAATCGAGTGCTCAGCGTTTCTCCCGCTTGATGCAGTGTATGCGCAAATTGTTGCCCCTCGTGTTGCAAGCTCTCAAGGGGCTGAGACAATTGTGCTTGCCATGCTTGCCCCGCTTCAAAGACTTGATGTTGCAAGGCTTCTCCTGATTTGTGCAGATATTCAGGCACAATTTTGTTGAGGTATCCAAGCATTTCGACAAAATCATGTAAGGCACTGGCGGCTTGTTTGAGGTTTGCATTAAAAGTGTTTTGTTGCGCGTCGCGTTGTTGAAAATCGGTTTGCATCATGGTCTGCATCTCTGCAAGCTGGGTTTGCAAGTGCTGTTGCTGTTGTTCAAGCAGGCGGGATAAATTATCTAAATGAGCTTGTAACGGGGATTCATCAGCGGCGGGAGCGGAGGCTTGCAGCGCATTGGCTAACACACAAGTATTGAAGAGATTGTGTCCTAGCCATTGCGACATTTGCTGGTTTAAGCTGTGTTCTAAGCGGCTGGCTAAAGCGCCTAACGGGAAGCACGCATCGAGTTCTTGCGCTAACATTTTAATCTGTTGTTCGATGCTGTCTCCGGCTTGTGTACGCCGCCGCGCTAACCAGCCCATCGCCAAAAAGCCGGCGAAGACTAAGCCCAGCGCCCCCGCATTGCGGGACTGCAAAGCGCCTAACATGCCATGCCAATCGCTGAGTGATACGCCCGCTGAAAACAGCCACCAAGCCAGTGCGCATAAGGTGCCAAACAAGGGCAATAAAAAAGTCATTAAGCCCAGCGGAGGGAGATTGGTGGCAAAGTTTTCTTGTCCAAACCAATGTGCGGCGGGATATTGTCCGCGTAAGTGACCTTGTTGATCGGGAAGTAATTGGCTGCGATAGGCTTGCCATGCGCGTTGTAAATTCGGCTGGCGAGCCGCCAGCACGTCTAATTGCGCCAGTATGTCGGTATCGGTGGGATGCTCGCGCAGTTGATTTAAATCATCACGTATGGCTTCTAGGGTTTGTAGTATCGGTTGCAGGTGACGTTTGCGATAGATTTGCCAGAATAAGAACACCGCCAGCAATAAAAATAGGAACATCAACAGCAAGGGCGCGGCGGGAGAATTGACAATCATGGGTAACATGGTAAATTCCTGAAGTTTTTGTGCTATGCAGCAAATCGCTCAGCGTCACATTTTCTCGCCGAGTAGCGCGGGAATATTAACATCTTCTTATATTCGGTATTCATCTCATTTTCAGGGTCAGTTTGTAGTGGGGACTTGAGTCCTCGCAATGAGGGTTAAAACCCTCACTACGAACGAACTGTGTACAGTGAGTTTTTAACCAAGGGGTTTTGTTGGTCAGCGTCATCACACCGCCCTCCCCTTCCAATGGACAAGCACCATGCAAGATTATCAACAAGCGTTTCTCCAGTTTGCCATTCAGCATCAGGTGCTGCGTTTTGGGCAATTTACCCTGAAATCCGGGCGGCATAGTCCGTATTTTTTTAATGCCGGATTGTTTAACACGGGGTTAAAACTGGCGCAGATGGGACATTTTTATGCGCAGGCGATTCAAGCCGCAAACGTGCCTTTTGATATGTTATTTGGCCCGGCTTACAAAGGCATTCCCTTGGTGTCTGCCGCAGCCATCGCTTTGTCTGAACAACATCAACTCGACTTGCCTTACTGTTTTAATCGCAAAGAAGTCAAAGATCACGGCGAAGGCGGGCAATTAGTCGGTGCGCCTTTAGTCGGCAAAGTGTTGTTGATCGATGATGTCATCACCGCGGGCACTGCGGTGCGAGAAGCGCTGGCATTGATTCGCGCAGCAGGTGCCGAGCCTGTCGGCGTGGTCATCGCTTTGGATCGACAAGAAAAAGGCCGAGGTGACTTGTCCGCGATTCAAGAATTAGAACGCGATGAAGCGTTGCAAGTGGTCAGCATTGCCCAATTAGAAAACATCATCACTTATCTCAGTCAACAACCCGACATGCAACATTGCCTGAAAGAAATACAAGCCTACCGCAACCTGTATGGCATCTGAGACCGCGCTTCTCCCGCATGACAGCATCGGCTGGCAACTAGGGCCGTTTGCCCTGCGCAACCGTTTGGTATTAGCCCCGATGGCAGGAGTGACGGATCGCCCGTTTCGACAATTATGTAAAAACAAAGGCGCAGGGCTGACCGTGGGTGAAATGATTTCATCCAATAACTTGCTATGGGGCAGCCACAAAACCCGCAGCCGGATTAACCATCAAGGCGAAACTGAGCCACGCAGCGTGCAAATAGCCGGAGCCGATCCGCAGCAAATGGCGGAAGCAGCCTGTTTTAATCAAGATAACGGCGCTCAAATCATCGACATCAACATGGGTTGCCCCGCCAAAAAAGTCTGTCAAGTGATGGCAGGTTCAGCCTTGTTAAGAAATGAAGTGTTAGTCGGAGAGATTTTAAGCACCGTAGTCGATGCAGTTGAAATCCCTGTCACGTTGAAAATTCGCACAGGCTGGAACCCCGAAGAGCGCAACGGCGTGCGCATTGCTCACATTGCTGAAGACAGTGGCGTTCAAGCCCTTGCCGTACACGGTCGCACCCGCGCTTGCGCCTATCAAGGCGAAGCCGAATACGACACCATTCGCGCCATCAAAGCCGCAGTCAATATCCCCGTTATCGCCAACGGCGATATTAACAGCCCAGAAAAAGCCTTATTTGTGCTCAACTACACCCAAGCCGATGCCCTCATGATTGGGCGTGCAGCACAAGGCCATCCGTGGATTTTTCAGCAAATAGCTCACTTTTTACACAGCGGACAAAAGCTGCCGCCGCCGACGCAAGCCGAGATTCGAGACACCCTGCTAGAGCATTTACAAAGCCTGTACAGTTTTTATGGCGAATACACAGGCGTGCGCATGGCTCGAAAGCATTTATCTTGGTACACCAAACACTTACGCGATAGCAATGCGTTTCGCCAGCGCGTCAACCGCATCGACAACAGCGCTCAACAATACGCCATGACCGAGCAATTTCTTTCGCTTTAAGTCCTCACTTACCTCGTTCCCATGCGGTACATTATTGCCATTAGCGGTGCATTATTGTCATTAAGTGAAGCCCCAAAGGGGCGTCATCTCTATAGCCTAGGGCAACGCCCTAGGTTAAACGGATAGAAGAGGCTCAGCCCTGAAAGGGCGACATATTATTGCGCCCTTTCAGGGCTGGGTGGGTATCGTTGACTAAACCCAGGGCGTTGCCCTGGGCTATATGGATGCCGCCCCGTTGGGGCTAAGAGCCTATACGAAAACGGGATCATCGGCTGCAAACCCGCCCTTTTGGCCCGGTTTTCCGCTTTTTTTTATTAAATAGCTCGCTATTCGCCTTAAAAAACCGAAAAACCTGCCTCAAAATGGCGAATTTTCGCTTCGATTTCCCATCTTCGTATAGGCTCTAAAAATCCTTCACTGAATGACAGTGATGCGGCACATGGGAACGAGGCAAACCAAGCATTCGTTAGCACCAAAAATACTAGAGACACCGCTTTATGCCTTCTATTTTATTCACTCAAGACCTTCCGCTAGACAGCTTGCAACGCCTGCTTGCCCCGTATCAATTAGACATTATCCAGGTGACTCCTGGTGAGAACATTCCAGGCTCCTATTGGGGCGACGAAGAAGCGGGTATCATCGCTAACCGCCTGTATTTACGCCCAGATACCCCCATCCATTCAGCCCTGCATGAAGCCTGTCATTACATCTGTATGGACACTCAGCGCCGTGCTGCACTGCACACTGACGCAGCGGGTGACTATGCCGAAGAAAATGGCGTGTGCTACCTGCAAATCGTGTTGGCGGGGTATTTATCCGAGATGGGACGCGCTCGCATGTGGGCAGATATGGACGCTTGGGGTTACAGCTTCCGCCTAGGAGCTGCGCAGACATGGTTTGAGCAGGATGCCGAAGATGCACGCCAGTGGTTACAGGCCGAAGGATTGTTAAATGCCACAGGGGAACCGACTTGGGCGTTGCGTAAATAATGGCATAAAGTTGTTTTTACGTGACTTTTCGGCTAGAGTGCGCGCCACTTTCAATGTTGAATTTGTAGACTCATTATCTGCTTCACCGCTTGTTTTCATTGCTTTTAAGGAAAAATCCCTAGTGATTAATAAATTGCGCAATATTGCCATTATTGCCCACGTTGACCATGGTAAAACCACATTGGTTGACAAACTGCTCGAACAATCCGGCACTTTAGGCGACCGTGCCGAACCTGCCGAACGTGTGATGGACTCTAATGATTTAGAAAAAGAACGTGGCATCACCATTCTGTCCAAAAACACCTCGCTGCAATGGCAAGACTACCGCATCAACATCGTAGACACCCCCGGACATGCTGACTTTGGCGGCGAAGTGGAGCGCGTGTTAAGCATGGTGGATTCCGTGTTGCTATTGGTCGATGCCGTAGAAGGCCCGATGCCACAAACCCGTTTCGTCACCGAAAAAGCCTTAGCCCGTGGCCTAGAACCCATTGTGGTGATTAATAAAATCGACCGCGACGGCGCGCGCCCTGATTGGGTGTTAGATCAAACCTTTGATCTGTTCGACCGCTTAGGCGCCAATGACAAACAACTCGATTTCCCCGTTGTTTATGCCTCCGGCTTAAATGGTTACTCCAGCCTGCACGTTGATGATCGCGAAGGCGACATGGACCCGTTGTTTGAAACCATCGTCAACCACGTTCACGCCCCCAATGTTGATCCCGACGCACCTTTTCAATTACAGGTCAGCGCCTTGGATTATTCCAGCTATGTCGGCGTGATTGGTATTGGGCGCATTAACCGTGGGCGCATCAAAACCAATACTGCGATCACTATCATTGATGCCGAAGGCAAAAAACGCTCAGGACGGCTCTTACAAATCTTTGGTTTTCATGGTCTTGAGCGAGTTGAATTTCCTGAAGCCAGAGCTGGTGACATTATCTGTTTTACGGGTATTGAACCTCTGCTGATTTCCGACACCTTGTGCGACCCCAACGCCGTAGAAGGCTTGCCCCCATTAGTGGTGGATGAACCGACCGTCAGCATGATGTTTCAAGTTAATAATTCGCCTTTTTCAGGTAAAGAAGGCAAATACCTCACTTCGCGCCAAATTCGTGAACGCTTGGATAAAGAACTGCTGCACAATGTGGCCTTGCGCGTAGAAGATACCGACGATCCTGATAAATTTCTTATTTCTGGACGCGGTGAATTGCACTTATCCATTCTTATTGAAACCATGCGCCGCGAAGGCTATGAACTTGGCGTATCCCGTCCGCAAGTGATCTATAAAGAAGTGGATGGAGAAAAACACGAACCTTACGAACAACTGACCATTGATGTCGAAGAACAACATCAAGGTACCGTCATGGAACGTTTAGGCGAGCGCAAAGCTGAATTATCCAACATGGAACCCGATGGCAAAGGTCGTGTGCGCTTAGATTTCATCATTCCTGCACGCGGTTTAATCGGTTTTCGTACCGAATTCCTCACCGCTACTTCTGGCACCGGATTGCTGTATCACGTCTTTCAACACTACGACGTAGCAAAACCCGGTAATATCGGCACCCGTAACAACGGCGTACTGATTGCCAACGGACAAGGTAAAGCCTTGGGTTATGCGTTGTTTAACTTACAAGAACGCGGACGCTTATTTCTCGGTCACGGCATAGAAGTGTACGAAGGCATGGTCATCGGCATTCATGCACGCAACAATGATTTAACCGTCAATCCTCTCAAAGCTAAGCAATTGACCAATGTTCGCGCTGCGGGCACCGATGAAAACATTGTCTTAACCCCACCGATTGATCTCACCTTAGAACAAGCGCTAGAGTTCATTGATGATGATGAATTGGTTGAAGTCACTCCGAAAAACATTCGTATTCGCAAACGTTTCTTAAAAGAACACGAGCGTAAAAGAGCATCGAGAGGCACGGAATCAACCAGCACCAGCTAAAAACTAAATTTTATTGCGTAGTGATGTTTTAAAGCTGCCTGGTTAATAGAAGTTGTAGCGCGGTTCGCCGCAGTCTATTGACCAGGCAGCTTTTTATCTTCTGCTCTACATAGGGATAAGATAAACGGAGAGAAAAAACATGAATGAAAATAAAGTGGAGTATGCTGGATTTTGGATTAGAACAGGGGCTTCAATCATTGATTCAGCCATCATACTCATCATGACTTTACCCATACTAAACATGATTTATGGTGAAAAATATTGGGATAACCCAGGCTCTTATATGGTTTTAGGTGTTTGGGATATATTGCTGAGTTACGTATTACCTGCCATTGCTGTGATTATCTTCTGGATATATAAATCTGCAACACCTGGAAAAATAGCCACTCAATTAAGCATTGTTGATGCAAAAACCGGTGAAAAACCTTCTACGGGTCAATTTGTGGCTCGCTACCTGGGCTATTATGTTTCCGTCATCCCTTTTTTTCTGGGAATGATATGGGTGGCTTTTGATAAACGTAAACAAGGCTGGCATGACAAACTGGCTGGCACGGTTGTGATTAGAAATAAAACTCCAGAACCTGTTCAGTTTGAAAAGTCGCTTTAGAGCCTAACGAAGATAGGGAATCGAAGCGAAAATTCGCTATTTTGAGGCAGGTTTTTTGGTTTTTTAAGGCGAATAGCGGGCTATTTAATGAAAAAAAGCGGACAACCTGACCAAAAGGGCGCATTTGCAGCCGATTATCCCATTTTCGTATAGGCTCTTAAGCCGTGTTATTGCTCATCTACCGCCGATTGATGTGAACCATAGAATCACTATTCACCTTAAATGAATGAAACGACGGTTTCCATCTGCTTGGCTCTACCACATATCTCTTCGCAAGCTTGTTATCCAGGCGTGCAATACCCTCAGAGAACTGTCCGCATCTAGAATTCAAGCTTGTCCGGTTATCATTTATCGGGACGATAATAAGTAGCAAACATTATAAATACAGGACTACCACAACTTGTTTTCAACTTCAGCAAAAACGCACTGTTGTCAGGTTGGGATACGGCGCGGTTTATTTTGCATGATGCCCATCATGTCGGTGGTTTGACACGCATGGATTATCTGCCACTCACACCCGCTGGAGCGAGTACGCTGGCGGCGATGGTGACGCTCACGCCAGGTACTACAGTCGTCAGCATCGATCTCGAAAAAAATGAATTTGTGTTGCATTTGCTCGACTTAAGTCAAGGTGAAATGACGTTAGACACGATTCGCCGCGATTTTGTCGCACTGCTGGCCGTCCTGGCAGGAGAACGTACATGACCTATTACTTAATGCTATTAGTTGTCGCGGCGGGGCTTGCGGCATTGGCTGGTGCGTATCGCTTATTTGTCGGGCCGACGGCCACGGATCGCGTGATGGGTTTGGATTTACTGTTTGCGATGGCGATTATTTTTTGTTTTATCGCGGCTTGGCTGGCACAAAGCATGGTGTACTTAGATGTGACACTGGGACTGGCATTGACAGGCTTCGTCGCCACTCTGTCTTGGGCGCGATTCATTCAAACTCAAACAATCAGTCCATCAAAGGCATCGTCATGAGCATTCTTGCCGCGCTACTCGCCACTTTAGCTATTGGTATCTTGCTTATCGCCGCGCTGGGTATTTTGCGCTTGCCTGATGCACTGAGCCATCAACACGCAGCGACCAAGGCTGCAACCTTGGCGGTGACCTTATTCGCCATGGCCTTATTGTTATTTACGCTGGCTTCAGGTTGGGGCTGGGAATGGATTTGGCGTTTATTGGCGATTGTGGTGTTGCTATTTATCACCTTGCCGCTGGCTTCTCATGCGTTGGCGGGAGCGGGAGTAGCAGAGTCTAAGTAGTGATTGTTTAGAAAGCTTTCGTATAAGCCAGGGGTTAGGACCGTTTTGGCTTATATGAATCAATGGCTTAAATGTCAAAGGCTTCATTAATCCCATCTTAGGCTAGACCTTTAAGATGAAATTAATGAGGACTAAACTATTGATTTATAAATTGATGTTAAGCCAAGGCTTCACAGCGCACGACAACACGGCCTTGTACTTGTCCACGTAGAATTTTATCCAGATAAACGGATTCCAGCTCTTCTAGGCTAATCTCAGTCATCAGCGTATCCAGTGAAGGAATTTTCCAATCATTGGCTAATTTATCCCATAAAATTAGGCGTGTTTCCATCGGGCATTCAACAGAATCGACACCGAGTAAATCAACACCGCGCAAAATAAATGGAAATACCGTGGTCTGTAACTCTGGTGAGGCCACTAAGCCACAACAAGAGGCTTTGCCGCCGTATTGCAAGGTTTTCAGTGCAGTCCCTAGAATCTTCCCGCCTACCGTATCTAAGACCCCTGCCCAACGCCCTTTCAGTAGAGGTTTGTTAGATTCATCTTGTAAATCTTCACGCGATAAAGTTTCAGTGGCACCTAATTGTTTGAGAAAATCTTGCGCACTGCTTTTGCCGCTCCCTGCCACTACGCGGTATCCCAACTGGCTCAGTATGGCTACAGCAATGCTGCCCACCCCTCCTGTGGCTCCTGTTACCAGCACTTCACCTTGTTCGGGGCGTAAACCCGCATGTTCTAATTTGAAAACAGACAAAGCGGCAGTAAAACCTGCGGTGCCATAGACCATGCTATCGCGCAAGCTGATACCGGCGGGTAATTTGACCACCCACGCAGCGGGTACACGAATGTAGCCCGCAAAACCGCCAGCGGTGTTCATACCTAAATCAAAACCTGTCACTACCACGGCATCCCCAGTTTGAAAGGCTGGGCTATCGCTGTGTTCCACAATGCCTGCGGCATCAATGCCGGGTGTGTGAGGATAATTGCGTGTCACGCCTTTGTTGCCAGAAGCCGATAAAGCATCCTTGTAATTTAGCGAAGAATAGCTCACGCGAATCAGCACATCACCTGCGGGTAAGTCGCTGACACTACGTTGAATAATCTGTCGTTGATAGGTTTTTTCTGGGGTTTCTGTGACCCACAGCGCATTAAAATGAGGCATCATCTTCTCCTTGTTGGTGGTTAAAACACTGATAACATCAGCCCAGTATAAAAGACCATAGAAAAAATTTGTGCTATTTGTTGTAGTCCGCTAAGAGCCTATACGAAGAGGGGGTATTGAAGCGAAAATTCGCTATTTTGAGGCCGATTTTTCGGTTTTTTAAGGCGAATAGCAGGCGTGTAACGAAAAAAAGCAGAAAATCTGACCAAAAGGGCAGATTTGCAGCCGATGATCCCGTTTTCGTATAGGCTCTAAAGCTGCCAGACAACTTCTAGGCTCTGTTGACATTTGGGGTTGATTGGATTTTTAGCGCCATTTTTGGGCTGACAAGGCCTTTTTTTCGTAGCCATATATTCCATTGGTAGAAAAAATAACGCTGTCAGCACGGGAATGGGGCAAAAAGCCGCCAGCCTCCAAATGTCAACAGAGCCTAAATCTGTTAGTACTGCTAGAGGCTTGCGCAATAAAGGCCATAGGTAGGAATACGCGGAATTTTCTAGCATAAAAGGTGGAGTCAAATGCTACATAGTGTTACTCTTTTTTGCCGTTTAGAACATCTACTCTTTGTGGTTGATGCCACTAGGAGACTGTCCGCTTCGGCACGGATATTGATTATCTGCTGATTTGTTTGATGTTTTTATGAAACCGAATTTGGGATACTTCTTTGAGGAGGGAAATTGTGGAACGTATGGCATCCGCTAATAAGTCAAATATGGCTAGCAACGCATCTTTTGGGCAACGTTATTTGCCCATTGTCTTAAGTCTTACTGTTGGTTTCCTAGTGTCCGTGGGTTTGTACTTCTTCGTTCAATCATCTGAAAGTGAGCGTATCCGTAGCACTTTTGATGATGCAGCTGAAGATCGTGCGGTCTCTATTCAACGTGCATTAGCCCATAAAATGGAAACCTTTAACGCCATGACGGCCTTTTTTCAGGCTGTGGGTACTGATGTTAAACCTGATGTTTTTAAAGAATATGTCATGCCCTTTATTACTCAGGACCTTTCCATTCAAGCCTTAGAATGGATTCCTTATGTACGTGCTGATAAGCGTGCGGAGTTTATTGCTACGGCACAAATGTTATATCCTGATTTTCAGATTACAGAGCTCAATGCCGACAACACTATCGTCACCTCGGCACAAAGAAACAGTTATTTGCCTTTGTATTATGTGCAACCTATAGAAGGTAATGAAGTGTCTGTGGGTTTTGATATTTCAGCGGATAAACAACGGCGACACATGCTTCATGAAGCACGGGATAATAATCAACCGGTAGCTATCGCCCATGTCACATTAGTCCCCGATACTGCGAACCAGCATGGTTCAGTGTTGTTTTTACCCGTTTACACCAACGGTATGCCGATTCAAACCATTGCTCAACGTCGTGAAGCTTTTGCAGGTTTTGTGATGGGGGTTTTCTTGATCGGTGAGGTCTTAGACAATGCGATGCAAACACTAGAACCGCGTCCGATTGATATTCGTGTATTTGATTTATCACCAGAAACCTCTGATGACGCTCGCTTTCTGCACTTTATGCCGGGTCAAGTCGATGAAGACATTCTGGATCAATTAAATGACGAAGAACTGTCCCAAGATATTGATGATGCAGAATTTAAAATCACCCGCGAATTCTTTATTGCTGGACGTAAATTGTCTGTTATCTGTACCCCAGCCCCTGGTTATCACCTCACTACTGGCAGCGGTTGGCAAGCGACTGCGGTATTGTTATTAGGCTTATTAGTCACCGTCTTATTAGCCGCCTATTTCTACAATGCCATGCGTCATGCTTATGTCATGGCTGAAATAGCTGAAGAAGCGAATATTGCACAATCTAAATTCCTAGCCAATATGAGCCATCAACTTCGTACTCCACTCAATGCCATCATTGGTTACAGTGAGTTATTGCAAGAAGAAGCGGAAGATTTACAAGATGAAGCCTTGACCGGAGATGTAGAAAGAATCTATATCTCAGCGAAATACTTGTTATCTCTCAGCGATGGTATTCTGGATTTGTCAAAAATCAAATCAGGACGCATTGAAATGCATTCTGAAACGTGCAAAATCACCCATTTAGTAGAAGAAGTAGAAAGTATTGCCAACGTTTTAGCTAAACAAAATGGCAATAAATTAGTGGTGAATTGTCCTCCTGATATTGGCACCATGCAGACCGATGTGACACGTCTACATCAAGTGTTGTTTAACTTATTAAACAATGCTTCTGATTCGACTGAAAACGGTGAGATGCACATGGATATTGCGCGTGAAACAGAAAGTGGTAAAGAATGGATTCGTTTTTCAATTAAAGATCAAAGCGGCGGTATGCCTCCAGAACGTCGTGAATGGTTGTTGAAAGCGTTAGCCCATTCTGATCCCCATGCCAGCGGTGGTGAGCAATCAGTACGTTTAGGTTTAGCCATTAGTTCACATTTCTGGCAAATGATGAATGGTAAATTTGATATTGAAGTGGAATCCGGTAAAGGCACCACTTATATCCTTAAAATTCCAGCACATAACGTTTAATCTGATCGCTTTATATAGCGTTTTATCAAGCCACTTCTTAAAATTTAAGAAGTGGCTTTTTTAATGGGTGGCTTGTTATAATCCAGCACCATTTTTATGTGATCATTGGTTAAGAGAGGCTTAGGCTCTGTTGACATTTGGAGACTGGCGGCTTTTTGCCCCATTTCTGTGCTGACGGCGTTGTTTTTTTCTACCAATGGAGTGCATTGCTACGAAAAAAACGTCTTGTCAGCTCAAAAATATAGCTAAAAATCCAATCAGCCCCAAACGTCAACAGAGCCTAGGAGATTTAACATGCATTTTATTGTGCATATTTCACTATACTTACTGTTATGCCTTGTGATAGCCCTTATTGGTCGTCATCGGAAACTCACATTTTGGGGCTATTTTTTAGCCTGTATCATTTTCACACCGTTAATCGGCATGGTGTTAGTGATCGCCTCCGATCCGCGCATACCTAAAAAAGAAGATGATGACGATTAAAATAATACCTTGTTGATACGGATCGCTGTAATCCACCTGTTTGACTTGATCCCCCCCCATTACCTTTTAGGAGATACACCATGACCGAAGCAGCAGAAACAGAAGCTGTCGTTGAAGATACCACCGCAGACAGCGCTACCCCAGAAGAAGACCGTTTAACCCAAGCGGGTAAAGTGATCCGTAATTATTCTTTGGGCAACGTGGCTATGGGTGCTATTCCCTTACCTTTAGTTGATTTAGCCGGTATGACAGCCGTTCAATTAAAAATGTTACACAGCTTAAGCAAACTGTATGACGTTCCTTTCTCAAAAGACCTGGCAAAATCAGCCGTTTCTAGTTTATTAGGTAGTTCTTTACCGTTACATTTTGCAGGCCCTGCTTCTGCCAGCCTCGCAAAATTTATCCCCTTCATTGGTCAAGGTCTGGCCTATGCGACTTTACCTGTTTTCAGTGGTGCTTCCACCTATGCTGTGGGCAAAGTATTCGTGCAGCACTTTGAATCAGGCGGTACTTTCTTGACGTTTGATCCTGAACAAGTGCGCGCTTACTTTGACGAGCAAATGAAAGAAGGCAAAAACATTGCTAAAGAAATGAACCAGAAAGTGGATTAATTAACCTAATATCAGTCTGCTTGTAGAGGGAAGCTCTTGCTTCCCTTTTTTATGAGACGTATTGCAGTGATAAATACCGCTTGCAACAAGTTTGTTGCAGCATTGATAGCGTAATAACACCATGCCCATTACTGACTGGCCGGAAGACGAACGTCCTCGTGAGCGCTTATTACAACAAGGCGCACACGCTTTGTCTGATGCAGAACTATTAGCCATTTTTCTTCGCACCGGGGTTAAAGGTAAAACCGCATTAGATTTAGCCAGAGAATTACTCGACTATTTTCATGATTTACGGGGTTTACTCAGCGCTTCGCAAGCAGAATTCTGTCAAGCCAAAGGTTTAGGCGAGGCTAAATACACACAATTGCAAGCCACCTTAGAACTGAGCCGACGTTATTTATCTGAACATCTGCAAAGGGGAGAACCTTTGTGTGATATAGACATCACCCGCCAATACCTGAGCCAGCAGTTACGCCACCATACTCAAGAAGTGTTCGCCTGCTTATTTTTAGATCGCCATCATCATGTGCTGAGTTTTGATGAATTATTTTATGGCAGTATAGATTCAGCCAGCGTTTATCCACGCGAAGTGGTCAAACGTGCTTTGCAGCATAATGCGGCGGCGGTTATTTTTGCCCACAATCATCCATCCGGCATTGCTGAACCCAGCCAAGCTGATATTGGTATCACTCAACGCTTACAAAAAGCGCTCGCTTTGGTCGAAGTACAAGTATTGGATCACTTCATCATCGGCGATGCCGCCACCTCGTTTTCTGAGCGAGGATTATTATGAACTTAAACGCTATTCACAGTTTTGTGCGTCGCTCCGGGCGCATTACCCAATCCCAACGACAAGCCCTAGAACAACTGTGGGATGCTTATGTCCTAGCTGAAAACCAAGCTATCGATTGGAACAGCGCTTTTCCGCGTGAGGGTATACAACAGACACAACGCCATCTGGACATTGGTTTCGGTATGGGGGAAACCCTTTGGACAATGGCTCAAACCCATCCCGAACATGATTATTTAGGCATAGAAGTCCACAAAGCGGGTGTGGGGCGTGTGCTCTCACAACTAGAAAAATGTGAGATTCGCAATGTGCGCGTGTGTTGCGACGATGCTATTCGAGTCTTAAGTGAACAACTCCCCGTACACAGCCTAGATGTTGTCTATATTTATTTCCCTGATCCCTGGCCGAAAAAACGCCATCACAAACGCCGCTTAATTCAGCCTGAATTTGTCAAATTATTGGCACAAGTGCTAAAACCTGACGCTTATTTATATTTAGCGACTGATTGGCAACATTACGCGATGCAAATGCTGAATGTTTTAGATCATAGCGAGCATTTTGTGAATTTAAGTGGCACGGGAGAATTTGCTCCACGCCATCCAGAACGCCCGCTGACTAAGTTTGAACGGCGTGGACAACGCTTAGGGCACCCTGTTTGGGATTTAGCTTATCAACGTTGTAAAACCTAGCTTTGTCATATCTCCGTGCTGAACATTCATCCTAAAAGTTAAGCACTAGATGTTGAAGAGAGGACAAAATGCTGTGGCTACCGACCCATCACAACCGCTTTTCAAGCACCGAGACTTTCATGAAAGCACTATTTTTTGTTGTATTACTAACGATTCCGTTGCTCGAACCCGTCTATGCAAAACAGGTCTCTGAGTCAGCATTTATTCAAAACATGCATCAACAGCATGGTTTTTCTGTGGAGCATTTGCAGACTTTACTAGGACAAGCCAAGCTTAAAAAAAGCATTATTAAAGCGATGAAGCGTCCCGGCGAAGCTAAGCCCTGGTATGAGTATCGAAACATCTTTCTCACGGCATCGAGAATCAGCAATGGCGCGAAGTTTTTGCAAAAGCATCAAACATTACTGCAAAAAGCGCAAAAGACTTACGGTGTGCCCGCAGAGATCATCACCGCCATTATCGGCGTAGAAACCTTATATGGTAAAAATACCGGAAGCTTTCGCGTACTGGATGCGCTCTACACCTTGGCCTTTCATTACCCTAAACGGGCTGATTTTTTTCGCAGTGAATTAGAAAACTTTCTGCTCATGACCCGGCAAGAAGGCTTAAACCCTCTTCAACCTAAAGGTTCTTACGCGGGAGCAATGGGCTTAGGGCAATTTATGCCTAGCAGTTTTTTGCGTTATGCAGTTGATTTTGATGGAGATGGCAAACGTAAATTGTGGGAAATTGCCGACAGTATTGGCAGTGTGGCGCATTATCTACAACAATTTGGCTGGCAACGCGGACAAGAGATTATTATTGCCACTCAAGTGCAAGCCGATAAAGCCGACGAGCTTGTGGCTTTAGGACTCAAACCTCAATACAGCGTGCAACAACTTCAACAACAAGGTTTACGTTTTGCTGGACGTTTGCCTGCCAATACGTTAGGCAGTGTCGTCATGTTAAAAACTAAATTAGGCCCAGCTTATTGGTTGGCTTTGGATAATTTTTATGTGATTACCCGTTATAACCACAGCCGCCGTTATGCGATGGCAGTAACTCAACTGGCTGAAGCGATTAAGCATCTGCACATCGTGATGCAGCAGGGAGGGTCTTAACATGAAATATCTACACAGATGGGCAGCAGGGACATTGCTCATAGGATTGCTCAGTTGCAGCACAGAACCCGTTCCTCATCAATCAGCAAACAGCCCGATTGATAGGCCGATAGCCTCAGATGCCCCCCTTTTGCCTGACACTACTGTACCTAGCATACAGACACCGACTTTTCCTACCATGCCCGTGGATACTCATCAGCAACGCGGTCGCATCACCCAGTACGAGTTTAGCGAACACGGTCGCCTCACACACAGCGGCGACACTTACGATGTTTATGCGCTGACTGCGGCGCATTCACATTGGCCGATGGGCACTTATGTCAGCGCCAAAGACCTGCAACAACGTCGGCAAGTCGTAGTACGCATTAATGATCGTCTCAGTGATGGCACAGCATTGCGTGTGTCTCGCCAAGCCGCTCAACAACTGGGCTTATCTCCCGGCACCTCCAGCACCATGCTGTATCAAGCCTTAGCCACAACACCGCCGAGCAAAACTTCATTGCGCGTGCCGCTTGTAAATCCAAAGATTGAGGCTATGTACTACATCCAAGCGGGAGCCTTTCGTTCTGCACAGAATGCACAGCAATTAGGACAACAACTCGGTACACTTCCCCACTCTATACGCATCCAACCTGGGCAAGGTCTATACCGCGTGCAACTCGGCCCTTTACCGCACCAGCAAGCACGCCAGTTATTGATGCAGTTACCACAATATGATGTCAACAGTGCCTTTTTAGTGCCTGTCATCCCTTAGACGCGGTGTCTGACAATAGACATCGACTGAAGTCAAGCCAACTAGACTCTCTTATTCCAAGGTTTTCGTGACACGAACGACTGGCCTCAAATCTTGAAATCATCTGGCTCAAATCAGCTTCACTTCGCTACGACGGCTATTGAGCAGACTGCTTCTTAAATTCAAAGCGCCCTCATATTCTCAATTTGGTTAATCATTATGCTTAAACACGGTTTTATGTTGTTCTTGATGTGTCTTCATCTCTCTACCTTTGCCGCACCCCCCTTACGTCCACCGCCGATTCCTGCGATTGAAGCCAATTCCTACATTTTGCAAGACTTTCATAGCGGTCATGTGATTATGGAAAAAGCCGCGGATCAACCCGTTGAACCCGCCAGCCTCACCAAACTGATGACGGCCTATGTGGTGTTTAATGAACTTAAATCGGGGCGTTTAAAGCTTGAAGATAAAGTCCGCGTGACAGAAAGAGCTTGGCGTATGGGCGGCTCAAAAATGTATGTCAAGCTGGATAGTGAAGTGCAAATTATTGATTTGCTGCGTGGCATGATTGTGCAATCTGGCAATGATGCCAGCGTGGCACTGGCGGAACATTTAGCGGGTAGTGAAGAATCTTTTGCGGGCATGATGAATCAATTTGCTCAACGCCTAGGGCTTAAACATACTTTTTATGTGAACAGCACCGGAATGCCGGGGGAAGGTCATATCACTTCAGCCCGCGATATGGCAAAAATGGCTTCGGCATTGATTCGAGAATTTCCTGAATATTACCAACTGTATTCAGAAAAAAACTTTACTTACAACAAGATAACCCAACAAAACCGCAACTTATTATTATTGCGTGATCCCAGTGTGGATGGCATGAAAACCGGTTATACACAGGCAGCGGGGTATTGCTTGATCGCCTCGGCTGAGCGCGAAGGAATGCGTTTAATTTCTGTAGTCATGGGGACGAGCAGTAAAAAAGCGCGGGCGGCAGAAAGTCAGAAAATGCTGAATTATGGTTTTCGTTTTTATGAAACTCATAAAGTCTATCCTGGACAAAAACCGCTGAAAATGCAGAGAGTCTGGCAAGGTGCTGCACAAGAAGTGGGGTTAGGGTTAAAAGAACCTTTATACATCACAATTCCGCGTGGTCAATATCAGCAATTAAAACCGCAATTAGCCTTACTGCCACGCATCACAGCACCGATTGAAGCAGGCAGCCAGCACGGTGTATTAAAGCTCTTATTGCAAAACAATGTGGTAGCAGAACGTCCTTTGGTGGCCTTACAAACAGTAGAAAAAGGGGATGTTATTCAACAATCTATTGATTATATTTTGTTGAAATTTGAATAAAGCCTAGAAAGACATATCAACGGCTAGTTCTCCACCTTGTTCAACACTCATGTACATGCCCATGTTTCTATGCCCATAGGTTTTGTATAACATCTGCGGCAGGGTTTGATCACGTTGTGCTGTTTGAGGATTGACATTGGTCGCCGCACAACGTGCCGTGGGTTTCAATGCTTTGAATACAACGTCGCCAATGTGCAAATGTTGCCATTCAAATTCTGCCCAAGCAGGTACACCTTCAATATAAACATTAGCGCGAAATCGTAGTGGATCGAGTGTCGTACCCAACACTTGTTCAAAAGCACGCACACTGGCTAGATTAATAAAAGACAACACCTTATTAGGTACATCAGAAAAACTATGCCCAGGGGCTTCTACAATTCTCGCCTGTCCTTGCACTTCATCTCCCAGATAATCCTGCAAAAAAGCCTCAATATTGCATCGTCCTTCAAGGCTATTTAAATCACCACTGGCTTTTAAAACCCCTTGATGATGAACGCTAAACACACCGCTGTTATCATCATAAGTGGTTTTTAATGCCGCTAACGCTTCATTCTTCATTAGCATTAGAAATTTGGTTTTAGGCAAATGCTGTGGATGTTGCGGAGAAAATTCCGTGGTGCCATGAGCTAAAGCAAATCGTCTATCTAAAGGTATCGTCTCACCCGGTGTGAGCCTAATGCTTTGCAAGGGTTCAGCACTCATACCTTTGAAAGGGTAACGATACAATGCACTCATCTTGGGGTTCACGTTTAAGCTCCTAACAGTTCTTTAGGAATCGGTAAATTCAAAAACGTATCCACTTCATCTACATCCACAATGCAGCCTAAATGATCCTGCATCGGTTGATCAAAATCATTCCAGCCGCGAATACCCGTTTTTAAAGAAGTGACGGATTGAAACCCCATTAACTGCAGGGTGTAAGCCGCTAACACGCTACGCTGACCTGAACGGCAAATCACGATGATATTCTTTTCTCGTCCTGCGGCTAATAAAGGACAGGTATCTTCATAGCCATATTCACAAGCTGATTCTAAAATCCCACGCGGAATATTAATAGAACCTGCGATATGAAAACGTTCAAATTCATAAGGCTCACGAATATCTAATAATAAAGGGGTTGCACCTTGTTCTAGGGTTTCGGCTAAATCCCAAGGAAACAGCTCTTTTACATCCTGTAAACAATCATTAATCAAATCCTTGAAGGTCTTCATGAGGCTATCCGTTATTATTCAGTGGGTGGGGTGTAATTGGCATCATTGGGGTTTAAGAAAATGAAAGCAAATTGACCCGGTTCCATTTCAACATAATCCATCATAGTGCCTTCTAATAAAGCTAAATGCACCGCAGCAATGATCAAAGTCACGCCTTCTGACTCAATCAGTTGATCTTCTTCAGCTTGCTTATCAAACCCCATACCGTATTCAATGCTGCCATCAGCATTCTTTTTAGCCGCAATGCGCAGTGGCATGTCTTCTACTTGTCCGTCAATTGCCGATTGACGAATTTGTTTTGCGGCAGCCTGAGTGATTTTGAACATAAAAACTCCTTTTATCGATTGTTGGCTTGTTGGACAAAAGCAACAAAGCGTTGCGTCCAATGATTAGCATTGACATCGCGCAAGTGTACATAAGAAGCCAAAGTGTTGCGATAGACCAAGCCATCATGCTCGCCATCAATGCCATGCCCCCGCAACACTCGATAAGCAAAACGCATCTCTTCACACCATTGCACATTCTCTATGGCTGAATAATGAAACTCATGCGCATAAAAAGACAGCGGCTCACCTGCTTCACTGTATAACGGCCATAAACCCTGCCCTGTTTCTTGCAAATGCACATAACCTCGTCCTTGAGGTTTATCCTGCATTCGCGTATCCAAAGGCAAAGCACCGACCATTGGGTAACTCTGATCGCCCCAATGCAAATGCCGTCCTAAATACATCAGCCCGCCGCATTCTGCGTACACGGGCAAATCCTGCTCAATGGCTTGGCGAATATCACCCCGCAAACTGACGTTATCGCTGAGCGCTGGAGCCTGTGTTTCAGGAAAACCGCCACCGATAAACAACCCATCTAGCGCGGGCAAATGCGTATCAGTGAGCGCGTTAATCGGAATTAACTCAGCACCTGCGGCGGTCAGCGCTTCTAAATCGCCCGGATAATAAAAGCCAAAAGCGGCATCTTGTAACACGCCTAAGCGCACATGAGCACGCGGTCGCATCACTTCGGGGCATTTTATAACGGCTGGTGGTGCGACTTCAGCCACCACTAATAATGACTGCACATCCACTTGAGCCGCCACTAACTGCCTAATATCTTCAATTTTTTCCTGGGCTTGCGTATTCTCATTACTCGGCATCAAACCCAAATGACGCTCATCAATCGCCAGCCGCGCATCCTTATGCACGGCACCCAATACTTTGACATCCGTATAATGCTCAATAATGGCTCGCAGCTTAGTTTCATGCCGAGCACCGCCCACTTGATTCAAAATCACGCCCGCAATATTCAAAGCCGGATCAAAGGCTTGATAGCCCAAAATAAGCGGGGCAATACCGCGTGTCATGCCTACTGTACTCAGCACCAACACCACAGGCGCACCCAGCAAATGCGCCAAAGCCGCATTACTATTACTGCCCTCAATATCCAACCCATCGTACAAACCTTTGTTGGCTTCAATCAGGCTGATATCCGCACCACGGCTATGACAAACGAAATCACGCAATATTTCGTCATGGCTCATGGTGTAAAAGTCTAAGTTATAACAAGGCCGCCCCGCAGCCTGTCCTAGCCATAGCGGATCAATATAATCCGGGCCTTTTTTAAACGGCTGAACGCGGAGTCCTTGTTCGTGCAAGGCGGCACACAGGCCAATGCTCAGGGTGGTTTTACCCGAAGATTTATGGGCAGCGGACATCAGTAAATGCGGCATAGTGGATAATAGAGATGATGAAAATGAGAAGTTAATAGTGGGTACAAGCGCGAGTGAACTCAACGCTTATGAATGAGGACAGTGATTAAAACCTATGACCGCAAAAACCTGAAATTCTTTCAATACGTATCCATTGACACTCAACCGCCATGCGGGTTGATGGTGTAAAACCGTGTATTATTGGTTTTCTGTTAAACTGGCTTTAACAGGAACTAAAAAACTATCCGGCTGACAGTATCAGTCCCTTAAAACAAATACTTAAAGACATAGACTGGGTTTAATTTTCTACTGTTTTGTACGGTTTTTGCGGGTATGTTGCAAGAGCTACCCATGACAACGCTCATTTTCTTCATACTCAATAGACTTGTCCGGGTTTAAACGCCGTAGCGAAAAGCAGCGGGATTGAGGTTTTTTTTTCGTTCATTTGAGGCGAATAGTCATTCGTGTAACGAAAAGGAACGGGGAAAACCGCCCATATCCGCTGTTTTGCAGTCGGTGTTTTAAACCCGGACAAGTCTAAGAGCCTATACGAAAATGGGATAATCGGCTGCAAACCCGCCCTTTTGGTCAGGTTTTCCGCTTTTTTTCGTAAAATAGCACGCTATTCGCCTTAAAAAACCGAAAATCCTGCCTCAAAAGGGCGAATTTTCGCTTCGATTCCCCATCTTCGTATAGGCTCTAATACCCTACTCACCACGGCTGACAACAACAAGGGGGAATGACAATGGGACTTTTTAATAAAATCAAAGATATGATTGATCAACGTCGTGGCTACGACGAAGATGACTATGACGAATACGACGATGAAGAAGAATATGATGATACAGATGACGGCATTTCCCCTGAAGATATTGATGATCCACCTCAATATACCTTTGTCAAAGCCCTCCATGCCGTCAATCTCGGTGACCGAGACACCATTAGCCAATATCTCGCTTTTAATCCAGCCTATGCTCAATGCCGCGATTGGGAAGACAATACTTTGCTACACCGTGCCGCAGAATACGCACATGCAGAGATTGTTGAATTGCTACTACAACACGAAGCCGATCCCAACACCTTATACAAAGAACACCCGCCACTGCACTGCTGCATCAGCACCACGCCGGCTTGGGTTAAAACCAAGAAAAAAAGCATCGACTACGCACAACATCAAAAAAGCCGCATTGGTACCGTAGGCGCATTACTCAAACACGGGGCCACACTCAATGCCGTCAACGATAAAGGCGAAAACGCTTTACATATGAGCGTGCGTCTAGGACACACAGAATTAGTCGGTTTCTTGCTCAAGCAAGGGGCTGATGTCAACGAATGCACCCAAGTGCCTGATGCTCCTGACTCCCCATTTAATGGGCGCACGCCCTTGTTACAAGCGGCGCGTTATAACAAAAATAAAAAACTCATTCACTTCTTGCTCGAACAAGGCGCAAAGCCCAATACTTGCGACAACACGCCGGGTTACACCGCTTTGCATTATCTTGCCGCCGCGCCCTTGCTAGACAGCCCAGAAAAAGAAAAAGCCCTCGCTGACATTGCTATCGTGCTGCTCAAACACAAAGCCGATCCCAATATCAAAGCCGTTCAAAAGCAAAACCAAACCCCCCTGCATCTAGCCGCAGCCAATAATCACGCACTGCTGACGGAAATTTTGCTTAAAAGCGGAGCGGATGTGAACCAACAAGCCGATAAAGGCATGACCCCCATTGGCATTGCCGCCAAACAAGGGGCATTAGAAATGGTTGAATGCTTGCTCAAATATGGTGTGGATATGGTGTCAACACGCGCCTTGTTTTATGCCGCCATGTGCAAGAAAACCACGGATATGATGCAACTTCTGCTGGATCATGGAGCCGATGTCAACCAGCCTGACGAACATCAAGTCACTGCTATTTTCTCTGCGATTTCGGCCAATTCTTACGACAATGTGAAGTTCTTGCTCGATAAAGGACTCGACACCCGCTTGCACCCATCAGGCCGCACGGTACTGCAACATGCGTTTGCCAATTGGGGGGCTATAGAATCGATTTCTGAAGATAAACGCAATCAAGAAATGGCAGACAATGCGAAAAACATTATTGACGTACTAGGGGGATTTGATTCACTCAAAAAATAGATGGGATTCTAATCCGTTGTAGAACAAAAAAACACCGCTCTTAGCGGTGTTTTTTAATGCTCAGATAAGTTGTCTATAGGCAGACAATTTTTTTACTTTTGTTTAATGATGAGTAAGGTCACATCATCCATCAACTTTTGTTCGCCAATAAATTGATATAAGTGGCTAATCACGGCTTGTTGTATTGATTTAGCCGGTAAGTGCCAGTTCTCACTCACCAATGTGCATAGACGTTCAACACCGTAATGTTTCTTATCGCTATTACGGGCTTCAGTTAAACCATCGGTATACAACACGATGCCATCTCCTGGATGAAGAAACAACTTAGAATGTGCCACAAATTGACTGATGTCTTTTTCTAACCCCACCATAAAACCTAAATCAATCGTGTCAATGCGTTCAATTTGACGATTGGCACGCACTACTAAAATTTCTTCATGTTGCCCAGTAAATTCTAAGTGTCCCGCACAATAATCAAGCAAAGCGAGCGTCATGTTTTTATCTGAATTCATGCGCTTGACGTTATCAAACACTGCATCATTTAATACGCGCATAAACACCGAAGGGTCGGTTACTCCATTAGCCAGTAAAGTACGTACCGCCATTTGTACCATAAGCATTAATACACCGCTTTCCAAGCCATGCCCTGTCACATCTCCAATACCTATTTTGACTCGACCATCTTCATGCTGAAGAACATCAAAATAATCCCCACCGACTTCTTCTGCGGGTTCCATAAAACTGGCAATATCTAACTCTTTTACAGCATTTAATTCTTGCTGAGAAGGTAATAGCATTTGTTGCAAACGACGACTCACTTGCAACTCTGCGCTCATACGTATGTTGTGAGAAATCGCCTCATTCAATTGCCCCGTGCGTTGGAGAATTTCTAAACTCATCGGGTTAAGTGCAATTCGTGTGAGTGCTAACCATAAAGCCACGCCCAGTAAAGCCACAATGGCAATAAACACCATGACTAATTGTTGGTTTAATTCAGTGACGATGATTTCAATAGCCGCCATGTCATTACTAATTGACAAGGTAACGGTATTTTCTCCAGAAAAACTTAAAGCTTGTTGTACTGGAAAAGTTTTGAGGGCGGGGGTTTTACGTTGATAGCTGAGTAATTCAAAGCCATTTTTTAAGGTAGCGCTCATGCTGACAATATGTGTGCGTTGTTCGCTCCAGTTACGTAAAAACTGGCTCACCGTTGCATAGTCGCGTTTTAAAAAAGATTCAGAAACAAATTGTGAAATCAAATCGAGTTCTAACTGAGCTCGTTTATGTTCATCTGCAATTAATAAATGACGCTGATGAGAAGCAATGAGGGTGCCTGCTATTACCATAAAAAACAGCAGAATAATCATAAATAAAATCAGTAGACGACGCTGACGTGCAAGAGTGGAATCAGGCATTAGAATCTCCCAGAAACGTTGCCACAAGTTCATGCTGGTCTCCGTTTTATTGTGATACCCGTCATTAGACTGGCAACCAGTCTATTGAGTAGAGGTGTATTGTTATCATGTCTATTTCAT
The DNA here is from genome assembly GCA_016744475.1 of Thiotrichales bacterium. Classification (GTDB taxonomy): domain Bacteria; phylum Pseudomonadota; class Gammaproteobacteria; order Beggiatoales; family Beggiatoaceae; genus BB31. Next base: position 23,109 of record JADGEH010000010.1, on the reverse strand, counting down.
CGACTGTGCCTGACATCTATTGACTACTCAGGAATACCTTGCTGTTTTAAAGTATTTAAAATGTCTCGTAAATTGGCATAATCTTCAGGTTCTACAGGTACCAAACCGGTGACCGTTTTTTTAATGGATTGTAAGATCAATGCTGCTTGTGGTTGTTTGCTCAGTGTATGCAGGGCAGTACGTAAAGCTTCAACTTCTGAGGCAGGCAATGTTTTACGGGCAACAAATAAATGTTCAGAGATGTCGGGGGTCCATTGTAATAATTTCAAACCCTGTGCTTGATATTTAAAATATACCGCTTCTTTCACCGCACCCGCATCAAATTCACCCATTAATACGCTCAAAGCCACATTATCATGATTACCTAAAAATTCGTGTGTCGCTAAGTCCTTAGTGGTGACACCTGCCTGATGCAGCTGATAACGCGGGACTAAATGACTCATGGTTGAATGGGGTGAACCAAAAGCAAAACTTTTTCCTTTTAGGTCTCCCAGTTGTTGAAAATGATGTTGCGCTCCCATGATTAAAGCGCCTTTAAATGTGGATTTACCGTTAATTTCTAAGCGAGCCAGTAAGGGATTATCTTGATGAGCCGATAGTTCAACATAAAGAGAGGGCCCCATGTAGGCAATGTCTATCTGCTCTTGTTTGATGGACTCAATATGTGCTGCATAATCTTTAGCAACATGAATGTCTACGGTTTTGTTTAGGGCTGAACCCAAGTAATCGGCTAGTGGTGTAAATTTTTTTATAATTTGTTGTGCGGTGATATAGGGATGTACACCGAGTATCAGGGTGTCTTTGGCTTGCAAACCCCATGCAGGAAAGCATAACAGACTGATAAATAATAAATTAAAGAAGTGCAGATGGGTTTTGGTGGATGGATTTTGCGTGCCTGCAGGGTGCATGGTGAGACCTCATTTTTATGTAATATTTTGATATAAACAGACGCTTATAAATATCTTTATAGTCTTGAAGATATACCATTTCAAGTCTTTATCAAAGGTATTTATAACAAAATATTTCAAAAAATAAAGTGGCGATTATTCGAATTTTAGAAAATTAGCATTGACTAATATTCAAAGTTTAGGCACAATACGCTCCATCGATTGCATTGAGTGGCGGGGATGAAAAACGCCTTACTACTGATGAATCACAGACTCCTCCATCCTCCTTTGGTGGTTTGGCGCGACATACGTCGCGCCTTTTTTTATGCCTGCGATTTAATTGTCTGAGGTGTTTGCTTTAGGTGTCAACAGAGCCTAAGAGCCTATACGAAGATGGGGAATCGAAGCGAAAATCCTGACCAAAAAGGCGGGTTTGCAGCCGATTACCCCATTTTCATATAGGCTCTACAATGATGGCTTCATTTCACACCTCTTGTGTGAGAGGAGCCGCTGCGTTTAAATCATGTTGTACTTGTTCTAAGTCAATGTGCCGCACATCCTTACCCTGCACAAAATAAATCACGTATTCACAAATATTACAGGCTCGATCCCCCACACGTTCTAAAGAACGCGCTGCCCACATCATGTCCAATGCCACAGGAATCACGTCTGAATCTTCCTTCATATCAGTCATGACTTGGCGAATAATATCGTCATATTCTTCATCCACCTTGGCATCTTGTCGTGCCACCTGTAATGCCAGTTCCACATCCATACGCGCAAAAGCATCTAAAGCTTGTTGCAACATCGAACGAGTTAATTCACTCAGGTGCTCAATCCCCACCAATACTCGTGGCAAAACGGTAGAACTAGAATCTTGCGTATGACCTGATTTATGCGCCGCCATACGGGCAATACGCTCAGCTGCGTCACCAATGCGTTCGAGATCAGTAATGGTTTTTATCACCGCCATCACCATGCGCAGATCGCCTGCGGCAGGTTGGCGACGAGCCAACACTTGCGTGCAAGCCTCATCAATGCCCACTTCCATCGCATTGACCTGATGATCATGACTGATCACGGTGTCAGCTAATGCTTCATCATTGTGGATTAACGATAGGCAGGCATTTTCCAATTGTTGTTGCACCAAGCCCCCCATCTCTAAAACATGTTGATGCAGCAACTGTAACTCCGCATTAAATTGTCGAGAAATGTGGCGGTGACTACGTTCTAAACTTTCATTCATGAAACAACCTTTTGACCACAGTGGGTTTATCGACTGACATTACGCTGTGTGCGTAAGGTGGGTTATTAGACTTGTTGCGATGAATACCCCTTGCAACCAGTCTATTTAGCATTGTCGCGCTAACCATAAGCCTATACCCGTGGCTAGCAGACACAAAATGACACTAGACAGCATATTCACCAAAGCCTTTAAATACGCTTCGCTTAAAAATAAATTCAATGTATCCAAAGAAAAGGTTGAAAAAGTCGTAAAACTGCCTAAAAAACCAACTAAAACAGCCATACGCCATTCAGTGCTAAGCTGTAAACGCTCCAACATCAGATAGCTCAAAAAACCCATTAAAAACGAGCCAATAAGATTCACGCTCAATGTGCCATAGGGAAAATCACGCCCCCACCAGGAATACACCCCAGAAGACACAGCAAAGCGTAATAGGGCACCTAAAGCCCCTCCTGCGGCAATCACCAAAAGTTGTAATGTCATCGATTAAAACCCAGTAAAAATAAAATTTTGTTAAGAATATAAGTTTGTCAATATCGACTCAATCATGAATGCTAGGATTTAAAATAATCACCTATTTAATGTGTCATTAAGTAGTCAAAATTATTTAACATGACAACAAATTTCTTGTTAGAATGATTGATTAAATTTGTTTTGCTGCATTGCAACATTACTTAAAGTGCCGCATAATCTTTTTTTTATCGCCCATGATTTGGCGTTCACCAACAAGCGAGGAAAACTGTGCTATGCAACACACCTTGTTGAAAAGCAAACTGCACCGTGCCTGCGTAACTCACGCAGAATTAGACTATGAAGGTTCTTGCGCGATTGATCGCCATTTTATGAAATTGGCGAATATCTATCCGTATGAACAAATACAAATTTACAATATTGCCAATGGTGAGCGGTTTACCACTTATGCGATTGAAGCAGAAGAAGGTTCCCGCATCATTTCTGTCAATGGTGCTGCCGCGCATAAAGCCAGCCCTGGAGACCGGGTGATTATCTGTACCTATAGCGAGATGACTCAACAAGAAATCAGTGTTCATCATCCCACCTTAATTTATTTCAATGAACATAATGAGGTGACAGGTTCAAGTCATTCCATTCCTGTTCAAGCGGCTTAATGCTTTTCTTGTTTAAGGATGCTGGGTGGTCAAAACCCATGCATCCTTTTTTATTGTGTCCCTTCTAATGCGTATTATCTCCATAAATGTCAATGGTATTCGTGCCGCTGCTAAAAAAGGTTTGTTTACTTGGTTGGAACAACAACAAGCCGATGTGGTGTGCTTGCAAGAAACCAAAGCCAAGATTCATCAATTGCATGATGCGATATTTCATCCTGCGGGTTTCCACTGCTACTATCATGATGCCCAAAAGCCAGGGTACAGCGGTGTTGCGGTGTATTCTCGCCATGAACCGCTACAAGTTAAATACGGCTTAGGTTTACCTTATTTAGATCAAGAAGGTCGTTATTTAGAAGTACAATTTGAACATCTCAGCGTTGTTTCATTGTACTTGCAATCAGGTTCTTCCAGCGAAGTGCGTCAACAGCTTAAATTTCGTTTTCTGGATGATTTTATGCCTTATTTACGTCGTTTGCACCACAGCCAAAAAGACTATGTACTCTGTGGTGACTGGAATATTGCGCATAAGAATATTGATTTGAAAAACTGGAAAAGTAATCAAAAAAATTCAGGTTTTTTACCTGAAGAACGCGCTTGGATGGATGAGTTATTAGGTGATGCCCAGTTTGTGGATGCCTTTCGTGCAGTAAATCAAGAGGAAGAGCAATACACTTGGTGGAGTAACCGAGGACAAGCATGGGCAAAAAATGTAGGTTGGAGAATTGATTATCAGATTGTTACACCCGGCTTAAAAGATAAGGTGCAAGCAGCGTCTATCTATAAAGATGAGCGTTTTTCTGATCATGCACCGCTCATCATTGATTACGAACTATAAACACTCATCTTCCCCCATTGATTTATGGTGTCAGTTGAGCACCTAATTCCACATTGTCTTTTTTAGCATTCTTGCCTTTTCGAGTGCTCACTTCATGAATCAAATCTAACTTTTCCCCCGCTTCCATTTCTGCGGTAAATTCAACCGTATTGTAATTGTGCAATTTAGCCGGGAATGCACCGCGAAAAACCACATCTCCTGCATAACTATGGCGTACTGCCACAGCTATGGATTTGCGGGTGTCATTACAAATACGTTGCGTATAACGCCGATGTTCATTCCAACCCGCCACGCGGCTGTTCGTATCAAATTGAAAGCCGCCGTCCAATTTTCGATACACTTCCACACCTCGCACTTTGAATAAAATCTCATCTCGCCAAGCTTTTAAAGGGATACGTTCAAAAATGACTGAAGGATCATGACCTAGATTGAGTTCTAGCTTATCGCCAATGGGAACATATTGAATGCTTTGCTGGGCTAAAAATTTAAGACTTTTTTGTTCATTGAGTTGAAAGATGCGTATCGTTCCATTGGGTAAAGGGGTTTTGCCTAAATGAGAGTCCACATCATTGCGCAGCAAATAAAAGCGCATTAATTTCTCACCATATTCTTGTGGATAATAACGGTATTGAATGCTGAGAGGAATCGCTTCAGCTTTAAAACTGCGTAGGCGTTTTGACCAACCATTAGGGATGCTTTCTGTTCCCTCAATGGTGTACAGGAAATATTCACTTAAACGTTCTTTAAGGACTTGTTTGGCAGCGGCAGGGGCAGACATCATCATTAAGTTGTCAAATTGTCCTTCTTGTAAAGCGTCGATATTACGCATGGCTTTTTCGACACCTCGTTTTTTTACAAAATCTTCTCGTTTTGGGGGGCGTTTCTGAGCTAATTGGGCAATGTTTTCTACTAAATGAAGTGTGCCAACGACCAATCGTACTTGCGCCTGATCATAGTCTTCCCCAGAATGATTAGTAATGCGCACAAAACTGTCTAATTGAACTTCGGTTTCTTCTGGATTAGCCATCGCTGTATAGTCAGCTTGCCAATGAATACCTGAAGTAAAATAGCTGATTTCAATTTGCACACTACCGACATAATCACTGTGTACCTGCCAATACAACATTTGTGATTTATCATGAGGAAAAGTGGTATTTAATAACTCTAGTTGATCGGCTTGAGTGACAAAGCGTAGCGTCACAGAGGTGGGATCAATTAATGTATTAGCCCAAGAAAACTGCAAAGGATTTAAGCCTTTACGCACGCTGACGGTGCGGGTATCGCGGACTAAAGTTAAATCTTCTGTATTATAAATAGTGAGTTGCACCGCTTCTCGTGGAGGCACGGTGGATAAATCAATATTGTTAGCCATCACCGGGATGTTGCACAAGGCAACCCATAATCCAAATAGAAAAGATAGTGTATGGCGGTTCATATGGGTTCTACCTATTGATGAAGTGAGTAGCGTATTTCATTGAAAATAATTTACTGCTGTTTTTGATAGGGAATAGAAACAACCGGTAAACCTTTGCGTTTCCAATCAGTAATACCTTTTTTGACATTATAGACTTGTTTATAACCCAGTTGTTTATCTAGGGCTTGACTCAAAACATGGGTACGATTACCTGTACGACAAATAAGAATAAAGGGTTTATCTTTTTGGATAATACTATCCAAAGTAGTCAGCCATTTGGGTAAATTATAGCCTCCTTTCTTATCGAAAAAGGTCAATAAATGGCTGTTTTCAACCACACCTGTTTGTCGCCATTCTTCTGCACGACGAATATCAATAATCGGAACCTTGTTGGCCAGTAATTGTTGCAATTGTTGGTTATCAATGTGTGCCACTTCCGCAGAAACGCTGCTAAATAGTACACTCAATCCTAGTAATATCTTAAGTTTCATTGAATATCTCCTTACAGTTTCTACAGTTCCAAAGCCAAAATCAATGCATCTTCTCGACCATTATTATCGGGATAATAGTTGCGCCGCAAACCCACTTCATTAAAACCCAAACGTTCATATAAAGCACAAGCCGCCACATTAGAAGGACGCACTTCCAGAAACATTGTATTGGCATGATGGCGACGCGCTAAACGCAGCAGATGCTCCATGAGCGCAAGCCCTAAGCCTTGCCCTTGATATTGTGGATGAATACATAGGTTAAGAATATGCGCTTCACCGACGGCTACGCTCATCACACCATATCCTAGAATGTCTTCATCTTGTTTTAGCAGCCAACAGGCGTAGCCTGATGTAAGACAATCGCGGAAAATGCTAGGTGTCCAGGGATGCGGGTAGGCTTGGTATTCAATGTGTAAAACAGCATCTAAATCAGCTTCACACATGGGTATAAAACAATTGAATGGGGTGTTTAAAACAGCGCTCATAGTGGGTTTATCAGCAAGAACATTTAAGTCGGCGATGACGCGCGAGCATTGAGCACTTCGCGTACAAAAGGCACCGTTAAACGCCGTTTATTGGCAAGAGAAGCATAATCCAGCTTTTCTAACCAAGACATTAAGGCTTTTAAATTCTCGGAACAATGCTTGAGTAAATATTCACCCACGGATTCTGGTAATTCCATGCCTAAATCGGCTGAATAGCGTTGTAATACGCGCAATTTGCTCTCATCGGGCAGGGTATCTAACATAAAAACCCCCTCCCAGGCCAAGCGTGAAGCAAGATCAGGTAATTTCAATCCTAAAGCTTTGGGACTTACCAGACTGCTGATCACGAGAGGCACCTGAACTTCACGTAATTGATTGAAAAGTGTAAATACAGCTCTTTCCCACAACTCTAATCCCGCAATTAAGTGAATATCATCAATACAGACTAAGTCGCGTTCATTTACCCCTTCCAGCACTTCGGGGGAATATTCCAATAATTCTACAAAAGGGAGGTACACCGGAGTGGCGTTATTTTGCGCGACGAATTTGCAAGCGGCCTGTAAAAGATGGCTTTTTCCGGTATCCACCTCACCCCACAAATATAAGCACTGCCCGCCATCGCCTTGTAATAATTGTAATAGTGATTGGTAAGCGCATTGATTCTGTTCTGTTTCATAAAAATTGCTAAATGAATAAGTGGGCACTTGCCAATTAAATAAGAGAGGGAGTTGTGCAGGCATAAATATTTTACATCGGGGTTTCGGTGTTATTCATCTTAATAACACCTCGGTAAATGTCTGGTGTCAGGCAGAGCTTGATTCTGTGGCAGGTTAAGAGCCTATACGAAAACAGGATAATCGGCTGCAAACCTGCCTCAAAATGGCGAATTTTCGCTTTGATTCCCCATCTTCGTATAGGCTCTAAACCCGCCGCTATGTGGTGCATTGATTTTTTGATAGTGCCTGAAAGACCTGGGTTTTGCAAAAAGCTTGAAACCATACGTTATATAGAGTCTTAATGCGTGGGCTGCAAGGCTGTATTTTGCACGGTGTTTGAGCGACTGCTATGGCGTTCTTTATGAGCATAACGCTGGACTAATGCGGGTACATCCAAAATCAAAGCCACTTCACCATTGCCTAAAATCGTCGCTCCACTCACACCGGGTAAATTTTCAAACATGCGTCCCAAGGGTTTAATCACGGCTTGTAATTCACCGAGTAAAGCATCGACGACTAAACCCGCTTCCTGATTGCCATAATGCACCACCACGATATTAGCCCGATGTTTATCTTCTGACTGTGCGCTGCGGGATTCATCTAAATCAATGCCAAATAAACTGTGAATATGCAGTAGAGGTAAAACTTTGCCACGTAAACTTAAATAACCTTGTTCGATGTTTTGTTCTGCCGCTTTGTAGGCCACGCACTCGACCACACGATCCAAGGGAATCACAAACGAAGAATGCCCTACACTGAGCAAAAATCCATCGATAATGGCTAAAGTCAGTGGCAAATAAATCTGAAAGGTGGTGCCTTGTCCTTGTTCGCTAATGACATCAACTGTGCCATTTAGAGCATTAATATCACGCTTGACCACATCCAGCCCCACCCCACGTCCAGACAGTTGGGTGACGCGCTCAGCGGTGGAAATGCCGGGTTCAAAAATCAGCCGCAACACTTCTTCTTCGGTTAGGTTTTGCTCAGCAGAGACCAAACCTTGATTCACTGCTTTATCCAGAATTTTTTGTAAATCCAATCCTTTACCATCATCACCCACTTCAATCACGATGCTGCCAGAATCATGATAAGCATGTAGATACACGCTACCCATGTCTGATTTATCAGATGCTAAACGTTCTTGAGCCGATTCAATCCCATGATCAATGGCGTTGCGTACCAAATGTGTCAGAGGATCGGTGATTTTTTCCACCATGCTTTTGTCTAATTCGGTCTCTGCACCACTGATGCTGAGTTCAATTTTTTTATCTAAATCTTGACTGAGATCATGTACTAAGCGACGGAAACGGCTAAATGTAGAACTAATCTGCACCATGCGCATACTTAAAGTGCTATTACGAATGTCCTCTACTAAACGCGACATTAACGACGCATTTTCGCGCAAACCATCCGCATCGGTCATGCCTTGTAGCAATAAATTCATCCCTGCATTGGTAATCACCAATTCGCCAACCAGATTAATTAATTGATCGAGTTTTTCAGCATTGACTTGAATATTCTTTTGTACTCGTGATTTACTATCACGGATTTGTTGTTGCTTATTCAATGCAGCATTAACTACATCTTGCTGCACCATGCCTTCATTAACCAGGATTTCTCCAATTTTACGCGACGCTTGTTCTGGGACAGCCAGAGATTGCTCATCCCCTTCAGCAGCAGGAGCTTGTTGTAGATTCAATCCAGTGTCTAATTCACGCCGGGTTAAAGTGCCGCTTTCAATCAGCATGTCTCCCAGTTTCTCTGTGTCTTCTGGTAATTCTTGAATCAAAGCAATGTATGCAGACGCTTGGCTATGCGGCGGTAAAATACGCACGTCACAATCGTTATGTACCAATTCAAATACGCTTTCAATCTCGGCTTTAGTCGCTGATGATTGAAATTCAATTTCAAAACCGAGGTAGCAATGTTCTGGATTCATTTGTGAAGCCACAGGCATGGCATCAAATAAAGTATTCAAATGAACAATGTGACCGATGGTTTTTAAGTGTTGCAGCGTCGCCATAGGTTCTATTCCATTACACATAGCACCAGCATGGAAACGTAAAGAAATATGCCACTGCTGATCGCCTTCCACCGCATTGTCCAAACGCACCACTTCGGCGGTATCCGCCTCGACAGGCACAGGCGTAGGTGGCGGTGGAGAAACCGGGGGAGGTGCTGAAACTTGAGGCGGGGCTGATGGTACGGGTGTGGGCGCAGGTGTGACGGCGGCAGACACCTGGGGGTAAGCTTTTAAATGCGAGACGAATTGTTCAATATCCGTATGCAAAGTAGCCTGGACTTGCCCGCTACTGAGTTCATCCAGCAGTTGCTCCATATATTGCGAACACTGTGTCATGAGCTCATGAAAACGCGCATCTGTGGCATGTGTACCATTGCGAAACTGTTGCAAAAAACCTTCACACGCCTGTGAAAATTTCGCCACATGATCAGCTTTGACTAAGCCCGAAGAGCCTTTGATCGTATGAATAGACATGAACAAATTGTTCAAGGCATCCGTAGATTGAGGGCGATTTTCCAGCACATTTAATTCATTATTGATGCGCCCCAAAATATCGCGGGATTCCATCAAAAAGATATTTTGTAATTTGCTGGGTTTTTGCAGCGCAGGCGCGGCGGGTGCAGGCGTTGCAGGGGATTGCGCATCAGCTACGGCCTTTGGAGCTTCTGCCGCAGTCGCCGCAGGAGGGGCGGTGGTTTTTTGGATAGCTTGAAGTTGCGTCACCAATTCTTCACTATGCTGATCTAAAGCTTGCTTATCAAATTCGCTATCGCTTTCCGTATAGGCACTGATCAAATGTCCCAAATGATCCCGACAATTGAGCAATAAACGAATCATTTCTGGAGTGATTTTTAATTTGCCGCTGCGAGCTTTATCCAGCACATTTTCAATGTTATGCGCAAAGGCTGACACCACTTCCAAACCCACCACACCGGCTGAACCCTTTGCCGTATGCACAGCACGAAACACCACATTAATGGTTTCTTTATCCGCAGGCGTATTTTCCAATTGCAGCAAAGCATCTTCCATTTGCTGCAAAGTTTCCTGCGATTCCAGTGCAAATAATTGCAAGAGTTTTTGTTTACTCATGCTGTTGACCCTGTGATGTTAGTAGAGCTGTTTATGGCGTGTAGCAAAGGATTTTAAGGCGGTGTGGCTAGACGCTAACGCCGCTTAATCAAAGTGCCTACACCTTCATTGGTGAAGATTTCCAACAATACGGCATGTTCCACTCGTCCATCAATAATATGCGCAGAATTCACCCCAGATTGCACAGCATCTAAAGCGCAGCGAATTTTCGGCAACATGCCACCGTGGATCGTGCCGTCTGCAATGAGTTGCGTGACGGTATCCGCATCCAAACCCGTCATGATCTCACCCTCTTTATTCAATAAACCCGCTGTATTGGTGAGCAATACAAGCTTTTCTGCTTGTAATACTTGAGCCACTTTGCCCGCCACCAAATCAGCATTAATGTTGTAAGACAAACCATCCTCACAGACACCAATGGGGGCAATGACAGGAATAAAATCCCCTTTGACCAAATGATCGATCACGCTGGTATCAATGCTCTCTACTTCGCCGACATGACCAATGTCAATAATTTCAGGCTCTTGTAAATCTTCGCGAGAACGAGTGAAGATTAATTTGCGGGCACGAATAGTTTCGCCGTCTTTACCCGTCAAACCCACCGCGCGTCCACCTTGGCTATTAATCAAGGCCACGATTTCTTTATTCACCAAACCACCGAGCACCATTTCTACCACATCCATGGTTTCGCTGTCGGTCACGCGCATCCCTTGGAAAAACTCACTTTCCTTGCCTAAACGTTTGAGCAAACTACCAATTTGTGGCCCCCCGCCATGTACAACTACGGGATTCATGCCGACTAATTTCATCAGCACTACATCACGCGCAAAACCTTTTTTTAAGGCATCATCGACCATCGCGTTGCCACCGTATTTCACCACGATGGTTTTGCCTGTAAATTTACGAATATAAGGAAGGGCTTCAGTCAGCACCGTCGCTATATTCATAGCATCAATCTCTAAACTCATTATCTGGCCTATTAATAAATAACTCACTGTACGCACACAGCATAAAGTGAACGAAAACATCGCGTTTTTCTCACGCTATGTAAACTCAGGTATGAAGCAAAGGCTTTTTTTGACGCTTAAGTCTGTAATTTAAGCATCAAAAAGAAGCCTTTGCGTAACGTTAGTCAATAGACTTGTCCTGGCTGGGGAAAAGCGCCAATACCCACTGTTTTGTAGTCGGTGTCTTAAACCTGGACAAGTCTAATAATGTGACACAGGTACAAGCTCAATGAGCACCTGCTTCACAAATATGTTGTTGATAGGCTCTACTTTAGCATGGAAGCCCCGCAGATTTCCCCCACAAAAACCATACGCTGTAATTCTAATATTAGACTGCTTGCAAGGGGCATTGTTGACGTTTTGTGACAAATAAAGATGTGGATATGAGCCTTTCGCTTTGCTTTGCAATTCGCAATTTCGTCTTAAAAAAACGCCTGTAAAAATCAGAACATTATTATTAGAGATTGATTTTTATAGCGTTTAAAAAGTGGTATTAAATATGCTTTAGAAAAACGCAAAGAACATTGACATCAACCAAGGATTGAACCATGAACCTGCAAATTTTAGTGAAAACCGCTTTAGTTTTAATCTGGATACTGACTTTGTTGTTAGTGGGGATGGCAACGTGGAATTTTGAATTACAAGATAGCCTTTCAATGGCGATGCGGTACGAATTTTATGGCGTATTACTGGTCAAATTTGTTGCGGTGAGTATGGCACTGTTCTTTGTTTATCACGCTCACACTGCGGACAAGGAGGGACGCAGTGAGACCGTAAAAAAGTCGAAAAACACAGCTTTTCATAAATGCTCTGATCTCGCTCAAATATATTAATCATCTCCTCACCGAGCTTCTGTACGTGACCCGATTTTTCGGGTCACTTTTCCTGCCGCAAAGCCTTCTTTGCGGCATTTTTTTTGGCTCATGCCAACCAAGATTAGGGCTTTGTTATATCTCATTCTTTAGGTAATATTTCCAGCCCTGTTAAGGTAGTTCAATGGCACAAAGAAAGTAATCGTGCTGTAGAAACATGAGGATTAAAGTCATGAGCCATTACATAAACCGTATAACGACTCAACGTCAGTATAGGCTCTTAATTTATATTTTTAAACGCAGTCAGTTGGGCTGTAAGCTGTAGGTTGGGTTGAGCGTCTTTTTGCGAAGCCCCCCTCCACAAACAACACACATCCCTCAAAGCAAATATCAAACGATGTAATACAGTGTCGTTGTCTTGCCTTGTTGTGTTGTGTTGTGGAAATTCAACCCACACTCTTTTCTGATTCCCACGGAGACAGTGGGAACCGGATACTTTGACAATTTCTTTGGTTAATGCAAATGGTCTTCATAAGGCACTAATTGTCCATAATCCATTTTCACTACGCGATCTGCCCAGTTGAAATACTTATCATCATGGGTGACGGCAATCACTGATTTGCCTTCTTTCTTTAAACGTTGCAAGACGACTTCATAAAAATACTGGCGGAAATGTGGGTCTTGATCGGCGGCAAATTCATCAAACATATAAATTTGTTTATGTTCTAAATAGGCCACAATAAAAGCTAAGCGCTTTCTTTGCCCAGAAGATAAAGAAATATTGGTGAATCGCCCATCAACAAATTGGGTTTTATGTTGCAATTCCATTTCTTTTAGCAGTGCTTGGATTTGTTCTTCATCGACATCACCTATGCCATATAAACGATCAAACAAGTGAAAATCGGTCATCACTGTGGCAAATAACTCTCGGTATGATTGCACGGTTTGCTTGGAAATGAGATTATCATCGACAAACAATTGGCCTGATGTGGGCTGGTATAAACCGGATAGAACTTTTAACAAGGTCGATTTACCACTCCCATTCCCCCCCACAATAAACAAAATCTCTCCTTGATTGATCTCAAGATTGAGCTTGCCAATAGAAAACAAGACTTCATCTTCTACAGAACGATATTCAAACTCAACATCGTTTAAGTTAATCTGTTTAAAGGGAGCAAACGAAGGTGGTTTTTCTGTGGAATAGGTTTCTCGTGCTAAATCTAACTCTTGCTCCAAGTCATATAATAAAGTCACAGAAGTGTTAGCACGATTAATGATGGGCACGGAAGCCACCATCATATTTAACGGAGCCATGATGAATAACATGGTGGCTACGATTTTATAAATCTGATCCGCATAAGCTGGAGTAAAGGCAGGTAAAACAAAAGCTAACAGCGCTAATAATACGAAGAAAGCTAAACGAATAAAGGTAAAGACAGTGATTTCTAATTCAGCCGCATCCAAACGAGAATTCAAAGATTCTGTGGCCATTCTATCCAAGTCTTCTTCAATCGCTTTGGCTTTCACATGGCTGAATTTAACTTCTTTAAATCCTTCCAACAAATGATTAATACCAGTGAACAAGTGGTTTTGTTGTTTAATGGATTGATTTAGCTTTTTATGTGCCCGGTAATTATTGCGTATATGAAAAGGTAGGAGTATCGCTAAACCTACAATCACCATGAGCAAGCTAGACACGGAAATAATGCCTAGATAAATCATGGTCACGATGAGGAGGAAAAAAGCGCCAATCGTGATACTGAGTTGTAAGGCCATTTGGGCGATAAAGTTGGTTTGTTGTTGCAATGTAGAGTAGAGTGCTTCGCGCCCTGTATTTTCTAAATAACGGAGTTCTACTTTTTGAATTTTATTGGCAATGCGAATGCGCATATCCCGCACCATGCGTTCAATATTCAAGGTCATATTCAACATGACGTAACGCTGGGAATAGGCGTACATGACAAAGGCGACGAGATAGATTAAGAACAAGTGCATTTCAATCACTTGATTGGCGACATTTTCAGCCGCCATATTAATCACGCCTAACAATAGGCTATTTGAAATCCCTGCTACCGCAGATACCCAGACTAAGCGGCTAATAGGGATTTTTGATTCTTTACGAAAGAAGTCGAGGAGTTCCATAATCTTTTAAAGGAGCACTTGTGTGATGAAAGGGAAGGAAGAATGAAAACACGGAATGAAGTTGATGTCAGGTTTATCATTGACACATAGAATCACTATTGGCCTTTTAAGTGATAATGACCTCACCAAAGAAAATCAGTGTCGCACTTTTCGAGGTCTTTGTTAAGACCTCGGTTTTGCCAATAGCGTATCGTTTCAGGTGCTATTGGTAAACCCGTTATACTAGGAGGCTGTCCGATGGAACCGGATAAGTCTAATGTACTGTCCCTCGTTCCCATGCGCCGTATCACTGCCATTCAGTGAAGGATTTTTAGCCCCAACGAGGAGGCATCCATATGGCTCAAGGCAACGCCCCACCGCCATTAACTTAAGAAAAAAGACTTTGAATTTAAGCGGTGAGCGTCCCCTCCTTCAAGGAGGGGATTGAGGGGTGGTGATGAAAGGCAACATTCCTTAAAAATACATTAAAGAAGGCTGCTATTGTTCACCACCCCCTAGCCCCCTCCTTCGAGGAGGGGGAATAAAATCAACTGCTTGCAATGCTACTGGGCTTCACTGAATGGCAGTGATGCGCCGCATGGGAACGAGTTAAAAGCTGCTGCCTGCAAATGTCAACAGAGCCTAGGGCTGTCCTAGTTCTAATGCGCTTGGCAATTGAGGCACTTGGGTGATTGAGGTAATCTAGCCCGATATTGAATGTTTAGAGCCTATACGAAAATGGGATAATCGGCTGCAAACCCGCCCTTTTGGTCAGGTTTTCCGCTTTTTTTCGTTAAATAGCTCGCTATTCGCCTTAAAAAACCGAAAAAACTGCCTCAAAATGGCAAATTTTCGCTTCGATTCCCCATCTTCGTATAGGCTCTTAGTGAAGCGTTCTTCGCTACACTGCCTTGTCTTCGGACAGCCTCCTAGGCTTTTTTTCATGTGATCACAATTTAAGGAATCATGCTATGCGTTTAAATTTTTTCAAAACGGCTAGTTTAGCCGTCATTTTCAGCCTCAGCAGCCTCGCCGCTCAAGCGGCTTGGCAATTGGATAACGCTCAGTCACGTTTGAGCTATATTTCGATTAAAAAGGGGGATATTGCTGAAATTAATCACTTTACGACATTAAGCGGTGAAGTCGATGATAAAGGGCAGGCGACTTTGAGTATTCAACTGGGTAGCGTGAAAACTCAGGTGGATATCCGTGATCAACGGATGCGCGACATTTTATTTAAAACTAACCTTTTTCCAGCGGCTGAATTTTCTGCGCAACTGGAAGTAGATAAGCTAGAGCAGTTGGCGGTGGGTGCAATGCTCACTTTAACGGTGGAAGGCACTTTTAGCCTGCACGGTATCGAACAAAAAATGCCTGCGGAATTAGCTGTGAGTAAGCTCAATGAGCAGACCTTGCAAGTCAGTAGCTATGCGCCTTTAGTCGTCGATGCACGGCATTTTCAATTAGCACAAGGTATTGAAAAATTGCGTGAATTAGCAGGTTTGCCAAGTATCAGCATGGCGGTACCTGTGAGTTTTGTTTTAATCTTTAAGCAGTAAGGACTTTCTGATGCAAAAAATCCGCACCGCTGTATTTCCTGTCGCCGGTCTAGGTACTCGTTTTTTACCTGCTACTAAGGCCAGTCCTAAAGAAATGTTGCCTGTTGTTGATAAACCTTTGATTCAATATGCCGTGGAAGAAGCGCTAGATGCGGGCATTGAGCAAATGATTTTTATCACTAGCAGCAGTAAGCGAGCGATTGAAGATCATTTTGATCGCAACACGGAGTTGGAAAATGAACTGCGAAGTCGCGGTAAGTTTGAAATGCTAGATATGATTCGTCACTTGGTACCTGACGGTGTATCTTGTATTTACATCCGCCAACCTGAAGCACTGGGTTTAGGCCATGCAGTGTTGTGTGCTCAACCTGCGGTGGGCAATGAACCTTTTGCAGTGATTCTCGCCGATGATTTAATTGATGGGGGTGAACAAAGTTGTTTAGGACAAATGGTGGATGTGTATGCAAAACATGAAGCGGGTGTCTTAGCCGTGGAGAAAGTGGAACGTGCAGAAACCAGCAAATACGGCATTGTGTCGCCTAAGCCGATGTATGAGCGAGTGAGTGGTTTAACCGGGATTGTTGAAAAGCCCGCACCGGATAAAGCGCCTTCGGAATTAGCTGTGGTGGGACGTTATATCTTAAACCCTGATATTTTTGAGCATTTACAGACGATTCCTAAAGGTGCAGGCGGAGAAATTCAATTAACCGATGCGATTGCTGAACAAATCAAACATGACAGCACGGTGCTGGCCTATGAATTTAACGGTAAGCGTTTTGATTGCGGCAGTAAATTGGGTTATTTGAAAGCCACGACTGAATTTGCTTTGCAACATCCTAATTTACGAGAAGCTTTTCATAGTTATTTGGAAGCACTGTGTAAAGGAAAATTCTGCAAATGACCGATGCCCATGCCGCCCCGCTCAATAGTTCAACAACAGTGAAGCACTCGATGGATCAATCAACCGGTGTATCTTCTTTGATCCCGATTGAATTTGAGCATCATCACGCCACAGCCGTTGAAGTCACGGCTGATGCTCAAGCTGAATATATATTGCAGGCATTGGGCTTTGAGCAGCCGGCAAAGGCGTTGATCATGATTTCGGGGGGAGCCAGCTTATTGGATCAAAGCCGTGATCTGGATGTCCATCTGGATAAACGCCTGATGCAGTTATTTAGTCGCGGTATTGCCCGTACTGCGGCAGAAATTGGGGCGGATTTGATCGATGGTGGCTCGGATTCTGGCGTGATGGCGATGATGGGACAAGGGGTGGCGGATCGCGGTTCTAAATCGCGTTTAATCGGGGTGGCACCGAGTCCTTTAGTGCGCTATCCCGGCGGCCCTGAGATTGAGCCTGCCCTTCAAGCAGAAGCCTGTGAGTTAGAACCGCATCATTCACATTTTGTGTTGGTTGATACCCCGCGTTGGGGCGGCGAAACCGAGGTGATGTATGAATTAGCCACGGCGCTCGCGCCTAATCGCCCGGTCTTAACGGTGTTGGTGAATGGCGGTGATTTAGCCTGCAATGAAGTGTTGCACAGCGTGCGCATGGGTTGGCCGATTATTGTGGTCTCAGGCAGCGGACGTTTGGCGGATGAAATCAGTCAGTTGCATCAAGAGCGACCTGATTTTATTGCTGATCCGCGTTTGGCAGAAATCATTAATGATGGACGTTTATTTTTATTTCCAGTGGATGCGCGGGTAGAAGAACTACAACGCATGATTCGTCGCTTATTGCGCGGTGATTCTACTTTGCATCTCGCCTGGGAACGTTTTGCATTGTATGACGCTAATGCTAATCGCCATCAAAAGGCTTTCAAAAAAATTCAATTTTCTATTTTAATTCTAGGCGTGCTCGGTACTTTTTGTGCGCTCTCACAATCAAGTATTAATGAAATGTTGTTATTAGCTAATGCTAATAGCGGTCAAGTAGAACTGGCAGTGCATAAATCAGTGTTTCCCAAGGAAATGATAGAACCGTTAAAAGGTTTATTCAGCACAGAACGTTGGGGTGATATTTTCAATTTAACCAGTGAATTATTAAGATATATCATCATCATTATTCCCATTCTTGTGACTATGCTACTGGCTGCCGCCACTCGTTTTAATGCGGGTTCTAAATGGTTGTTATTGCGAGGCAGTGCAGAAGCGGTCAAACGAGAAATTTTTCGCTATCGAGCTAAGGCTGAAATTTATAATGCGCAAAATACCCATCAACCTAAAAAATCCCGTGAAGTAAAACTGGCTGAACAATTACAAACCATTAGCACCCGTTTAATGCAAACTGAAGTCAATATTTCTGCGTTGAATAATTACAAAGGTGTTTTACCGCCCAAATATAGCACCGCAGACAACGATGATGGACTAAGCCGCTTAAACCCAGAACAATACCTTACCTATCGTTTAGATGATCAATACAACTACTATCGATCTAAAACACAAAAACTAGAACGTCGATTAAAACACTTACAATGGTTGATTTATCTCTTTGGTGGGGTAGGTACCTTACTCGCTGCACTCGGTTTAGAATTATGGATTGCTTTAACCGGATCATTGGTGGCTGCATTAGGCACTTACCTTGAATATCAACAAATAGAGGCCACGTTACTCACCCATAATCAAGCGGCGACACAGTTGTCGAATGTTCGCAGTTGGTGGATTGCTTTATCAGCGGCTGAGCAAGAAGAACAAATCAATATTGATATGTTAGTACAACAAACTGAGCGCATTCTTTACAGTGAATTCAGTGGTTGGATGCAGGATATGCAAGAAGCCTTTACTGAGTTACGCGAGGAACAGGCTGAAGCATTGAAACAGTTAGAGCAACAAGGGGATGTGGTGGCTACAAAGAACAACCCGCCTTCGTTGCCAACAAAAACACTTGCCGTACCCGTGGATTCATCCTCTGATAAGACGGCTAAGCCTTTGCCGTCAGACATAAAAGCCTAAAACTACATGCCGCATTCCCGCTTTGTCCGTCCAGTGATTTACGCTGTTGCAGCACTGATTAGTTGTTTACTCGCTGCTACCATGCTTTACAACAGTTGGTCCTTATACACCATTCATCACCAAGATGCGGGAGATAGCTTAGTGCAAGCGGCTCATCAAGATGCACAACTGATAGCCGAACGCCTGAAAACCTACCAAAACATCCTAGAACATTGGGCACAACAAACATCGCTACACCAATTATTAAAACATCCCGCTCCCCACACTGCTCTGCAATGGATAGCTTCTCACCGCGCATCATTACCTCATGTTTTAGCGTTAAATATACAAAATGCACAGGGGCAATGGTTGGACACGGTGCCCGCCACCTTATTACCGCAATGCCAAGCTCAAATGGAACGCTTGTCGGATATAGACTATTTAAACAAACACCCTATGCCTGCACGGTTGCACTCTTCACCCAATGGTCAAGAAAAACATTTTGATCTCTACACTCTGATTCAAGATAAAGAACAGGTCTTAGGCGTTCTATATCTCACCATTAGTTTGAAATTATTAGAGGACACTTTCAAGCAATTATACTTGCCTACACAAAGCAGCCTTCAAGTACGAGTGATGGATGGGCGAGAGCAACTCATTTATGCCGCCCGTAGCCATACCAAAAACAACGCTCAACAACAATGGCAACTCACGCGCCGCATTCGTGTTTATCCGAGTCATTGGCAATTAGAAATTCGCCAAATCCATGAAACCGACCATAGCCAACTCATTATTGTCTTAATTTCTCTCGGTGCAGGGTTTCTACTCACCATCGGTGTAGTCGCTGTCACTCAACGCCTATTGATGCGTGATTATTTATCGGATTTTGAAGCGCTCAAAGAACTGGTCAGCCATATTGCTGAATCGCGTCCGGTACAAGATTTCGCATTGGCACCGCGCTTACAAGAAACCGCTAAAATGCTGGCGGCTATTCGTCCTACCGCAGAAAAAATTCAACAAGCCCATCAAGAACTTGAACATTTAAGCCGCACTGATGAACTGACTCAATTAGCCAATCGCCGTGCTTATCAAAATGCCCTCCAGCAAGCCATGACGGAGGCGCGAGACGGTATGTCCATTGCCTTGATTTTGCTCGACTTAGATGGTTTTAAATTGCTTAATGACACCGCCGGACATCCTGTCGGTGATGAAATCCTCAAATTGCTGGCGCGGATTTTACTCAAGCATCACAACCCACAAACAGAATTTTGCGCCCGCTTAGGCGGAGATGAGTTTGCCTGCATCTTGTTTAATACACAGCACACCCGTATTACTCAATGGTTAGAACGGGTGCGCAACGACTTTATGCAAGGCCAGCAACAACAGTTCGCGCAATATCCTCAATGCACATTAAGCTTTGGCTTTACCTTTATTGACGGTGAAAACCCCGAAGAAAACGACGACCGTGCTTTTCGACGTGCCGATCATGCTTTGTATGATGCGAAAAAAGCAGGCAAAAATACCTTCAGACAAGGGTAAAATACCCCTCTTCTTTTAACCTGGAACCCGCATCATGAATTCAACATCAAACGATAGCGATCTTGACCGTATTGTTTTCGCCTTCCAAATCATAGAACGGCAAACTCATGACGTAGCTGGAAAATTTAGTCAAACCAGTGCCGCCAGTCAGCGCATTACGATGACGACTAACCTGATTATTCGCGTTTCCTTTATCTCCGCTATCATCTTGACCCCTTTTTTGTTTTTTATGATTTATACCCTGACATTTGATATGTCGAAAATCAGGAACATGATGCAAGGCATGGATGAGCATATGTATGCCATGCGCGAAAATTTTGACCGCGTCACACTCAATGTCGATCAAATGCAAAGCGATGTGGGAGTGATGAGCCAAGATGTAGCCAGTTTGCCCGCTATCGACAACAGCGTTAGCCAGATGCGACAAACATTGAGCGAAATGACCCAGACGATGCAAAACATGGATGGCAATATGGGGAATATGACTGGCAGCATGGAGACGATAACGCAGAATGTGGGCAGCATGAATCATGTCTTTTCACAGATGAATCAATCCGTCTTTTTCATGCAACATAATGTAGACACCTTAAGCCGCCCAGCCCGCATGATGCCTTTTAACTGGTAAGCCACAAGGATTTTCAAGGAGCAAGGATACTCATGCCTGCATCAGATACAGAGTCAGAAGTGACTGAAAACACAGATCATTGCGATACCCACGAAGCCCAATTAGAAAAGATTGCCTGCAACATCATGGCAAGCTTTGAACAACTTTTCACCCATCAAGAACAAGTGATTATACGCATTGGTCGGCGCACTACGCAGATTGTGCGCTTTACCATGATTGGTTTGGTCATCCTAATCATTGCCATGCTGTTTTTAGTTAATACCTTCACCTCAAAAATGGGGGGTATCACCAGCAGCATGGAGAATATGCTCACCAACATGAAACAAATGCATCAAGATTTTGGACTCATTGCGAACCACATGCAGGGCATGGAAAATTCAGTCGGTGCTATGCGGCAATATGTCGCCACCATGCCCAATATGAATGAATCAGTGGCTGGCATGGGGCAAGACATGAAAAAAATGGATGTCTACATGCAAAAGATTGAAGGCAACATGAGCACCATTGATCAACAAATGCAAGTGATGCGTAGCGATATGCAACAGATGAATGCCAAGTTTATCGACTTAAACTCAGCGGTAGGTCAGATGGGGCACAACGTCAACCAAATGTCCCGCCCCATGTCCGTCTTTCCACCTTAAAAATGGACTCCTTAAGCCTCGTGACCGCCAATAGGTCACGCAGGTGTCATTATTCCGTATCTCGGCGCTCGACCAACTCAGGATCAGCCGTAATTTCTCGATAAATTTCCACTCTGGCACCGTCTGCAACCTTGGCAGATAGTTTAGTCACTTTGCCGAAAACACCCACTTTCTGCGTGTCCAGATCAATCTCAGGAAACTTATCCAAAATACCTGAGTGATCAATCACATCTTGCACCGTACTCTCATTAGGCACTTCCAGCTTTAACCACAATTGCTTAAATTTATCCGCGTAAGCAATACCTACATTCATGATGGCTTCCTCCGTTTTTACGCAGTGGTGGCTGAGAACAATGCTTCATCCGCTTCTGCTTCAGCCGCCGCCGCTCGTTTTAGCTCCGCATTGCGGTCAATCATACGTTTACCTGCCAGCAAAAAGCCCAGCACCATAAACCCACCGGGCGGCAAAATAATTAACAAAAATCCTTTATAATCAGGAATCAAAGTCAATTCCAAAAAGGCCGCCCAATCGCCCAACAAGAGTGCTGCATTAGCAAACAAAGTCCCCGTACCGAGCATCTCCCGCATCGCGCCTAACACCACCAGCACCATCGTAAAACCTAAACCCATCATCAAACCATCAAAGGCCGCAGGCAACACCGAATTGCGCGAAGCAAAAGACTCAGCGCGGCCTAATACCGCGCAGTTCGTTACAATCAGCGGAATAAACAAACCCAACACCTTATACAAATCATGCACCCAAGCATTCATCGCTAAATCCACTAAAGTCACTAATGTGGCAATAATCAAAATAAACACCGGAATGCGCACCTGCGGACTAATAATGTCCCGCGACACCGAGATCAAAGCGCCAGAAGCCACTAACACCGCCGTGGAAGCCAAGCCCATGCCCAAACCATTACTGGCATTGCTCGTCACCGCCAGCAGCGGGCACAAGCCCAAAGCCTGCGCAAAAATAATGTTATTGTCCCAAATGCCGTCTTTGGCAATGCGGGTATAGCTTAAGCTGGTCATGGTTGTTTACCTCATCGTAGGGTGGGCAAAAGCCGTCCAAAAAATTAAAAAAGTATTCAAAGTGGCTACAGCATTGCTCATCATAAGTCTGGGATTATGAAAAAGGATGGGCTTGTGAAACATTCGGGACAAGTTTATAAAAATGGCTGCATCTACCTGGTGGAATACAGCGCGATAAAGCCTGAGTTAAACACCCAATACCCGTCGCGCCTATTCCACCCTACTCACTATTCTCCTCATTGAATCAACGATACACTTCTCGCCGATGTCCAATTTTGTGAATAACTAAGTAGTGTTCTTCTGCAAAGACTTCATAAACAACACGATAGTCACCCACTCTTAATTTATACAAACCTGCTAAATTTGAACTCAAAGGCTCAGAGCCTATACGAAAACGGGATAATCGGCTGCAAACCCGCCCTTTTGGCCCGGTTTTCCGCTTTTTATCAACAAATAGCCCGCTATTCGCCTTAAAAAACCGAAAAACCTGCCTCAAAATGGCGCATTTTCGCTTCGATTCCCCATCTTC
>JADGEH010000098.1 GCA_016744475.1 Thiotrichales bacterium | reverse complement strand
TGACGCGCTGCAAAGCCAACAATGTCTGCATCAGATAAACTATTGTGGCAATGCTCACAAAAATGTGCAGTATGGGTTTCAATTGCATCAGGAGACGCATTAACGCTGCGAGACAGGGAGAGGCGCAGCCGGGGTCGAGTAGCCCGCGACAAGGCATCATTTGGTTCGCATCGTTGGGGTGGTCAAGACACAATGTATTGGCCGTATAGTCATGGGGGAAGACAGTGACCGTAGCAGCGCAGTGTGAAGGTGACTGGGTGATACCGGACGTGTCGGGACACCAGAACAGCGTCTCACGCCCACTTAAGACGTTCTAAGGACAAGGATGTCCGTGAACATCTCTTAAACGATGCGAGACACCTAACATCTTTTTGAGCTTCTGTTAGTTAGTTGGGATACATCAAGACGTTTCATTGGCAAGCTGAAGCAGTTTCGTCGAGTGTTTTCTCGTTTTGAAAAACATGCAAAAAATGACATGAGCTTCATCCGGTTTGCCGCTGTTTTGATATGGTTTCGCTGAAATGTCAACAGAGCCTAGAAAAGACTTTTTTACAGACATAAAAAAACGGACAGCCGCTGTGCGACTGTCCGTTTTTTACTGCACAGTTCTAGCTGAGGCTATACTTATTTAGCTTCAGGAGCAGCAGGTGCTGCTGGAGGAACCATACCGTAAGGAGCAGGAGCGCCATAACCATAAGGAGCAGCACCGTAGCCGTAAGGAGCGCCATAACCATAAGGAGCGCCGCCACCATAGTAAGGGTTTTGGTAGCCATAACCTCTGCCGTTACCGTAACCATTACCGTAACCATTGCCACGAGCAGACATGTTCATGTTGAAGTCACCGAAACCGTCTCCCATGCCGTTACCGAAACCATTCATAGGACCCCAACTATTTCCACCCCAAGGGCTGCCACCCCAAGGACCGCCCCACCAAGCTTGTGCAGGTGCAGACAGTACAGCGCCGCCTAATACGGCAGATAAAGCGATAGCTTTTGCGATATTTTTCATGGTGTTTCTCCTAGACTGATAGTGTGTAGATGATTCATTATTTTACTGCAATTTTAACAACTGGCTTGGTGTTGATGAGTACCCAAGCGACGGAAAAGATTGTAGTACAACATTATAATATTAGCAACCTCTAATTTACTTGTTCATGTTGTTTGTATGCCACAGGCACTCTGCGAAGGGATTATTTTTTTATGTAATACCAGGACTTAAATAGGAAAAAGTCGATCATTAATAGATGTGATTTTTTTTATGATGATGGTAACAGTGTTGTAATTAAACCACGTTTTTGGAAATAGGCCATTTTGACGAATTAATGACACTATTTTGGGGATGGGATTTTAGCGCTGATGAGAGGGAATGTTCACTGCGTCATATGGACTAATTGATGGCGGATTTCGCTGAGCAAATCATCACGTTTATAAGAGCCTTTTTGGAAGATGGTTTTCACGCTATGTTCCAGGCGTGTGCGGTCTTCTAAAGTAATATCTTTAGCCGTCAACACCACCACCGGAATCTGTGCCCAGGTGGGTTGCTGGCGGAAGGCATCAACAAATTGGAAGCCATCCATTTCTGGCATCATCAAATCTAATAGGATCAAATCAGGGTGGGGTAAGTTCTCTTCATCCCGTCGATGTAGCTCGTCTAAGGCAAATTGACCATTTTCAGCGGCACAGACTTGCCAGCCTGAACGATTCAGCATTACTTCCATCATGCCGCGTGTAATGGCATCGTCTTCAACAATCATGACTAAGCGTTCAGGGCCTTCTTTACTGCGGTATTTATTCAGCACATGGCGCAATTGTTCTTGATTGACGGGTTTGACCAGATAATCAGAGGCTCCCAGTGAATAACCCATGTTTTTATCTTCCACCATAGACACCATGACGATGGGGATTTCTGCCAGTAGGGGATCGGTTTTGAGGGCTGATAACACCATCCATCCATCCATTCCCGGCATCATCACATCTAAGGTAATCATCGAAGGCTTGATCTTGCGTGCCAAGCGTAACCCTTCATCGCCTCCGGTGGCTGTGACCACTTTATAACCTTGCTTATTAATATAATTTTTCAACATGTCGCGCACGGCTTCATCATCATCAATGACTAATACGGTGCTGTCGCTGCTTAAATTCGATGTGTTGATGGCATTCAGGGGTTTGACATTGGGAGTGGCTTCATTTAAGCGCGTGGGTAAGCGCACGGTAAAGGTGCTACCGCGTCCATAAGCGCTATCGACTTTAATCGAACCACGCATCATTTCGGCAAAGCGTTTGGTAATCACCAGTCCTAAACCTGTGCCGCCATATTTACGAGTGGTGGAAGCATCGGCTTGGGTAAAGGCTTGGAATAGTTTTTTCTGCTGTTCGCCCGTCATGCCAATGCCTTCATCTGAGATGCGGAAGGCGACCCAACTGGCGACATGAGATTCGGTGTCTGAATGTTCCAAAAATACGCTGAAAGTGATGTTGCCTTTTTCGGTGAATTTGCTGGCGTTGCTGAGTAGATTAAGCAACACCTGACGGACTTTAGTCACATCGGCAAAAATCTGTCCCAGAGGATCATCAAAGTCCAGCACCAAGGTATTTTCAGCTTGTTCCACCATCGGGCTAATGGTGCTGAGCACATCATCCAGCATCAAATTAATGTCGAATAATTCATTATAGACTTCCATTTTGCCCGCTTCGATTTTCGACAAATCCAGTACATCGTTGATTAAGCCAAGAAGATGTCGAGCCGAGCTGAGAATCTTGGTCAAATCCGTGATGTAATCCGGTAATTCAGCGTCTTCTGCATCTTCTTTAAGCATTTCGCTATAGCCAATAATCGCATTCAAAGGCGTGCGCAATTCATGGCTCATATTGGCGATAAACTGGCTTTTCGAGACATTGGCAGATTCCGCCATTTGTTTAGCGCGAATCAAGGTTTCTTCGGAGCGTTTTTGCTCGGTGATGTCTTCCACTATCGACCACACAAAACGCTCACCATTTTTTTCAATTAATAAACCAGAGACTCGTACCGGGACTAAATAGCCCTCTTTATGGGTGAGTTCTTTTTCAAAGGCGTTAAAGCAGCCTTCACGTTTAAGTTGTTCTATATGAGCATGTTCGACTTCGGCGTAAGCTTTAGGCGTGATGTCCCAATAATCCAGGCTAAAAATAGTCTCGCGGGAATAACCAATAATGTTGGCAAAAGCGTTATTGGCCTCGACCAAGCTGCCGTCTTCGTGGCTTAAGACTAAGCCGATAGGAGAAGAGTCAATCAGCGTGCGGTTGAATTGCTCACTTTCACGTAAAGCTTCATCGGAACGTTTTTGCTCAGTAATATTGCGACTGGTGCCGACCATGCGATAAGGATCGCCCTTCGCATCCCACACTGCAATACCACGCGCATGTACCCATAGGTAATATCCCTCTTTATGCTTTAGCCGATGCGTATTGTCATAAAAAGGCAGCACTTTATCTAAATGTAACTTCACATCAGCCATCACCTGATGTGCATCTTCAGGATGAATGCGTTCAAACCATTCATTGGCTTGATGGCCAATTTCGCTGGGCGCATAACCGCAAAGGGCTTTCCAGTGATCAGAAAAATACACTTGATTGGTATCTAGGTTCCAATCGTACATCCCTTCATTAGTGGCATGTAAAGCCAGTTCAAAGCGCTCTTCACTTTTGCTAATGGTTTCATACGCACTGCGCAAGTGATCGCGCATGGCATTAATCGCCCTGACTAAATGGTCTAATTCATCATCGCCTGCCTGACGTTGTAGTTGTAAGGCGCGGTCAGCCATCTGTGCATCATTGGGATCATAATCTTGAGCATAATCGCTAATCGTTTGTAAATGCTGTCCGATTAAGCGCCGGAATAACCACCACAACACGCCCAGCAGGCACCAGCTAAAACCCAATAAAATCAGCCAACTCCAGGCAAATGCAAACCATACTTGGGTATACAAATGATCTAAATCTGCGGCTAGAAATAAAGTCCCTAAGCGTTTGCGTCCTTCTAGCTGAGAATAATCCAACGGCAACGTCCACACTTTATAAGTGGAGGTTTCGCTGAAAGGCCCTTGCTGAGCCAAAATTTGATTACCTCGCCGCACTTCTAAATGATGCAGATCAGATAATTTCAACACGCCTAATAAAGCCCCATCTAAATGCGGCATCTGGTGTTGATGGAGATATTCACTGAAATTGCTTAGTTGATGCTGGCGAATGCTATTAATTTGTTGTTCTAATGCGTCTAAATGGCGTTGATATATCCATCCGGCATACAGCGCACTCAGCGGTAGCGTGAGCAGCAAAGAAAATAAAATCAGAGACTTAAAAAGTTGGCGAGAAAGCATGGTGATTCCCTGTTTAGCGCAGGCGGGTAACGATGATAGGGCGATGATACATGGTCATCTCGTGATTCATGTTACGTCTAATAAAGCTTTTGCATCATATCAGCCGTATCATTTTAACTGATGTTAGACGCATTGGGGGATTTGACACGTCTATTGCCGAAAGGCATCTTGAATCCATTCCAGCTCAGGCTGGCGTAAATCTCCTTGAATCAAGACCAGATCAAAGCGCCGTGCTTGGCGTTCTGTGTATTGATGGGTGCGCAGATAGTGCTCTGCACAATGTATGACATGTTGCTGTTTGGTGTAACGCACGCTCTCTAATGCACCACCGTGCTCTCGATAACGTACCTCCACAAAGATCAGATATTCGCCATCGCGCATGACTAAATCTAACTCGCCATTCTTACAGTGGAAATTCCGCGCCAGTAAACGTAAACCTTGACGCTGTAAATGTTTTGCCGCCCAGCGTTCAGCCCGCCGACCCGCCGCATGACGCGGATCAACGGGTTTACGCCATTGTGTCCATTGTTGTCGTAACCAGGAAAACATGGGATTTAGAACCTATACGAAAATGGGATAATCGGCTGCAAACCCGCTCTTTTGGTCAGGTTTTCCGCTTTTTATCAACACACGCCCGCTATTCGCCTCAAAACAGCGAATTTTCTCTTCGATTCCCCATCTTCGTATAGGCTCTTAGGCTTGTTTTGGATACTTCTCATTCAAAATAATGGCGCTTAAACATTCGTCTGTAGAATTAGCCGCTGTTCTAAAAGAATCGGGTAAGCCAATTTGTAAACCAATATATAAAGCCAAAAAGATGGGGGTGAGTTCAGGAGAAATACCCATGCATAACGCCATAGGGCCACCGAAAATTAATAATTCTCCGGGGATGCCGGGAATACCATAAGCAATTAAAAAGACAATAGGAATACTGAGTAAGAGTTGTAACATTGAAATTTCAATATCTAAAATCGCAGCCACTAAACCAGTCATTAAAAAAACATTAATGACCGTGCCATTAATGTTGAGAAAAGAACCTGTGCCAACGACAAATTGACGCACTTCATCGCGCACATTAGGACAAAACTTTTTCACCATATAGAGATTCAAAGGGGTGGCTAAGGCTTCTGAAGAAGTCGCCCATAATAAGGGATACACTTTGATCCAATATTCGGAGAAATAGGCTTTTAATGAAAAATGCGGCATTCTTTTCATGGCCATGCGCAACAAACCTATATGCCAAAACCCACACACCACGCCAGTCACCAAAGCCCCTAAAATATAAACCAAAATCATGCCTAAAGAGGTGCTGACATCAATCGGCACGCCCAGCATGGTCATGCTGCCGAGTTCAGAAATAGACACTTCGCCGCTCAGTTCTTTTTCTAAAAGCCCCGGCAAAATGGTGACGTAAGCCCCCACCGCCAACATCATAAACGGAATGATCGGCACGATAATACGGCCTAAATATTCCACTAAATCCACGCCTTTAGACAGTGTGGCGGCGGTTTTAGGCAGGCGGCTGACTAGAAATACCGTCGCAATAGCGGCATACACGGCATAAAAATACACGCTATGAGTGAGCATCCAGCCCAAAGACTTCATGGATTCTATGCTGGCATCAACAAACCCAGTCGCATTGGAATAAATGGGTAAACCAAAGATTAAAGTGGTCATTAATACCGCATACACACAGGCTAATAAACGCGCTTTAGCAAACCAAATAATCGTGTAACTGGCAAAACCTCGACCTTGGCTGGCACTGGAGAACAATTTAATTAAAGTGGGGGTGAGGATTAAATAAATAGCCACAGGAGCAATATAGCTATAGCCATCAATAAAACTTTCCATTAAATCACTAATGAAAAAAGCAAAGCTTGTGGATTGATCTGCCCAGAAAATACCAATGGCGAAAAAGACTAAAGAGAGCCAAGATAGATGATGTTCTAATACAGTTAATGCTTGATCAGCTTTGGCGGTTAGCGAAGAAGTTGACATATCAGCGAGCGTCCTTAATGACAGGCGGTGGTGGTGGGGTAAATAAGTGCTGTTGATTCTCTTTATAGAACTGCAAACTATTATAGACTGCTCGTACTACAGCACGCGGAGTCACGGTGGCTCCGGTGAATTGATCAAACACGCCACCATCTCGTTTAACTTTCCATCTGGCGGGCGTTGGGTTGTCTAAATGACGCTGGTTAAAACTGTAAATCCAATCAGAACGTCTTTCTTCTATCGCATCGCCGAGTCCTGGCGTTTCTTGATGGCTAATCACGCGCACGCCCAGCAGAGTGCCGTCATAGCGAATGGCGACTAACAAACGAATCGAGCCAGAATAGCCATCAGGTGCTATCGGCATGAAGGCTATCGCCATGGGTTGTCCCTGTTTGCGGGCGCGATAAGCCACTAGAGGTTCGCTGCTGCCTAAACGATTTTGATCTTGAATGAGCACCGTATCATGCAGCAAGTCATTGTCGTATAAGGTATCGGGCAAAAGCCGATTGAGCTTATTTAACAGCGCCGCTTGTGCGTTTTCAGCAATGCGCTCATGCGTGAAAAGATGACTTAAAGACACTAGCAAAGTGCCGCACACAGCAAAAATCATCAACACCCATCCCATGCGTTTGATGCTGTGTAAGAGCTCTTGATGAGCGCTTTTATCATTCATTATGATCGCCTCTCATCTTTGTTTTTCTGGTTTTTATAATCCGCCCCAAAGACAGGGGGTTGGGTGTAATAATCAATCATAGGCGCACACATATTCATCAATAACACGGCAAAAGCGACACCATCGGGATAATTGCCCCAGACACGAATCACATAAACCAAAAGGCCAATACCCGCTGCGTAAATCAGTTTGCCTTTGCGTGAAGTGGCAGCGGTGACAGGATCAGTGGCAATAAAAAAGGCACCCAGCATCACCGCACCGCTAAATAAATGATAAGTGGGGGCTGCGTAAGTATCGGAGTCTAAAATAAAAAACAACCCAGACACCAGAATTAAGGTGGTCAGCATCGCCGTGGGTATTTGCCAATCAATCACCCGTGTATAGATTAAATAAACGCCACCCACCAAATAAGCCAGGTTGATCCATTCCCAATAAATACTGCCGAAATATCCCAACACGGAAGTGTGACTTAAGGTTTCGTCTAGGCGATAGGCTTGGCTTAAGCTAACTTTAACGGTATCCAACAAAGTCGCCCCGCTATAAGCATCTAAGGTTTTGCCGCTGCCCAAGGGCAGTTCTAATAAGATGTGCAAGCTGTCGAAAATGCCCAGATATCCGCCCATTTCTGGCGGCAAAGGCCAGCGCGTCATTTCTGCGGGGAAAGAAATCATCAGCATGGCGTAACCAACCATCGCAGGATTAAAGGTGTTGTAACCTAAACCACCGTATAAATGCTTGGCAAACACCAAGGCAAAGCTCACGCCTAGCACGGTAATCCACCAAGGTGCTAAGGGGGGAATCGCCAACACTAAGAGCCAAGCGCTGAGAATGGCACTGTTATCGCTAAGAAAGGACTTCACGGGGCGTTGACGCAGCCATAGCATCAATGCTTCTATGCCGAGTGCTGTGATGCTGGCGAGGAGCAAATGAAACACGATGCCCCAGCCGAAAAACAGCACATACAGGCCAATACCCGGCAACAGTGCATACAGCACGGTGCGCATCATTTGAGCAACACTTTTGCTCTGATGAAGGTGCGGAGAAGATGCTTGAATTAAAGCCATAATTGCAGTAGGGGTCGATGAGAAAGGCGCTGATTATACGTATCTCTTCAGGATTGTGAACTGTTTGAGGGATGAGAATTGCTGATCAGGCCGGGAATCGTTACCATTTGCGCCTGATGTATTGATTTTACGTATCAGTTAAGTCATTTGAGAAACCGCCCTACCCAGTCTATCCAAGCTATTTTATCCATCGTCTTAGGTCAATCCGAGGTTCCATCATGAAGCAAGCCGCTTGGTTAGCGTTCCTATTATCCACCACGCTCAGTGCCGACATTGTGACCGATGGTAGCTTGGGCGAAGCATTAGTGTTAAGCGGGCCTGATTTTGATATTCATGCTGACCTTGGGCAAGTGCGAGAGAATAATCTATTTCACAGCTTTACTCGCTTTAACCTGGCACAAGACGAAAAAGCCCTTTTTAGCGGCGCTGATTCGATTCAAAACATCATTGCCCGCGTCACAGGCGGACAAGCGTCCTACATTGATGGACACCTCGTTTCCAACATTCCCAAGGCTCATTTATATTTATTAAATCCAGCGGGTCTTAGCTTTGGTGCTCATGCGCAACTCGATATTGACGGTGCTTTTCACGCCAGCACCAGCGATTATCTACGCTTGGCAGATGGTGCGCAGTTTTTTGCGCAGTTAGATAACACCTCAAGCCTGTCTGTCGCGCAGCCTGCGGCGTTTGGTTTTCTCGGTGCTTCCAGCGCCAGCCTAGACATCGAAGGCAGCCTATGGAGATTGCCGCCAAGAAACACCCTGTCACTGACCAGCGCACAGATCAACATCAGCCAAGATGCTGAAATTCGCATTGATTCAGGCACCTTAGCTTTAACCACTTTAGCGGCTGAAGGTGAAGTCGGTTTAACGGCGGGAATGCCCGCCGTGTCCAACACCTCCGGCACACTCAATATCAACGATAGCTTGCTCGCCACCAGCGGCGAAGGCAGCGGCAATCTATATATTCAAGCCGACCAATTCACCGTGAGCGACAGCGGTCTGCTGCAAGCCAACTCAACAGGCACAGGCGGTGGCGAAGGCATTCGCGTACAAGTCAACAATATGCAATTAATCAACGGCGGACAATTAGTCAGCTCTACGTCAGGGAGCGGCGGCGGTGGTGGGGTCTATGTGCAGGTTGCAGAACGGGCCGAATTTAGCGGCGAAGACATTGATGGTGCCGTGAGTGGCTTAAATGCCCGTTCACTGGCAAAACGAGACGGACAAGGTAGCCCCGCAGGCATTCAATTACAAGCAAAATCCCTCATCTTACGCGATGGTGCCGCCATCGAAGCCCGTGTAGCAGGGAATGGCGAAGGAGCGGATATTGATATACAAGTCACTGATGTATTGCAACTCACGGGCGAAGACAAAAATGGCGCGGGCAGCTTTATTTCGACCAACACTTCAGGTAGTGGCAATGGCGGCGCTCTCAACATACAAGCCGGTGATGTGCTGATAGAAAACGGCGGCTTAATCGTCGCAGGCAGCGTGGATCAAGGGCATGGCAGTCCCGTATCGATCACCGCAGAGCGAGATGTCGTGTTAGCAGGCCGCAGCAGTAACGGACAAGTCAGCGCCATTTTTACCAACTCTGAAAGCCAAGCTGCCGTAGCGGGTAATGCCTCCCGCTTAAACATCGACATCAACGCACAGACCCTACATCTGCGCGACGGGAGCCAGATGGTGGCTGACACCGGAGGCCCTGGTCAAGGCGGCAATATCACCTTAAATGTCAGCGAACTCAATCTTGAAGACGGCGCATCGTTAAGCACCAATAGTTTCGGTCACGGTGCCGCAGGCATCCTCAGCATTCAAGCCCATCGCCTCAACATGACAGGCTACAACTCACGCGGGGGATGTACCATTTCATCCAGCGCGATGGGCAACGGCTCTGGTGGCCTAGTCGATATTGCCGTACAACAACTCAACATTCGAGATGGAGGACAGATTGGCACCAATGCCTTTGGTAATGGCGCGGGCGGAGACACACAAATTGTCGCCACCGACAGCGTGGTGTTTCATGGCGTGGATGCGCTCAACTTTGCCAGCGGTATTTTTAGCGCCGCCAAAGGCGCAGGCAATAACGCCGGAGATGCTGGCAATATTAGCTTAGACACGGATAGCTTACAGATGAGCGAGCAAGCCGCCATCACCGCAGGCACCTTCAGCACCGGACGCGGTGGCGATATTAAAATTCGAGCGAATGCCTTAAACATGAACAGCGACAGCATCATCAGCTCTAGCAGCGCAGACATTGGCTTTGGTGAAGCGGGACAGTTACTGCTAGAAGTCGCAGGCAAACTACTCATGACCGACAGCGCCATCCAAACCACCACCGCCTCTGCTGACGGCGGCAACCTAGAAGTGCATACAGGCAGCTACAGCTATCTCACCCGCAGCAACTTAACCACCAGCGTACAAGCAGAAGCAGGCAACGGCGGCAACATCCGTTTTGACACCCTATTTTTAATCCAAAAACGCGCCCCCGTGATTGCCCGCGCTGTCGGCGGAGATGGCGGCAACATCGACATCAGCACCAAAGGTGTTTTCCAATTCGTCCCGCGCTTGCGCAGCCCGATTGATGCCTCCTCCAATTTCGGTTTAGACGGCACCGTAGACATCTCCTCCCCCGACAGCAATTTCAGCGGAGCGCTCACCGTGCTCCCCACCGGATTTAACGAAAACGTCCTACGCACGTCCCAATGCACCCTAGAAGAAGCCAGCAGCGCCAGCCGTTTTGCGGTACTACGCCGCAAAGGTGTGCCGCCTGCGGAAAATGACTTAATGCCCGTTCAACCACGTTTAAGTCAGCCATAAAAAACAAAGGGACAACACAGCCCTAAGCCGTGTTATCCCTAAGAGCCTATACGAAGATGGGGAATCGAAGCGAAAATGCGCTATTGTGAGGCAGGTTTGCAGCCGATGATCCCGTTTTCGTATATAGAGAACATAAGTCAGTTGTACGACAGACCTGACAGGTTTCCAAAACCTGTCAGGTCTTAACTACGATGCTCCAGTACAACTGAAATATTATCTCTATAGGCTCTAAAACATACCGGGTTTGATGACATGTAGGATAAGCACAGCATATCCATCCTACGATGCCTACCCCTTGCAACAAGTCTATTCACGTCATAGGCAAACAAAGGCTCCAATCTCTCCGAGCTGGCGTGCCATTTTCACCTAAATCACAAAACACCATTTTCACTACCTGAAAAGCCCGCAAAGTTGTGCAGGGCACCACCGTCTGTACCTCATTTTAAAACCATTGCCAAATGTCGCACCCGATCTAATTCTCGACTCATAGCAAAGGTTAAAGGCTCACTGGCTCATCTCCACAGGCGTGGGGAACATTCTGCCCCGCGATAGCTTTGTGATGCCCCCCTCGGTTCATCCCCACAGGCGTGGGGAACATACTACGTCGGGCAGTCCCCAAGGCTGCTACAACGGTTCATCCCCACAGGCGTGGGGAACATAGAGGACTGCGCAAAATTGCGCCGTCTAAACCCGGTTCATCCCCACAGGCGTGGGGAACATCAAAGGCTGGACGTACAAACAAAAAGAGGCTGCGGTTCATCCCCACAGGCGTGGGGAACATTGAGTGGCTCAGAACTCAGGATGATTTCGCATCGGTTCATCCCCACAGGCGTGGGGAACATTGAGTGGCCCAGAACTCAGGATGATTTCGCATCGGTTCATCCCCACAGGCGTGGGGAACATCATAAACTCAGGAATTGAATAAATAGCTCTTTCGGTTCATCCCCACAGGCGTGGGGAACATACCTCCAGTGGCAGTCCCCAAGGCTGTTACAACGGTTCATCCCCACAGGCGTGGGGAACATTGTATAGAACGGCTTAGAAAAACGGCTAATGA
Source organism: Thiotrichales bacterium (assembly GCA_016744475.1). GTDB lineage: Bacteria > Pseudomonadota > Gammaproteobacteria > Beggiatoales > Beggiatoaceae > BB31. Next base: position 6,158 of record JADGEH010000098.1, on the reverse strand, counting down.
CGGTTCATCCCCACAGGCGTGGGGAACATACAATCAAAATTCAAAGGCGTTACCAGAATGGCGGTTCATCCCCACAGGCGTGGGGAACATAAAATCGCCTAAATTCACCAGTACATTGGCTGCGGTTCATCCCCACAGGCGTGGGGAACATCTGAACATGGCTGAGGGAGCTTGTGTTGCTCTCGGTTCATCCCCACAGGCGTGGGGAACATATCAAAAAAGATACTGGTAAAATACGAGATAGCGGTTCATCCCCACAGGCGTGGGGAACATTGTGCCGACGGACTGTCCAGACTCACAACGACCGGTTCATCCCCACAGGCGTGGGGAACATCCAGCAAAAAAAATGCACGAGTGGTTAAAAGCCGGTTCATCCCCACAGGCGTGGGGAACATCCTTTTTAAATCGAGTAGTCACCATTCCAGCGGTTCATCCCCACAGGCGTGGGGAACATAACGTTGATGGCGATTTGCGTATAGAAGGTGACGGTTCATCCCCACAGGCGTGGGGAACATTGTACAAGGCGCGATTCAAGACGGTGAAATCACGGTTCATCCCCACAGGCGTGGGGAACATGGTACGTCATTGCGTGATAGGAACATGCCAAACGGTTCATCCCCACAGGCGTGGGGAACATGGGTTTTTGCTGCTCTTGCTGCTCTGTTGTCACGGTTCATCCCCACAGGCGTGGGGAACATGATATTGGCACAATATCTAAGTCCATCATGGGCGGTTCATCCCCACAGGCGTGGGGAACATACTAAATTTAACTTCATGATTTTGAACCAGAAAATCAATCGGTTAATATCTACCAAATAAATGGCGACTTTTTGCAGTTTGTTAAAGATCACTTTTCCCTTCCTTTTCAGTGAGTTGTAAATTCTCTTCGGGAAGCGAGAGGCATTGTACCAACTTAAGTCCGTCATATTCAACGAGAATGCGGCGGTTTTGCCTCGTTCCCACGCTCCGGCATGGAAATACAGCTATAGAGAAAATAAATCGGTTATACGATAGACCTGGCAGGTTTTTGAAACCTGCCAGGTCTTAGAGCCTATACGAAGATGGGGAATCGAAGCGAAAATGCGCCATTTTGAGGCAGGATTTTCGGTTTTTTAAGGCAATAGCGGGCGTGTGTTGATAAAAAGCGGAAAACCTGGCAAAAAGGGCGGATTTGCAGCCGATTATCCCGTTTTCATATAGGCTCTAAACACCCTAGTGCTTTGTCAATTCTAAGAATTAGGTGGTCAAATGTCACCACGGAGGCGCGGAGGTGACACGGAGGACACAGAGGTGAGTTAAATTAAAAGTCTTTCTCCGTGCGCTCTGTGCCTTCTCCGTGTCTCCGTGGTAAAAAATGCAACCCTAAAAAGTAGGCTTGACGAAGCACTAGATGCCGTTTCTCGTTGCCGACGGGGACGTTCTGCGTTCCGTGCCGCAGGAGCGACACACACCACATTCCCACGCTGAGCACCGCACCTGCGGTGCGTAAGATGGGCACGCTTCGCTTTGCCCATCCTACCTTGTCTTCATGGTTCTTTATCATTAGATAAGTTCTTCCCCTGATCGTTTTCATTATCTGAAGCATTGGTTTTTTGTTTCCATTCTTTATAGGCTTGTTTGAGTGCAATGATGAACATAATGATTTCATCTGTGTAAGGAATGGGGTCTGCAATGATGAGGTTGAGCAGTAAAATCAGAAGAGTGACGCTGGCGGGCAGCCACCAAGCGAGTATGGTGATGAGGCTCCATACTAATATCCAGGTGAGATTAATCATGTCTGGAAATTCCTTTTGTGTCTTTCTATTAGACTGGTTGCGAGGGGTAGGCTAAAGGTGAAATCTACGCTTTCTTTGCTATGCACTCGTAGTGGTTCATTTAAGCGCACTGATGGATATTCAGCAAAACTGAGCAGGCGCTTGATGCCGTATGCTTTGACGGTGACTTTGACAATGTGTTCGTTGTAGTGGAGATGACTAAGGCGGGAATGTTGGTGTGGGTGAGTCGTTCGCTAGGCTTGGTTGACGTTGGAATGCTGAATGGCCGCAAGACGGGCTGTGATGTTTGTCGTGCGGCTAACGGCATTAACCATGAGGATGTGCGGTGTCGTTCATGACTCAAAGCACTGCAACAGCCATTTATTGGGGCGGTGCCGCAGGCGGCGGTGTGACTGAGATGCGGTGTACGCTTTCTATGAAATAAATGCCGTCTTCTTCAGGCTGGGCATAAAAATACAAGAGGGGTTCATTGAAATGCATGATGGTATCAATATCAGCATTACAAAAACGGCTGAGCGATACGTGAGGTTTGTCTCCCCAAATAGCCGTGCCTTGTTTGCCTTCTTGCAGGATTAATTGCCAGCCTTTGGGATCGTGTTTGGCGTAATAGGCATGAGCCAGACGGAAACCGCGTGACCACATGCTCTCACCGTGAAAAAGATGTTTGCCTGTTTCAGGGCCGCAGAGTTTTTCTGTTCTATAGCTGCCATCGCCTGTGGCTTTAATGTCGAGCATGACCATTTCTGTTTTGGCATTTTCAAGTTTTTTGTTGGAGGACATGTAGATTAATACGTCTCGTCCCGCATGTTGTTTGATTTTATCAATGTTTTCAGTGCCCGCTGAAAAATGTAAAGGCTCTCCCACATTGTTATGACAATAGCCTTCGACGGATTTATCCGTGTCTTTTTTAAAGATTTTTTTCATTGCACCTTTAAAGGAGGCTTTGATAAGGGTGCAAGCCATGATTTGTTTGGCGGTGCTTAGGGTTTCTCCGGGAAGGGTGGTTTCTTCGCCGTGTTTAAACAGCGCCTGTGTGTTGCTGAGTGGCCAGATGGCGAGTGTGAGGATGATGGCAAAGCGTTTGTAAATAGACATGTTTTTCTCCTATTCATTGCGAGCACGCGAACGCGCAATGGTTAAACTGAGTAAAATGACGGGGATAATGCCTGCCAACACAATCGCTAGCGAAGCGGTGGATGAATCGGCTAGACGTTCGTCTGAGGCCAGTTCATAGGCACGCACGGCTAAGGTGTTGAAGTTAAACGGGCGCAAAATTAAGGTGGCGGGGAGTTCTTTCATGACATCGACAAACACCAGTAATAAGGCGGTCAACAGGCTGCCACGTAGGATGGGAATGTGGATGCGGCGTGGTAATGCGCGTGGACGATAGCCCATCGAGCGTGCGGCTTCTTCCATTGAGGGTTTGATTTTACCTAATCCGGCTTCTACCGTCTGCATGGAGACGGCGAGAAAACGTACCATGTAGGCAAATAATAGCGCGAATAATGTGCCGCTAAACAGTAAGCCCGTCCCCCACCAATCATCTAAAGTGTTATCCAAAGCGCCTAACGGAATGATGATCCCCACTGCGATGACGGTGCCGGGTACGGCGTAGCCCATCCCCGCTAAACGCACTGCCACATTGACCATTTTATTTTTCAACATGCGCTGACTATAAGTCACAAACAGGGCTAAGACTAAAGCAATAAAAGCGGCGCTGAGTGCCAATAATACGCTATGCCATACCAAGGTGAAGAAATCGCTATCGAGCATTTTTTCTGCGGTACTTAATGCCCAAACCAGTTGTTGTCCTGCCGGAAGGATAAAGCCTAAGAACAAGGGTAAAGCGCAGGCGGTAAAAGCCAACAGACCGCGCCAGCCTTTGAGGGGATAGCGGGGTAATAAACCGAAACGATTGGTGGTGTGGTGATAACGCGCCTTACGCCGAGACCAACGCTCCAGAATGATCAGCATAAAAACAAAGCTCATCAGCAGTGCTGCCAATTGCGCAGCGGCGGCATCATCGCCTAAACCTGACCAAGTGCGGAAAATGCCTGTGGTGAAGGTATCGACACCAAAATATTGTACCGTGCCGTAATCTGCCAGGGTTTCCATCAATACCAAAGATAAACCCGCAATGATGGCAGGTCGCGCTAAGGGTAATGCAATGCGGAAAAAAGTGCGCCAAGCACCATTGCCGAGGCTACGGCTGACTTCTAATACGCACACGGATTGTTCCAGAAAAGCCGCTCGTGCCAGTAGATACACATAGGGATATAGGACTAAGGCCAGCATACTGATGGCACCGCCCAAAGAGCGAATTTCAGGGAACCAGTAATCACCATATTCCCATCCAAACCAGCCCCGCAAACTACTTTGCACAGGCCCTGCAACATCAAATAAGCCCGTGTAAGTATAAGCAATAATGTAAGCGGGCATGGCTAACGGCAACAGCAAAGCCCATTCAAAGAGGCGACGACCGGGAAAATCACACATCCCGGTCAACCAGGCGGTGCTCACACCTAACAAGAGTGCGCCCAATCCCACGCCTAGCATTAACCATAAAGAATTGCTGATATATTCGGTTAAAACGGTGTCTGCTAGATGTTGCCAGACTTCAGTCGCGGGGTGAAATACAAAGCCAAAGACGGTTAATACTGGCAATGCCAGCAATAATGCAACGCCAATAACCGTAAAAGCCCAAACAGAAAAACGTGGTTGCAAAGACATAACACCTTAAAAAACAAAAGTATCGCTTTACCAGGGAGCAAAGCTATTAAAAAAGGACATAGGGCGGGACACACTCTGATTCATATTTGCCATACTCAAACGCATGTGTTCAGTGGTTAAAGCAATGCTTTGGATAGAGGTGTTCATTTGTAAAATGGACTCATTCATGTTTGACATCGAAGTATCCATGTTTTGCATATACACCGGAATGGGCGGAAGACTATCCATTTTTTCAGAGACTTCCGTCATTTTTATCGACATCCTGGTTAGCTCATGCGACATATCTTTAACTTCTTTGGATAAAGAGCTGATTTCCACCGCCATGGTTTCCATATGAGCGCCCATATTCGGGTCCATACTCCGCGCAATAGAGGCCACGCTATTAGTTAGGCTATAAATCAAGAAAAAGCCATAGCCTGCCAGTACGACAAAGGCAAATAACGCAGGATAAACAATGATTTCCCAACGTCGCGCACTGCGTTCAAAACTTTGTACAAAACGTTCAACTTGGCTGCTGGAGGCTTCTTTTTTCACTTCTTCTGCCAGTGCTGTAATGGCCTCTTGCTGCGAGGGTGGGTCTTGGGGTTCTACTGTTGACGTTTTATCAGAGGCTTTAGTCATGCAAACAACTCCCGTCCTGGAATATTCTAGTCACAAAGTCCAGAAGGTTAAGCTTAGATAGACTTGTTCGGGGTTAAAACACCGACTGCAAAACAGCGGAAATGGGTGTTTTTTCCCATTCCTTTTCGTTCAATAGAATGACTATTCGCCTCAAATGAACGAAAAAAATCACTCAATCCCGCTGCTTTTCGCTACGGCGTTTAAACCCGGACAAGTCTAATAAAGATGCAATGGGTGCCATGATTCCCAGCGGAAATAGTAGGCTCATCGCTTCTCACTTTAACCTCAGTGTTGGTATCTTAAGAGCCTATACGAAAACGGGATAATCGGCTGCAAACCCGCCCCTTTGGTCAGGTTTTCCGGTTTTTATCAACAAATAGCCCGCTATTCGCCTTAAAAAACTGAAAAACCTGCCTCAAAAGGGGGAATTTTCGCTTCGATTCCCCATCTTCGTATAGGCTCTAAATTCTGGACATTATGTTTATGTTGTAGTGATAAGTTTTGTAATGAAGAGGCATTTTACATTAACTCAGGTTATAGTCACCTACGTTAGGCTACGTAGTCGGCGTTCTTTGCATCAAGGGATGACCATCTCATCACTGAAGCCGCTAGCGGTGTTTTTGCGCACGGCTCTGCGTTGTTGCTCTGGTAACATAAAAGACAACGCAAACGGCACAAGAGAGCGCCAGCGTTTGCAAATAATGTTTAACCTATTCCCATGTGCCGCATCACTGCCATTCACTTAAGAAAAAAGGCTTTGAATTCAACGTGTCACCCTCCCCTCCTCTAAGGAGGGGATTGAGGGGTGGTGATGAAAGGCTGCATTCCTTAAAAATACATTAAAGAAGGCTGCTGTTGTTCACCACTCCCTAGCCCCCTCCTTCGAGGAGGGGGGATAACATCAACTGCTTGCAGTGCTAATGGGCTTAAGAGCCTATAGAACCCATTTGAAATCTCAAGAGGCATGAGCCGCGAGACGCTTCACCATAAGACGAATAAAGCAAAGTTTGAGTTTCTGATTGGCATTTTCTA
>JADGEH010000097.1 GCA_016744475.1 Thiotrichales bacterium | reverse complement strand
CTTAAAAAATGCCCATCAGAAACTCAAGCTCTGCTTTATTCGTCTTATGTTGAAGCGCCTCGCGGCTCATGCTTCTTGAGATTTCAAATGGGTTCTATAGGGATATTTCATCATTCATACGAATTCTCTATACATATTCATTTTAGAAAAATCAAATACTGTACCTGAACCAAAGCTTTCAAATAAACTTTTGACCTGTAAAAAAGTATTACATTCCATAAAATTTTTACGAATATGATTTTTGATTTGTCACCAAACATCTTCAACTGGGTTTTGATCAGGGGCATTAGGTGCAAATAGAAGGCATTCTACAGGCCACTGTTCTTGTTCTAGTCCTTCATTAATCTCATTCAAATAATCTTGTGTTTTTGTACATTTATGATCACTCGCACCCTCCCAAATGAATAACAAACGAGAACCTCTGAATTGATCACGTAAACATTTAATGACATCGACCGTATTTAAGCCATCACTTTTATCATAAGGTTTTAAAATGAATTCTTTTGTTAAATAGTGGATGACACCGTAATAGGTGTATCGCTCTTTTTGATGAAGCACGGGAATGGGTATTGGCTCCCCTTTGCGTCCCCAAATATAACTACACGCATCACCCCACAACAGATGGCAATCATCTTCAATTAAAACAATGAGTTCCCCTGACTTTATGGCCTCGGCATTATCTTCCGATTTTTTTTTAATGTCCTCACGATTCTTAATGACAGCCTCTTCGTCTCTTTTCGGGTTTACTTTTTCTGTTTTTTTCCCACTCATCCCCGCTTCATGTAGCCGTTTATGGTAAGAACTTAATGATGAATACTGCTCCGATCTTCATCAGTAAAATATCCTTCACTGCCTATGTATCCCAATAGTCAACCTTCTGCACCTTGTTCACGATAGACTCGATTCTACTTAGTGACAACATCAATACCTACATTGAGAACATGGCTCATCATTTCTCTGTTTGAACCCGACAAAAATATCTTTGTAGACATAGCACGTTTAATGTCACGAGGGTCGCCCTCATTGATTAAGTCATCAAGTGTTATTCTTTAACCCCATGTAATAATAAATCGAATATATATTATAATCGTTTTTTAGTTTTAAGTGGTCGTATGTTTGAAGAATTTTCTCTATATATAATATCCATGTGAATGTAGATTGGCGTTACAAATTCATTCGAGGTAAAAGTGACACCTGCAAATACAGCAGATACAAACTGTTTTGAAGACCTGTTAGGTGACAATACAAATCGAGAAGTGTTAGGTGACAGGGGTTACACTAAACAATCACGAGAGGAAGAACTTAAAGCCCAAGGAAAAGCTCCACGTATCCAGAGAAAAGCACAGAAAAACAAACCTTTATCAGAATGTCAAAAACGTAGAAATCACAATATTTCCAAGAAACGTGTACGTGTAGAACACCCTTTTGCAGCCTTAGAAGAAATGGGTGGAACATTTATTCGAGTGATTGGGCAAACACGAGCCACTTTTGCGATACAAATGAAAGTGGCTATTTATAATTTACGGCGGTTATGCTTTTTCAAACGTCAAGCAACTGAATTAGGAGGATAATTTCGCCCATTTTTTGAAAAAAATAGGGTTTTACAAAAAACATGAGATAAATCCACATAAAACTAATATTCTTAGAGTTATTTTAGCTTTTTGTAGAGTTAATATTTAAGTGTTTTTTGTTATTCGACCCAAGAGTTAGGTTTTTAGATGTTCCCAAAAGGTCTTGATTATGCGTTTATTTTTAGCTTTTTTACTATCAGCTTCCGTTGTTTTAAGTGTTTTTCTGTATCAAAAAACCGTGGAATATCAAATATTAAAAATAGATTATGTCAATATCAATCGCGTGCAATATGGTTTGTTAAACATTGATCGTTGGAAAGACATTGTTTTGTCGATTATTAATAAAGAAATTGATTCTTTACAAGTGATCAAGGAAAACGAGGACATGCTGCGCAGCAGCATTCATAAGATTTTACACTCAGCCATTGATCGTGCAGAAGAACAATTTAAAAAAGATGAATTAGTGGGCTTTAGACGCTTATTATTTAATCCTTTTGGTCGTGCGCGAGAGCAAGTATCCGATATTACCGAAGACACTTTGGGTTTTGTGAAACATCGTGATAATCGCGTTAAATTAAAAAAAATTATTGCAGATAAAGTCAATCAATATGCTAACAAGACATTTTCTTCAGTGGATTACAGTCTCTTAAAGCAGATTCAACAAAAATATCATGACACCGATATGACAAAGCTTAATCTTCATATAGCCGATTTAATTGAAAAAAATCGGCAAGACACTCAGCCGCTTAAATGGCTGTTTTATTTATTAGCCAGTGGTATTTTTCTACTTTTGTGGTTAGATAAAAGCGACAGCAAGGTGATAATCATCATGGGGTTAATGGCGTGTTTAACGTTTTTAAGTCTAGGTTTGCTGTTGCCTATGATTGAATTGGATGCGCGTATAGCCACTTTAGCCATGAGCATTATTGGAGAGCCTGTGAGTTTTAATAACCAGATATTGTTTTACCAAAGTAAAAGCATTATTGATGTGGTGTGGTTGTTGATAGCAAAAGGCAGTGTGGAAGTGGTGTCAGTGGGTATACTGGTTTTTTGTTTTAGTGTGTTGTTTCCGTTCTTAAAGTTATCCAGTTCAGTGTTAGTCTTATTTAAACCCCAATTATCCCATCAGCGCATTCTTCATTTCTTTGTTTATCAATCGGGCAAGTGGTCAATGGCGGATGTGTTTATTGTGAGCATTTTTATGACTTATATTGGTTTTAATAGCATTGTTGCCGAACAACTCAGTCAACTAGGTAGCACAAAAGAACCAGTGACGCTTTTAACCACCAATGGCACCAGTTTGATGCTAGGCTTTTTCTCTTTCTTGTTTTTTGTCATGATTAGTATCATGACATCTAGCCGAATAAAACAAATTCTTAAGACATAAGCTTTTTACTGATGATGCTCCTCTCGTTCTCTCGCTCTGCGTCGTCGTGACGTGAAGTGACACGCTGGAAAGTCCACGTAAGCTTAGAAGGCGCAGAGCGCCTAAGCTGCATTCCCCGCAGGGCGCGTGGGAACGAGAAACACAAGAAGCATCCCTGCATCTCATTAAAACCCGCCGCTTTTAAGAAGGAGATAATCCGCATTTTTTGCGTTACCATCTGCCATCAGATGCATATCGCGTGACCTTCCCTGCATGACTTTTATCTCACCCTCATAAAGACCTTCCTATGCACTCGCTCATCAACGCAGCTTTTAGCCGCCATCGCACGGTGTTATTACTGCTTCTGTTTATCCTCATCGCAGGCAGTGCGGCTTATTACAACATCCCCAAGGAATCTGAGCCGGATGTGGCGATTCCGATCATTTATGTGTTCATGTCGCATGAAGGTATTTCTCCAGAGGATGCCGAGCGCTTACTGGTCAAGCCGATGGAGAAGGAGCTTCAATCCATTGAAGGCATTAAGGACATGAGTAGTACCGCAGGCGAAGGACAAGCTTCGGTGATGCTCACCTTTGATGCGGGGTTTGATAGCAAACAGGCGCTACTCGATGTACGAGAAAAAGTCGATATGGCTCAAGCTGAACTCCCCGCCAGCACCGAGGAACCTACGGTGAGCGAGGTCAATGTGGCTTTGTTTCCGGTCTTGACCATCAGTTTGTCAGGGCCCTTGCCTGAGCGCAGCTTGTTGCAGTTGGCGCGGCGCTTAAAAGATCAAATCGAAGTCTTGCCCGGTGTTTTAGAAGCGGATATTGGCGGCGACCGTGAGGAGGTGTTGGAGATTGTGATGGAACCGCTGGTGATGGATTCTTATCAAATCGACTATATCGAGTTGTTTAATCTCATCACACGCAATAATCAATTGGTGGCGGCAGGGGCGATGGATACTGGGGCGGGACGCTGGGTATTGAAAGTCCCTGGACTCATCGAAAGCTTGGAAGATATATGGAGTATGCCGGTGAAGGTGTTGGGGGATAAGGTCATTATGCTTAAAGATGTGGCGAGCGTGCGCCGCACTTTTAAAGACCCCGAAGGCTTTGCGCGGGTCGATGGGCAACCCGCTGTGACTTTAGAAATTTCTAAACGTGTGGGGGCGAATATTATTGAAACCATTGAGGCAGTGCGAGCCATTGTTGAGCAACAGCGCCCGCTCTGGCCTGCGAATTTGTCGGTGAGCTTTTTTCAGGATAAATCGGGTGAAATTCGCCTCATGTTGGGCGATTTGCAAAACAATGTCGCCAGTGCGATTGCTTTGGTGATGATTGTGATTTTGGGCGCATTGGGTGTGCGCTCTTCGTTGCTGGTGGGGATTGCGATTCCCGGTTCATTTTTGGCGGGTATTTTAGTGCTGCATTTGATGGGCTATACGCTGAATATCGTGGTGCTGTTTAGCCTGATTTTAGTGGTGGGGATGTTGGTCGATGGGGCGATTGTGGTGACGGAATTGGCGGATCGCCATATTGAACAGGGTTTAGCACCTCCACAAGCCTTTGCTGCCGCCGCCAAGCGCATGGCGTGGCCGGTGGCGGCTTCTACGGCAACGACTTTAGTGGTGTTTTTGCCGTTGATGTTTTGGCCGGGAGTGGTGGGTTCATTTATGAAATATCTGCCTTTAACCGTGCTCATTTGTTTAACGGCTTCGTTGTTAATGGCTTTGATCTTTATTCCTGTGCTGGGCGGGGTGATGGGACGAGCGTCGCCGCACAATAACTCGCAAACCACTGAGAATAAAGAAGATACTTGGGGGATGCGATATTATTTGTGGTTGCTCAAGGGCTTGCTGCATTATCCAGGTTTGACTTTGTTGGCGGCGATCATGGTGTTGATCGCGTCTTACTGGGCTTATGGAGAATATGGGCGGGGCATGGAGTTTTTCCCTGATGTGGAACCTGAATTTGCGCAAGTTCAAATTCATGCTCGCGGTGATTTGTCGATTATTGAAAAAGATCAGATTTTACAGCGCATTGAAAAGCGTATTTTTGATATGCCGGAGTTGCGGGTAATTTATGCCCGATCTTTTAATCGCGCCGATGATAACCGCGCTGAAGATGTCATTGGCGTGATTCAATTGGAATTCGTGCATTGGCAACAACGGCGTAAAGCGGCTGAGATTTTGGATGATATTTATCAACGTGCCGCCGATATTCCGGGCATTTTTCTGGAATTGCGTAAACAAGAGGGCGGGCCTTCGGGCGGTAAGCCGATTCAGTTGCAAATCAGTGCTTTAGATACGAGTCGTTTGGGCGACATCACCACACAATTGCGCAGCCTCATTGATGACATTGGTGGTTTTAAAGATGTGGAAGACAATCGCCCATTACCGGGTATCGAATGGCGTTTGTTGGTGGATCGTGAACGGGCGGCGCGTTATGGGGCTGACATTAGTTTATTAGGCAATGCCGTGCAAATGCTCACAACGGGGATTAAAGCGACGGAATATCGCCCTGATGATGCGGAAGAGGAATTGGATGTGCGGATGCGTTTTCCGATACATGAGCGCCATTTGGATCAGCTGGATCGATTGCGCATTCACACGGCTAACGGCATGGTGCCGATCAGCCATTTTGTGCGCTTAGAACCCGCGCCCAAAACCGGCACTTTAAAGCGCGTGGATGGACAGCGGGTGATCACGGTGCAAGCGGATGTGGAAGAAGGCTTGTTAGTCGATGACAAACTGCGCGAACTGCGTGCGGCTTTAGCGCAACAAGCGCCTGATCCCGGTGTGACGCTGACTTTCAAAGGCGAAGATGAAGATCAACGCGAAACGATGACTTTTCTGAGCAATGCGTTTTTGACCGCGCTGTTTTTAATGTTGGTGATTCTCGTCACGCAATTTAACAGTCTTTATCAAGCCGCCTTAGTGCTCAGCGCCATTGTTTTTTCTACTGCGGGCGTATTGCTGGGCTTATTGGTCACGGGGCAGCCTTTTGGCATTGTCATGGTCGGCATCGGCATCATTGCGTTGGCGGGGATTGTGGTCAACAACAATATTGTCTTGATTGACACTTATAATGGCTTAAAAAAAGACGGCTTAAACGCCCTAGAAGCGGCACTCAACACCGGACGGTTGCGCCTGCGTCCGGTGTTGCTCACCGCTATCACCACTGTGCTGGGCTTAATGCCCATGGTATTGGCTATGAATATTGATTTACTGAATCGCACCATCAGTTTTGGTGCGCCTTCGACTCAATGGTGGACGCAACTCGCCAGCGCGATTGCGGGAGGATTGAGTTTTGCCACCGTGCTGACGTTGATTTTAACCCCGTGTTTGTTAGTGCTCGGTGATCGCTGGTGGTTTAAGCAAAAAACGGATATTGCTGTGCCGATTGCTTCACACACGGCTTCTTAGTTGGTTATGCACGTAGATATTGATTTTTCTTTGCCCCCGCTTAAAGAAGACAGCTATATATTAGCCGTCTTCAAAGTCTTGTTGCATATTGTATGGCGTTTATTTTCTTTAAGCGTGTTGTTCTTAGCTGTGCTGATTTTAGTGTTTTATTTTGGCTTTTCGCATTTAGAGCATTATCACCGCCCATTACAAGATTGGCTCAGCCGTGCTTTGCAACAACCCATCAGCATTCAAACCTTACGCGGCGAATGGGAGCATTTAACTCCCGTGTTATACATCGGTCGTAGTCAATTTGGTCACAATGCCAAAAACACAGAAGGATTAGCCGGATTTACTCAAGCACGGTTGCGGATTGATTTAATTCAATCCTTTATTCAACAGCGATTGATTACGCAGAAAATTGTTTTGCACGGTGCTTATTTTTCTTTACAACAAGGCGATGATCTAGGCATTCATTGGCTAGGCTTTCCTACACCGCCGTCCTCATCAACGGTGACTTCTACACAGAGCCATCCTTTGTTGGATGGGTTTTTAGCGCAAAACAGCATCGAATTGCGCGATACGCAAGTATCTTGGCACACGCAAAACGAAACGCCTGTCACTTTTCATTCTTCTGAAGTCAATCTTAGCCGCCAAGGACAAGGCTATGATTTAGAAGGGCTTTTACAATTACCGCTGGAAGATTATGCGCCACCGCTAACAGCGGGTTTAGGGCTGCGTTCGCAAGGCGGAGAAGTGCATTTTCGCAGCGCGATTTTTTGGCAAGCAGGCCGCTTACACCATCTCAAAGGCCAGCTTGATATTCGCCATTTGCAGCTTGCCTCGTCACAAGCCGAACTCATTTTGCCGCATGTCGCCGCTGATTTTTTGTGGACACCGCTGCCGTCTAAAGGCTGGCAAATGCAGGTAGAGCAGTTTAGCTTTTCCACCTTAGAAGAGAGTTGGCCGCCCAGCCAAATCCAGATTTTAGCGGTGCCCGGTGACAACGGTGATTTACAGCTACAAGGGCAAGTCGGCTTTCTGCGCTTAGATGAATTAGTGCCTTTGCTCAGTGGCTTGAGCTTATTATCGCCGACACTGAGAACCGCCTTAAGCGCCACCCGCCCGCAAGCAGAACTGCACACCACACATTTTCTGCTGAGTCCCGATGACTGGGAATTGCGTACCCATTTTCGCCAAGCCAGCCACCGTGCTTGGCGGCATGTGCCGGGATTAAGCAATGTCTCTGGGGTGCTGAGTTTAAGTCCTAAAGTGGGAAGCCTCACTTTTAATAGCCGCGATGTGCGCGTCAATGCACCGAAGTTATTCGCCCAAGCCCTACATTTAGAGAGCTTAAATGGCACTCTGGCTTGGCAGCGTTGGAAAGAAAGCATAAAACCTGCGTGGGTGCTACACAGCACCGGATTACAGATGCGCAATGCGGATGTAGACAGCCTGACGGTGCGCGGGCAATTGAAAATCCCCGCCCAAGGCAGTCCGCCCATTGCCGACTTGCACTTCCAAGCGCACCGCGTGGCTGCCCGCCAGATTGTCCGCTACACGCCCCTAAGTGCGCCCAAAACGCGCCGCTGGATGCGCGGAGGTTTGCTCGGCGGACGGGTGGAAAAAGCCGACATCCATATCACAGGCCCTCTGACCAAACAGCATTTGCTGCTACAAGCCAAAGGCCAAAGCGGCTTGCAAGGTCTTTTACACGTCCGCGATGGACACATTGCTTACGCCAAAGGCTGGCCTGCGGTCAAACAAGTGCTGGGCGAACTCCAGATTGATGGCGACAGCTTCTATATTCAAGGGCAGTACGGACGTTTACTACAGCATGAAGTGCTCAACGCGCAGATCAACTTATACGATCTTGCCAGCCGCAACCGCCCCCACTATCTCACCGTCAAAGGCCGCACACGCGGCGATGCCAGTGCTGCAATTGATTTTGTCCAGCGTAGCCCATTAAAACGCACCGTCGATCTCAGTGATTTAGCCATGACAGGTACCACGCGCATCGCCGTGGATATTCGCTTGCCGCTGTCTCCCGGTCAGCGCCGCTCTGTGCAAGGCAGCATTGATTTTACCGATAACCGCCTCAGCAACGCCTCATTAGAGCACGCCGATTTAGCCTTACAACATCTACGCGGTCGCCTGAATTTCACCGATAAAGGTGTTAAAGCCGAAGACCTGCACGCCGAATTATTAGAACAAGCCATCCAGCTCAGCCTACACAGCCAATCCGCTCAGGCTGTTGATGCAGAACCCGCAGGCGTTCACGTCAACTTAAGCGGACAAGCCGATCAGCGTTTTTTACACGCTTTATTCAGCCGCGTTGCCCCAGGAATCGCCTCCTGGACACCGCAAATATCGGGTCAAACTTCATGGCAAGCGCATATCTATTCCCCGCATCAATCCGGGCAAGCCAAGCAACTCACCGTCACCTCCGATTTACACGGCATGGCCTTAAACATACCCGCACCGCTGAGCAAAAAAACCGACACGCGCCGCGCCCTGCATTTTCAAACCCCATTAAGCCCGCACGCCTTGGGGCGCTTGCGCTATGGCGAACAATTCAACCTGGCTTATCAAGACAAAGCCTTAGCCCTTCACTTCGACCGCAACCCAGTGGATTTAAAACCGCAAGCAGGCTGGCAAATCACAGGCAGCGTACCCCGTTTAGATGCGGTGGAATGGCAGGATTTCTTCTGTGCCGTACAACTGACTTGCGCAGAACAGGCTCCAGACAGCGATGCCGATACCTTTCCCCGCCAACCCTTTGCCGATTTACAAAACACCTTAGCGGGCAAAACCTTATTCATTGATCTTGGCACCGAGCAATTACTCTCCAGCGGTTCACCTCGATTCAAACAACTGCGCGTGCAAGGTTACGCCAACGCGCAGCAAGGTTTCTTACACCTCACCGCCGACGAAATTCAAGGCCGTCTGGGTTACATACAACAACCGCCAAAAGTCACCGTAGAACTCAACTATTTACACTTACCCGCCAGCACCAACGCGGCACTAGACAGCCCTTTATCGCTCTCAACCCCGCTGAATTACATCAACGCCATGCAGCGCCTAAAGCGGCAAAGCGTGTTAGCCGATCCGCGCTATTTACCGCCGCTGTCTTTACAATGCGAAGACTTAAGCATCGGTGGCATCGCATTAGGCCAACTGGATTTACAAGCCAGTCCCAGCCCCGAAGGCTTTGTATTTCGCCATCTCAGCCTACGCGGCAAGCCGCTCAATGTCGAAGCCACGGGACTGTGGGCTTATCACAAACACAGCAGCCTTTCCGCCAGTGCCGATGCACAAAGCACTCGCCTTGATGTGCATTTACGCGCCCACGATTTTGCACAAGCCATGGCGCAATTAGGCCAACAAAACAGCGCCATTCAAGGCGGACAAATGGACTTACATTTTCAAGGCAACTGGCCCGGAAACCCGCTGCAATTTCACGAATCCCATGTTAAAGGCCGCTTACACGTCAACATCGACAAAGGCCAACTCATCGCCGTTGAACTCGGCCCTGTGGGTCGCTTAGTCGGCTTGCTAGACCTGCGCAGCCTGTCCCGCAGACTCGCTTTAGATTTTCGGGATGTATTTGAAAAAGGTTTTGGTTTCAACGGGATAAAAGGAGATTTTTTTCTTGAAGGCGGACATGCTTACACCGATGGGATTCATATCAAAGGCCCGATAGCCGATATAGACCTCTCAGGGCGCACCGGGCTTTTAAACCGCACCTATGAGCAAGACGTGATCGTCATGCCGCACGTTTCCAACACCCTGCCTGTCGCAGGTGCCGTCGCAGGCGGCCCTGCATTAGGTCTAGGCGTTTTGGTCTTGCAAAGTTTATTCAAAGATAGCTTACGCGACGCGGTGCGCTATCACTACCGCATCAGCGGCGATTGGGATGCTCCCAACATAGAGCGCATCAGCATGGATAATGACAATGAGATGGGGGAGCCATAATCGCAGGTGTCATGGATCATCATTTTTCCTCGTTCCCAAGCGGGGAGACTGTAAAAGAACCCCTAGTCCAGCGTACACGCCTAATTTAGAAGGTAATAGATGAGCCTCTCCCAATGTCATTTCGACGTTACAAAACCGACATAAATCGGCAGCAGACGATGCTACTGCCTCCCATTTTCGTATAGGCTCTAAAGGACTTCTATGTTTATGGAGGCAATGATGGGATTGTTTGGTTGGGTTCTTTTACGGTTTCGGAGCATGGGAACGAGGAATCATCTGTGTCCATCAGTTGTTGTGATGGGCACGCTATCGCTTTGCCTATCCTACTAAGAGCCTATACGAAGATGGGCAATCGAAGCGAAAATGCGCCATTTTGAGGCAGGTTTTTCGGTTTTTTAAGGCGAATAGCGGGCTATTTAACGAAAAAAAGCGGAAAACCTGACTAAAAGGGCGGGTTTGCAGCCGATTATCCCGTTTTCGTATAGGCTCTAAAGCAGGTGTCCGCTCTTTCCCCCCTCCTTCACGACATCAACGCCACACTCTTCACTTGCGCATAAAGCGTCATGCCTTCTTTGATGCCTAAACCCACGGCGGAGCGCCGGGTGATGCGCGATAGTAGGGTTTGACCGTCTAGCAATTCTAAGCGGACGAGGACTTGGCTGGGACTGATGTCGCGGGTGTCTACGATTTTTGCGGGTAAGATGTTGATAATGCTGGTGTCGGTGTGTGAACGCAGAGAGAGGCTGACATCTCGCGCGAGAATTTGTACGCGGGCATAGTGCCCTTCGGGTAGGTCTTCTCGGCTGACAGCTACGCGCCCGCCGTCCATGCTGACCCAGGTCAGGTGGTAGGTGTGGTCGTGGCTGGAGATTTTGCCTTCTAAAATCGCGGCTGCGTCGTCGTAACTGGCGACGGGTAAGTCGAGGCGGGTGAGTAAGTCAGCGGCGGCTCCATAGGCTTTGACGCGGCCTTGTTCTAAAAACACGATTTGATCGGCTAAACGGGCAACTTCGTTGGGATCGTGGGAGACGTATAGCGAGGGTATGCCAAGTTCGTCGTGGAGGCTTTCGAGGTAGGGCAGTATGGCTTGTTTGGCGGCATGATCGAGGGCGGAGAGGGGTTCGTCCATGAGCAGGAGTTGTGGGCTGGTGAGCAGGGCGCGGGCGATGGCGACGCGCTGGCGTTCGCCGCCGGATAGGCGATGGGTGGCGCGTTTGAGTAAGGGGGCTACGCCGAGTAGTTCTACTACGGTGTCGAATTTGACGCGGCGTTGAGTTTTGGGTATGCGCCGCCAACCGTATTCTAGGTTGCGCCGCACGGATAGGTGGGCAAATAAGCTGGCTTCTTGGAAGACGTAGCCGATGGGGCGGCGGTGGGCGGGAATGAAGTGTTGTTGATGTTGCCAAGAGGCGCCGTTGATGTTGATGTGACCTTGGTCGGCTTTGAGTAAGCCCGCCACGGCACGTAGTACGGTGGTTTTGCCGCAACCGGATCGCCCAAATAAGGCGGTGATGCCGGTGGCGGGGGTTTGGAATGTTACATCTAAAGCAAAATCACCTTGTTGGTGTTGCAAAGTAATGTCGATGTTGCTCAATGCCCTGTCCTTTGTAAGCGTTTTTCGAGATGGTACATGGCAAAGACGACGAGGAAGGAGAAGACTAACATGCCGCCCGCTAACCAATGTGCTTGTGTCCATTCTAGGGATTCAACGTGGTCGTAAATGGCGACGGAGAGGACTTTGGTTTCGCCGGGGATATTGCCGCCGATCATGAGTACGACTCCAAATTCTCCAACAGTGTGGGCGAATCCGAGTACGGAGCCTGTGATAAAACCGGGTAGTGCCAGTGGCAGCGCTACGCCGAAAAAGCGGTCTAGGGGCGTAGCGCGTAGGGTGGCGGCGACTTCGAGCGGGCGTTCGCCGATGGCTTCAAAGGCATTGCGTATCGGTTGTACGACAAAGGGGAGGGAGTAGATGACGGAACCAACCACGAGTCCGGCAAAAGTGAAGGGGAGGGTGTCTAGTCCGATGGATTGCATAAAACTACCGACCCAGCCATCAGGGCCGAGCAGGAGAAGGAGGTAGAAGCCTAATACGGTGGGTGGTAGCACGAGCGGTAAAGCGACGATGCTGCCGATGATGTGTTTCCACCAGGCGCGAGAATGTGCCAGCCACCAGGCCAGCGGTGTGCCGATGATGAGTAGCACCACAGTGGTGGTGCTGGCGAGTTTGAGTGTGAGCCAAACGGGCTGCCAATCCATGAGCGTATGTCCTATCCCAATATTAATTTTGCGCCGACCAGTAGGGTGACGATTTCAAAGGCACGTTTAATCCAAGCGTTGCCTTGTTTGACGGCGAGATGTGCGCCTAGATAGCCGCCCAGCAAGGAGCCTGCTAATAAGGCGGGTAACCATTGCCAGTAAATATTGCCGAGCACACCTAAGACTAATGCGCCGGAACCATTCCAGAACAGTCCAACGAGTATCAAGGTGTAGGCGACGGCGCGTTGATAATCTAGGCCAAACCAACGCACCAGCCAAAGTGTGACAAAGAGTCCGGTGCCGGAGGTTAATGAGCCATTCAAGATACCTATTGTAAATAACACTGCACCGCCGATGCCATAGCCTTGCGCGTCACGATGTAAGGGTTGATAGTGTTGCCCCAGTTGTTTTTTGAGCAGGGAGTAGATGCCTAGCCCGATAGTGAGCACGCCTAACGCGACTTGTGCGATGCGGTCGGGGATGCGCAAAATCACGCTGGCACCGATGAGGACTCCGGGGATGCCTGTGAGTAGAATAAATAGGGCAAATCTACGCTCTAGGGCATCAGTGCCGAGATGGCGTAAAGTAGCGCCTAAGCCTAATGCCACGCTGGCGAGCTTGTGCGTCGCCAGTGCGATAGCAAAGGGCAGTCCTAAAAAAATCAGCAGGGGCAGTTGGATGAGTCCCGCACCTCCGCCCGCAAAGGCGGAGAAGGTATTGGCGATTAAGGCTAGGATAAATAGGGTGAGTTGTTGTAGGGGTTCTTCAAACATAGCTGGAGTCTTTGGTTTAACGCATGTTTAACTCTCGTTCCGAAGCCTGGGAGTATCGAACGCCTGTTCGACACCCGCCGCCCACGGCGGCTGTGTCAAGCTAGTGCTTGACACTCCCGGCAGCGCATGGGAACGAGGGAAGCCTGGGAGTGTCGAACACCCGTTCGACACCCGCCGCTCACGGCGGCTATGTCAAGCTAGTGCTTGACACTCCCGGCAGCGCATGGGAACGAGGGGTTCGTTACATCAGCTTGAAGATGTCCACTAATAGCACGCGCAAACAAAATAATAGGGCGATGGCTCCAAATAGCAGATGAACAAATTCTGATTCGCCTTTGTCATCGCGGAAAGTAAGTCCATGATAAGCGACAATGGCGGTGACAATGACGAAGAAATAATCAAGCATAGGCGTATAAAACTTTGATGTTTGGTGTCTTTGAAAGACACGACAGATAGACCTAACAAGGATGACATTAGGGCGATAAAAGAATGATGAAAATAGATGACATAAAACGCAGCAGTTTACACCAGATGCGACAAATACCAAGGCATGAGCATTCGATCACCCCAGCGTCTAGCGGCTCTTTTATTAAACGCTCATGCCTTAGGAATGAGAATTTAATAACTCCCGCGTCTAGCGGCACTTTTGCACACGACTCTGCGTTATCGCTTTGGTTACATAGAATAACTATGCGCCCGTCGCTCTGCCTTGATTCGTGTGCAAAATCACTCGCTATACTTTCTGGTTTTATTAAATTCTCATTCCTTAGCCTCTTGTGCTTAGCCAGTTTGGTTTTTTCGGCAGGTATGGTCGAAGCGATTGAATTGCCAGATATTGGCACGTCTGCCGATCAAATATTTTCGCCGCAAGATGAGCAAGCTTTGGGCGAAGCGTTTATACGTCAATTACGCCAGCGGGTCACGGTGTTAGATGATCCTGAGATTCAAAATTATCTCAACGCTTTGGGCTATCGTTTGTCGTCATACAGTGATAACGCTTCGCAAAGCTTCAACTTTTTTGCTTTGCAAGATGCCAGCATTAATGCCTTTGCTGTGCCGGGAGGGTTCATCGGCGTGCATAGTGGCTTGATTTTACACACCCATGAAGAAAGTGAATTGGCTTCGGTGTTGGCACATGAAATTGCTCATGTGACACAGCGACATATCGCCCGCACCGTTGAAGGCGTGCAACGATTTTCAGCCGCCAGTGCAGCGGTGTTATTGGCTTCTTTGCTGATTGGATCGCAACATCCTGAAGTGGCTCAAGCGGGTGTGGCAGCGGTGATGGCGGGCAATACTCAAATGCAAATTGATTTCACCCGCGTGCATGAAAAAGAAGCGGATCGCGTGGGTATGCAGGTGTTATCAAAAGCGGGTTTTGATCCCCTGAGTATGCCGGAATTTTTCTCGCAATTACAACGCTCTAGCCGTTTATATGAAGGCGGACTGCCAGAGTTTTTACGGACTCATCCGATTACCACTGACCGTATTGCTGAAGCGCGAGATCGAGCAGAGACCTTGCCCACGCCTGAATCGACTGACAGCAGCATGGACTATCACTTAATGCGGGCGAAAGTCTTGGTGCTCACGCATTCTTATCCGCCTGATTTATTGAAACGCTTGCAAGCGGCTTTAAACACCGGGCATTACCGAGAAGTACGCGCCGTGCATTATGCGCTGGCCTTGCTGGGGCTGATTTTAAATCAAGCCGAGGTGGTACAAGAGCATCTCAGTTGGCTGCAAAAAAATGATACGGATCGCGTGGCTTATCGCTTATTAGCCGTGCGTCAGGCGATGTTACAAAAGGATTTAGCGCAAGCGGCACAGCACAGCCAGCAGGCGTTGACACTGTATCCCGGCGATCATTCACTGACCCAAATCTATGCTGAATTATTGCTAGAGCAACAACAGCCCAACGCGGCTCAAACCTTGTTACAAGCGCTCAAGCCGCCGTATTCTCCCGCGTATTATCGCCAGTTAGCTCAAGCTCAAAAAAACAATGGTCACACGACAGAGGCTTTGCTGTCCTTAGCGGAACATTATTATGCCAACGGACAAACCGGGGCTGCGGTAGAGCAATTAGAACAAGCGCAACGCCAGCCACAAGCCGACTTTTATCTAAAATCGCGTATTGAAGCGCGTAAAACCCGTTGGTCTCAGGAATTATTAGACGAAGAACGCGCTCATCGTGAAGCAGAGGGATAGACTAGCCCAGGCTCAATATGAAACCATCATACAAAGGCACCTAGTTTGTCATATTGAGTCATAAATAAAGCTGTGCCAAATCCCTTGTAAAATAGTGGAAGACAGGCTTGTAATCTGATTTTGTTCAGTTATCCTATGGATTGCTTAAGGGGGATAACATAAGTTAATTTTAGGAGGATGACATGCAGATAGCCGTGCGAGCCTTAACCGCCGCCAGTGCATTAGCTCTGGTGCTGGGAGGTTTTATCCCCAGTTTAGCCAGTGCTGCTGATACTAATGCCAGCGTATTGGAAGAAGGTAAAAAACTGGCTTTTGATCGTAAAAAAGGCAATTGTTTGGCCTGCCATCATGTGGCTGATGGTATATCACCGGGTAACATTGGCCCACCTCTACTCAGTATGCAGGCACGCTTTCCAGACAAAGCAACACTGCGTGAGCAGGTCTATGATGCGACCACCAAGAACCCCAATACGATGATGCCGCCCTTTGGCAAACACGGGGTATTGAACGCTGAAGAGATCGACAAAATCGTTGAGTACATTTACACACTCTAAAGGAGAGACGCTTAAATGAGCATGAAACGTAGACATTTTATTAAAAACACCCTAGTCGGTGGTGCTGTAGCAGCAGGTGCAGTCGCTATGCCACAACTGGCTATCGCAGAATGGAACAAAGCTGCATTTGAAGCAAAAAGCGTTGATGACGCTCTGAATGCATTGGTCGGTGCCAGCGGTATGGAAGACAGTGCTGAGATTAAAATCAAAGCCCCTGATATTGCCGAAAACGGTGCTGTTGTACCCATTCAAGTCACCACCAGCATGAAAGGCGTTGAATCTATTGCCATCATTGCTGAGAAAAACCCAGTGCCTTTAGTGGCTAATTTCAAATTTGGCGCTAATGGCGCGGGTTTCGTATCCACCCGTATCAAAATGGGCAAAACTTCTCATGTGCTCGCAGTGGTTAAAGTGGGCGATAAGCTCTACAGTGCGAAAAAAGAAGTTAAAGTCACCATCGGCGGTTGCGGCGGTTAAGCACACAGGCTGAACCGATTAACGCAAGTTAAACAATCATAGGAGAATAAAGTTATGGCAAAAGGTATGCGCGTACAAGCCAAAAGTAAAAATGGCGTGACTCAGGTAAAAGCGCTGATTAACCATCCCATGGAAACTGGCAATCGCAAAGACAAAAAAACCGGTAAATTGATTCCTGCTCATTTCATTGAAGAAGTCACTTGTGAATACAAGGGTGAGCAAGTCATGCTGGCAGAGTGGAGCGGTGGCGTTTCTAAAAACCCTTATATGGCTTTCAAATTTAACGGCGGTAGCGCCGATGAAATGGTCAAAGTGGGCTGGAAAGACAACCAAGGTGGCAACGATACTTTGGATGTCAAAATCAAATAAAGGCTCATTCGCCTGATCCCCTATTTAGCCCCCCTCTTAAGAAGGGGGCTAAATTTTTATAAAGCAAAAAAAAACTGATATTTGGTTCACATGAAAGGAGGCAGCGTCGCCTTAACGCAACAGGCATAGAACGCTGAAACTGATATATGAAAAAAACCATTGCTCTGGTACTTGGCTTCAGCTTGCTGGCCAGCTTACCGCTCACCGCAACGGCAGACCCAGAAGCCGAACGCGAAGCCTTTGTTAATCATTTCAAGAAAAAATTTCCTAACATTGCTCTAGAGGATTACGTGAATGGTGTTTACGCCCTTGATGCAGGTGCGCGTGAGCAATGGGAAGCCATTGAAGAATTCCCCCCTTACGAGATTGACGTAGAAGAAGGCCAACAACTCTTTGAAACGCCTTTTGCCAATGGTAAAAGCTATGCGGATTGCTTTGAAAATGGCGGCATTGCTATTCGTCAAAACTATCCTTACTTCGATGCCAAAAGCGGACAAGTAAAAACGCTTGAACAAGAAATCAATGAATGCCGAAAAAACAATGGCGAAAAACCACTGAAATGGAAAAAAGGCGAGATCGCTAAAATCTCTTCTTACATGGCCTATACCTCACGCGACAAAATCTTCGATATTAAAATCCCTGATGATCCACGCGCTTTAGCCGCTTACGAACAAGGCAAACAATTTTTCTATGCCAAACGCGGTCAACTCAACTTTGCTTGCGCAGATTGTCATGTTTACAGCCCTGGCATGAACTTACGTACCGACATTCTGAGTCCCGCTTTAGGTCAGGTCACGCATTTTCCCGTTTACCGTTCAAAATGGGGTGAAATGGGCACCATGCATCGTCGTTATGCAGGCTGCAACAAACAAGTCCGCGCCAAACCCTTCAAAGCGCAAGGCGAAGAATATCGCAACCTAGAATATTTCCACACCTATATGAGTAATGGCTTACCCGTGAATGGCCCTGGTGCTCGTAAATAGACTTGTTGCGAGAGGTATTCATCGGCTGCAAAAGCATGGGTTTTGGTCTGTTTTCCCGCTTTTTCTCGTAAAATAGCTCGCTATTCGCCTTAAAAAACCGAAAAAACAGCCTCAAAACCACACTTTTTCGCTACGATACCTACCCCTCGCAACAAGTCTAATAACTGCTGAGCCACTCACTTCTCCGTTAAAAACGCCCACTTAAAAGTGGGCTTTTTTTATGCCCCATCACTCATGAGCACTTCAAAATACATGTATGCACTTTGGTTAGAACAACAGCAACTACGCTTACGCCATGATATTC
>JADGEH010000009.1 GCA_016744475.1 Thiotrichales bacterium | reverse complement strand
ATAATCGGCTGCAAACCCGCCCTTTTGGCCCGATTTTCCGCTTTTTTTCGTTAAATAGCCCGCTATTCGCCTTAAAAAACCGAAAAACCTGCCTCAAAATAGCGCATTTTCGCTTCGATTCCCCATCTTCGTATAGGCTCTTAAGCATACCGTTAAAAGCATCAATTATTGATTTATCCCCGACCATTGCCGAGCCAACTTTTGTCCTTCTTGAATCTGTGCTGGCGACAACTTGGCAGCCAGACTGGCACGAGAGGCCATAGCACCTTTCGCCCCCTGTGCTGTTGCCAGCAAAAACCACTGATATGCCAACACAAAATCCTGCGGTACGCCCTGCCCTAATTCATACATGACCCCCAAAATAAACTGCGCTTCAGGATAGCCTTGTTGAGCGGCTTTATGTTGCCATTGCGCGGCTTGCCGATAATTCTGCTGCACGCCATTGCCCGTGTAATAGTAGACCCCCAAGGCCGATTGAGCGGTTTTGTCACCTTGCTCTGCGGCTAGGCGATACCATTGCACCGCTTGTTGATCGTTTTGTGCGACTCCCTTGCCATCTGCATACATTTTAGCCAAGGTCAATTGCGCTTGAAGAAGCCCTTTTTGAGCTTTTTTGGGACACGCATCCAGTATTTTGGCAAAGTTTTTTTGCTGCATGGCTTGCTGACAATCTTTTTTCTGCTCAATCATGGGCGCTGGTGCGGGCTGTGTCACAACGGGCGGAGGCAGTTTGGCTACATCGTTTTGTGTTTTTTCCGCTTTAGGCGTTTCAGCCGCCACTGCTTCAGGCACTGGTTCCGCTTCTTTTGGAGCCGATGCTATCGCTTGGTTGTTTGGAGTTTGCGTGCGCTGCACCTCTGCCACACGCTGAGTAAAGGTCTCAATGAGGGATTGACAAGAATAAGCATAGCCGCCTTTCAAACGATCCAGGTTTTCTTGCGTTGGGGCTTTTTTCAAATGCCAAGCCGCGATTTTTTCACAACGTTGATCGCGTTCTTGAAGCACTCTGGCGACCTGCTCGGCTTTATTCTTATCGCCTTGATGGGTGTTTAAATAATCAGTCAAAGGATCAATGCGTTTTTGTGCAAATAAAGCTTGAATGTCGGCATCATTATCCGCACTAGACGCGCTGTCCATCTCGCTGGTGGGTGCTTGAGCTTGAATGGGAGGGGGAACTTCGGTGGTTTTTTCGGGCTGTATTTCACACGCCGTTAAGGGTAGGAAAAGGCATAGAATAATGAAGTCACGCCCGTATTGATGAGTGCTCGTCCCACCGGTAAGAGCCTGTCCATTCCCGTGTTTGCCTGATAACAGGACTTTGGAGAAATACCGCAACATGATCGTCAACCTCGCTGTGTCAAGTCTAATAAACACAGCGTGACGCAAATTCTATTCCTTAAGTCAGAAGCGGTATTACTTTAAGGCTTTACAATTCCCCACGTCTTGTAAGCGCAAAGGTCTCATTTTACGTCCCATTTGCGCATCAAAAATCACTGTGTAGGTGAGCACGCGCTGTACATAGGTGCGGGTTTCTCGAAACGGGATTTGTTCTATCCACATATCCGCAGGCAGGCAGGGATTTTCGCGTGCCCAGCGGGCGGGTCGTCCAGGGCCTGCATTATAAGCGGCGGTGGCAAACATATAATTGCCGTCAAACCGATCTAACATGCGTTTGAGGTAGGTGGTGCCTAAACGGATATTGGTGTAAGGCTCTAAAATTTCTCGATTATTCTCGATGATTAAGCCGATGTTTTTCGCCATGGCGCGTCCAGTCGCGGGCATGAGCTGCATCAAACCCATCGCCCCCGCATGAGACTTGATGTCCGCAGTAAAAGCGCTTTCTTGGCGCATAATGCCGTAAGCCCACGCCATATCGACTTCTTGTTCTTCGGTGCCCGCCATTAATTGCGCAAAATACGCCAGCGGAAAGCGCATGTCTAAATCATCGTAATGACGTGCGCGAGCCGCCGTGAAAATCGCTCGGTCATACCAGCACCATTGCCGTGCTAATGCGGCGGCTTGAGCTAATTCTGCGGGTTTAAGGCGTGATAATTCTGCTTGCCATTCACGCCGCGCATTGACGGTCATACCTAAATGATAAAACTCTCGTGCCCGCAATAAACCGGGGGCTTTTTTATACAGAGCTTGAAGATATTCAGGGGGTAATGTCGTGCTGCGATGATTGAGTTGGTAGGCTTGACCGATTCTATCGGCTGCCATAAAACCGTAGAAATCGCGCTCTTTGGCTAAATCTTTAAACAAGTTTTGGGCTAAGGCTGATTTTCCTAGTTTCTCTAAGGCGCGTGCTTCCCAATAACGCCATTGCGGTTCGTCTTGGGCTTCACTGGGAAAGCGTTGAATGACATCGACAATCGTTGTCCAATCAGGCGCTTGTAATGCGGTTTGTAAAAATACCTGGCGTAGATTTTTATCAAATTGCTCGGTTTTCAGCGCTTTCAGTTGCGATAAGGCATCGGCTTGCTGGCTCCAGGCTGAACGCAACGCTAATTCACCCTGCATAGCGGCTTTTTCTTCTGCATTAAAGCGATATTGTGTACTTAATTTTTTCCATAAAAACCGTGCATGAGACACATCTTTACGCGCTAATTTTTTAATCCCTTGGTAGATGGTCTCCTGTGCGCTATCGCTATCGGGTTCGGCAAAGTGCTCAAGCCATACTGCGGGTTTATTCAGCACTTGTTGCCAGCGCTGAAAACGATCTGTGTATGCGGAATCAGTGAATTGTTTGGATAAGTAGAGGGCTAAGCCTTGTTTGCCTTTCAACATGGCTAATCGCAAACGTTGCCATAACAAATCATCATTCATCAGCCCTTGTTGGCGAAGATGTTCAAACACAGGATCACAGGCTTTAGGTTGAGATTTCCCCACTAACCACAGCTTAACCGCTTCATCCAACACGGCTTTTCCCGTCTCCCCTTGTTGCAAGCGAGCCGCTACATAATGGCATTGCAAACGCACGCTTTTTAATCCCGGCGGATAATCTTTAATCAATTGCGCATCATTCTCTGTTTTCACCAAATGCCATAACCAGTCGTAGCGCAATTGTGTGCTGAGCGGTGCTTGGGGATAAGCTTTGAAAAAAGCTTTCACCGCTTGCGGCTCTTGGGATAAACGCGATTTGAGATAGCGATAGCTCAAATAATAATGCAGCGGATAATCCTTAAGTGTGGCGAGAGATGACTTAAATCGCCCGATATTGCCGTTATTTAAGTCTTTTTGTGCTTGCCAAAATAAAGCGCGTTGTTGTTCTAAAGAGGATTTTGCCCATAAGTTTGACACTGAAAGAGGGGATAAGCAGAGGGTGAAGAGTACAAAAATCCAGGTTTTCATCAGTCGCAGGCTCCGTTGCATTAATAAATTTTTTCTGGGATTCTATAGAGATAGATAGCACGATTTATCCCGATGACGCAATGTACGTTTAAACAGAATGACTTAGAGCCTATACGAAAACGGGATAATCGGCTGCAAACCCGCCCTTTTGCTCAGGTTTTCCGCTTTTTTTTGTTAAATAGCTCGCTATTTGCCTTAAAAAACCGAAAAACCTGCCTCAAAAGGGCGCATTTTCGCTTCGATTCCCCATCTTCGTATAGGCTCTTAAGGAGATATAACATGGCGTGGTTTAGTTTTATTAGTTCATTATTTGGCAAAAAAACAACTGATCAACATGCTGCCAGCGGCGGCGGCATCATTGTCAGCGGCGGTGGCACCAGTGACGGTGGCGGTGGCACCAGTGACGGTGGCGGTAGTAGCAGCAGTGGTGACCACTTTTCAACCCATTTGTCACGTAATGATTCAACCATGATGCGCCAACTGCAAGAAGCCAATAAATACCGCAGCATTATCGAAGAAGCCGCTCGCAAAACCAACTTACCCGTCGCTATCATTTGCGGCATTGGTTCACGCGAATCACATTGGGGTTTAGCCTTAAAACCGCCAGGGCCCGGCGGGCGCGGAGACTATGCCAAGCGCAAAGCACGCGGCGTGCGACGGGGTTTAGAGCCTAATGACGGCGGCGGTTATGGCAGAGGGCTGATGCAAATTGATTACGACTGGCATGAATTCGCCCGCACGGGTAATTGGCAAAATGCGCGAGCTAACATCATGTACGCCTGTTCGGTGTTAAACAGTGCGCGACGCTTTTTCACACAACGCAACGTCTCTGAAGAGCAAATGATGCGGGCTATTATCGCGGCTTACAATGCCGGAGCCACCGCTACCTATACTTGCATTTCAGGCGGGCAGGATATTGATTGCAAGACCACAGGACGGGATTATTCAGCCGATGTGCTCAGCCGTGCAGGCTGGTTTCAATTACACGGTTGGTAAGCCAGAGATAAGGACGCATTATCATGGGACTTCCAGCACACGCACCAGTCATCGACGCAGAAGGTTATTTAGCTTTAGATCGTGATTCACAAGAGCGTCACGAATATGTAGACGGGGACATCTTCGCCATGACTGGGGCGAGTCGTCATCATAATTTAATCACCTTAAACACCGCAGCCAGTCTACATGGACAGCTCCAAAACCGTCCTTGTGAAATTTATAACAACGACATGCGCGTGAGTATTTCTCCACAAAATACCTATGTTTATCCTGACATTGTGGTGGTGTGCCATAAGCCTGAATTCATCGACACGCATTTAGACACGCTGCTCAATCCTTTGTTGATCATAGAAGTCTTATCCTCTTCCACCGAAGCCTATGACCGAGGCAAAAAATTTGTCCATTACCGCAGCCTAGAGAGCCTGCAAGCCTATGTGTTGATCGCGCAAGAAGAAGCGCGGGTAGAATATTATCAACGCGGGCAAGCAGGCCAATGGGTTTTGAGCGAAACCAGTGATCTTGAAAGCGTGATTCATTTAGACGTGATCGATTGCCAACTGGCCTTAGCAGATGTGTATGCCAAAGTAGCTTGGAGTGATGCGGCGGAGTAGGTAAGAGCCCTCGGCTTTAAGGGCTTAAAAACGCTGGTTATTTAATAGACTTATTGCGCAATAAGTCTAATGACAGAGGTAGTTGAAAATATGCAGTTTCCAGACAAATTTGACGTGATTGTCATTGGTGGTGGACACGCGGGCACAGAAGCCGCATTGGCAGCGGCGCGTATGGGCGTGCGCACTTTATTGCTCACCCACAATATCGAAACACTGGGGCAAATGTCTTGTAACCCAGCGATTGGAGGCATAGGCAAAGGCCATTTAGTGCGAGAAGTCGATGCTTTAGGTGGCATGATGGGACACGCAGCCGATCACTGCGGCATCCAATTTCGCACGCTAAATTCACGCAAAGGGCCGGCGGTTCGCGCCACACGCGCACAAATTGACCGCAGCCTGTACAAGTTATACACCCGCAATGTGCTGGAACATCAGCCGCATTTATGGCTGTTTCAACAAGCCGTGGACGATTTATTAGTCGAAGGAGAGCGCGTCACAGGGGTGGTGACACAAATGGGCTTAGAATTCTCAGCGCCAACAGTCGTGTTGACTGTCGGGACTTTTTTAGGCGGCAAAATTCATATTGGCCTAAAAAATTACAGCGGTGGACGCGCAGGTGATCCGCCGTCTATTGCGCTGGCTCAGCGTTTACGAGAATTACCCTTAAGCGTAGATCGTTTGAAAACCGGAACGCCTCCCCGCATCGACAAGCGCAGCATTGATTTTTCGGTCTTAGAAGAACAACCCGGTGATACGCCCTCTCCGGTGTTTTCTTATTTAGGCAATGCTGCACAACACCCGCAGCAAATGCCTTGTCACATCACGCATACCAATGTCCAAACCCACGACATCATCAAAGCCGGACTAGACCGCTCGCCACTGTTTACCGGAGTGATTGACGGCGTAGGCCCGCGTTATTGTCCCTCCATTGAAGACAAAGTGGTGCGCTTTGCAGATAAAGATTCACACCAAATTTTTGTTGAACCCGAAGGCTTAAACAGCCAAGAAATTTACCCTAATGGCATTTCCACCAGTTTGCCTTTTGACGTGCAAATGCAATTAGTGCGCTCCATGCGCGGATTTAAAAATGCCTTTATTACTCGTCCTGGATATGCCATTGAATATGATTTCTTTGATCCTAGAGAATTAGAAAACTCATTGCAAAACAAACATTTAAAAGGACTGTTTTTTGCCGGACAAATTAACGGCACCACAGGTTATGAAGAAGCCGCAGCACAAGGTTTGTTAGCGGGTGCAAATGCCGCTTTGCAAGTGCAAGGTAAAGCGCCTTGGACACCGCGCCGCGATGAAGCTTATTTAGGCGTTTTAGTCGATGACTTAATCACCTTGGGTACCAATGAACCTTATCGCATGTTCACCAGTCGTGCGGAATACCGTTTGATGCTGCGTGAAGATAATGCCGATGCGCGTTTAACCGCAAAAGGGCGTGAATTAGGTTTAGTCGATGATGAACGTTGGGCACGATTTGAGACGAAGCGCGAAGCCGTTGAGCAAGAACAACAGCGATTACGCGGTTTGATTTTGCGCCCAGGTGATGCCGTGCTCAGCGCCTTATTAGGACAGGATTTGCGCCGCGAAACCCATGCTTTAGATTTACTGCGTCGGCCTGAAATCAACTATGCTCAATTACGAGAATTACCCCAGGTAGCCCCTGGTGTTGATGACCCGCAGGTGGCAGAACAAGTGGAAATTCAAGCGAAATACAGCGGTTATATTGAGCGTCAAGCGGTGGAAATTGCGCGTCAGCAGCGTTATGAAGACACCCACTTACCGGACAATATGGATTATGCCCAAGTGCGAGGTTTGTCCGCTGAAGTCACGCAAAAATTGTTAAAACATCAGCCCGCCAGTATCGGTCAAGCATCACGTATTTCCGGCGTGACCCCCGCAGCGATCTCTTTGCTATTAGTGCATTTGCGTAAATATCATGAACTTCATCAACAGCGGGCTTAACTGCCTTTTTAATCGCTTTTATGTCCGCGTTGTAAATATTCATGTGAGCGCATTTCTTGTAAACGGCTGATAGTGCGCTGAAAAGCAAAGGCTAAACGCTCTCCTTGGTACAACTGTTCGGAGGGCACCGCAGCGGCGATGATCAGCTTAACGTTGCGGTCATAGAATTCATCGACTAATTCAATTAAGCGCCGTGCAAAATCATCTTCATCATCAGACATTTGCGGCACATGACTGAGTAATACCGTGTTAAAACATTGGGCTAATTCAATATAGTCTTTGACGGCACGCGGAATATTGCACAACACCCGAAAATCTAACCAGACCACGCCATCACCACAATACACCGTCGGAATAGATCGCCCATGAATGTCGAGCACTTGATCGGCTTGACCTTCGTCGGGCGATAAACGCTGAAAATGCTGCATTAACGCGGCATCGGATTCTGCGTTGAGAGGGTGAAAATACACCGGAGCTTGTTCTAAAGCCCGCAAGCGGTAATCCACTTCGGAGTCCAGATGCACGACTTTGAGGTGGGTGTTGAGTAGCGCAATGGCGGGTAAAAAGCGCTCACGCTGTAAACCGTCTTGGTATAAACCATCGGGCGGGCTATTTGAGGTAGCCACCACCGTCACGCCAATCTCAAATAACGCATGTAATAAACCGCTGAGAATCATCGCATCGGTAATGTCGCTGACATGAAATTCATCCAAACACAACACACGGGTATTTTGCGCCAAACGCTGAGCGACTTTGGGTAGCGGATCGCGCTGCAAACGTAGGTCTTTTAAGGCTTCGTGCGTATTGCGCATGAAATGATGAAAATGCACCCGCTGCTTTTCTTTAAAGGGTAAACAGGCAAAAAAGTTGTCCACCAGATAGGTTTTGCCGCGTCCTACCCCGCCCCAAAAATATAAGCCTTGAATCGGCGCGACTAAGGGCGGGCGGCGCAGGAATTTTTTCCACCAAGTAGGGCGGGGAGCGGGTTTTTTGAGCAGATCATTGAACAATTGTTGGGTATGTTCTACCGCTATCGCTTGGGCGGGATCAGCACTAAATCCTGTGGTGCGTAAATCGGCTTGATAACGGGCTAAAGGTGTTTTGAGTAATTGAGTCATCAGTGTCTATCTATGGGAGGTGGTAGCAATGTGTGCTGATGTTGTCGAGCCGCTTGCAGCAGGGTTTGAGTGTTCTTAAACACCGTCCATAAATGCGCTTGCCCTTGATCGTTTAAGCTCAAGATGTAAGCTCCATCAGGTGCAAATTGGGCGTGTAGTAAAGGGCGGCGGTGCTGCATAGCTGCCCATTCCAATCCATCTTTCACCGCCCATAAGCGCACGGCTCCATCATAGGCCGCACTTAGAATATGCTGACCATCAGGGCTAAAACTTAAGTGTTCAATCCAAGCTTGTGTTGCTTGCCAATGACGGAGCCAGGTGTTGTCATGGATATTTCTTAAGTGCAATCTACCGTCAACGCTGGCGGTGAGTAGATGATGAGCATCAGGACTAAACGCGGCAGCGGTGATGGGCGAGTCATTGAATTCGTCGTGTAATGTTTGATGATTGACTGTCCAAAGGTGTGTGCTGCCATCGAGGCTGGCGGTTAGTAAATAGCGGCTATCGGGGCTGAATTGCAGCGTGGACAGGCGATCTTGATATTCGACTAAGAGCTGCGGAGCGTTGGGTGCTGTGTTGCGCCATAAATGCACTTGATGTTGCTGATTGTGGGTCGCTATCCAATGTCCATCAAGGCTCAATGCGGCGCGAGTGATGGCGTTATCGGTGCCGCCTAACACCTGTAATAAGCTGGGCTGTTGTAGTGACCACAGGTTTGCCGTGCCATCCAGCGCCACGCTGAGCAATTGTTGATCATCGGGACTAAACGTCACCTGTGTCACCGCAGCATTGTGTCCGGTGAGCGGCGGGAGCGCTTGATCTGTGCGTAAATCCCACAGTTGAATCGTGTGAGCGCGGTGGGCAGCAGCGAGATAGTCTCCAGAATGACTCAACGCGATGGCGTTAATAGCGCCTTCGCTGCTGCGCAAGACTTTATCGAGCAGACCTTGACGATGGTGTATATAAATCTGTCCCGCATCATCCGCACTGGCGATGAAAGCCCCGTCTGGAGATAATAAGCTAATATTTGCTGCCAGCGATTGTTGCTGGGTATTTTTCAGTTCAATCAAACTTTTAGATTGTGTAGGCGTATCCCACAAACGCACGCTTTTGTCCTCAGCACTGCTCACCACCCAACGCCCATCAGGGCTGAAATCAGCCTGTGTGATGCGGGTTTGATGACCTTTAAGCGGAGCCAGTGCTTGTCCGTTATGCGCTTGCCAAAGATATATCGCATCATCATCGCCGATGCTCAAAATTAAACGCTCATCAGGACTGAAACGCGCTTGGCGCAAGGCCACTCCAGGCTGATGAAACCGACGTAACACCTGTCCGCTACGGCGGTGCCACAAACGCACATCTCCATCGCTACTGCTGCTTAATATTTGTTGGCTGTTACGGCTAAAACGCAAGGATAAAATGGCGGTTTGCGTGTCGGATAAAGCATTCAGCACACGGCCTGCGGGGTTCGATACCCACAGTGCGCCTTGCCAATCGCCGCTCACCAAATACTTGCTATCAGGGCTGAAAGCTAAGGCGCTTAAGGGAGACGAATGCTTTTTAAGTTGCGCGTGTTGGTTTTTTTTGTCTAAATTCCAAATTCTTAAGCTTTTGTCATCGCCAATGCTGCCCAGCCAGCGTCCATCCGGGCTAAAAGCCAATGACCGCACCCTCCCTTGATGCCCATGAAACATGGCTTGCAAGTGTCCATTCGTAGCATTGAGCAAATGAATCTCTCCCGCATCGCTGGCGATAGCCAACCATTGTTGGTTGGGACTCAAAGTGCCATCATGCACGGTCTGTTTTTCTGCTTGTCGCCATATCCACTGCTCTGTTTGTGACCAAAGCCCTACACCGTTTTGAGCATCCAGCAATAACACCTTATTTTGCCCCGCAAACTGTGCAGACAATACCCCAGCATCAGGTGCAAAAATGTGCAGCAAGGTGCCTTCAGCCACGCTCCACAGCCGCGCTTGATGATCATCATAGCTCAGTAAATATTGCCCATCAGCGCTGAATTGAACGCCTCGCACCGCAGCGGAATGCGTCCAACGTCGGAATTCACGCCCGTGGCTTAGGGCTTGAAACAACACTGCTTCAGTGTCGGTTTGAGGGGATAAATCAAAGGCTTGTAAGCCCAGCGCTAAAGCTTGGCTAAATTGCTGCTGTTGTAGGGCTTGTTGTGCGGCTTGAGTCAAGCTTTGCGCTTGCGCTTGCAGACTGGCTTGATACTGTTGTTGTGAGTCTTTTAATTGCCGCGACAGGGTGTGGACATTGTGTTGATATTGAGTAGCTTGACGGTCAATCCAGTAAGTCAAGCCCATCACCAACACCGCCATCACAATGAACAAAATAGCGGGGAGACGTTGTAGCGGAGGATGTTCAGCAGGCAACGGCGGGTGCGGCACTTACATGCCTCCATGCTCGGTATAAAACACATGAGAATGGAGACTCGCCACCCATTGTTTGCCTTCTTGAGTCACGCTTAAATAGCGCAACGCAGGTTTGATGTAATCCTTCACGTTATCCCAATAATAACGCGGATAATGACGGCGCAAATCTTCTAAGGTATGAAAACCTAATTGATCGCCCAAGCCTGTTTCTTGCATTTCATAAAACAAAGCAGGCAGCTTGCGTAAGTAGTTGGGGTCAGCTAATTGTCCGATTAAAGTCGCCGCACGCACCAAGCCTGGATAAGTATTAGACGGATGAGAAGCGGCATTTTCAGGCAAAGGAAAGCGCGTCATTTCAATATTATTGGCAATAAAGTCTGCATCAATATACACATTGCGCCCGAAACGTTCATGAATAAATAACTTACTGCGATCAACGTGATAAGCCGCCAAACCTGCATCCGTAGACCACGCCTCTAGCTTCACTTTTTCCTCGTCATTCAAACCCGTCGCATACAGCCCTTGATCTTCATCATCACTGCGACAAATGCCGCGAATATGACCAATATCATGGCACAGCAAAGAGAGCATATAATTCATCCAATCACGGCTGGCGACACCGCCTTCGCGGATGTGTCGCCCGCGCAGAATCTCTTGCCCGACCAGCGTCACCATAATGGTGTGTTCCATGTTATGAAACAGCGCATCACTATTGGCAAAATGCTCTAAAGCCATGCGTCCAGCCCAAGCAATAATAGAGTTATTAGAGGTCTGCATATTGCCGTAATTACGGAAATAGGCATCTTCTAATTGCGCCACAAAAGCATCGATTACAACAGCGGTAGGATTAAACATGAGTAGGCACTTAAGCGGCTTGTGAAGCCTTAAAGCCATGCAGAAAACGCAATATTTGCGTTTCATTAATGGGTTTTGCGATAAAATCCAAACCTAACTGGGTGGTGGTCGAGGTATCCACATTGTCCTCGGCATCCGCGGTCAATAAACCCATGTGTAGATCAGGGAAACGTGCGCGTAACAATTGCGCGAGTTCTAAGCCATCAATTTCTGGCATATTAAGGTCAATGGTGGCAATAGTGGGTTTGCAGCCGGCGATTTTGTCCAACGCATCCTGACCGTCTTCGGCTTCAATGATATGTGCGTCGGGGAATGTTCGGCGAATAATGGCACCGATCAACATTCTGGAAATGTGGCTATCATCAGCCACCAGAATGGTATGGATTGGCATATAACATCCTTTAGCTCAGCAGGAGAGCCTTCATGAGTCGCTCAAATTATTATCAATATCATGTATTTTTTTGTACCAATCAGCGCCCCGCTGGGGAGTCGTGTTGCGAAAATCAAGGCGCATTGGATATGCGCAATTATGCCAAAAAGCGCATCAAAGAACTGCAATTACATAAAAATAACCAAGTACGCATCAATACCGCAGGCTGTTTAAATCGTTGCGGAGAAGGCCCTGTCATCGTTATTTACCCTGAAGACATCTGGTATACCTGGATCGACAAAGAAGATATTGATGAGATTATTGATGAACATTTATGTCACGGGCGCGTGGTCGAACGCTTGCGAGTATTGCCTTAAAACTGCTTGGCAGCGTGCTTTAAAAGGAAGGACGTGGCGGATGCTGCCAACAAGATTTTCCACGTCTAAGAGCCTATACGAAGATGGGGAATCGAAGCGAAAATGCGCCATTTTGAGGCAGGTTTTTCCATTTTTTAAGGCGAATAGCGGGCGTGTAACGAAAAAAAGCGGAAAACCGGGCCAAAAGGGCGGGTTTGCAGCCGATTATCCCGTTTTCGTATAGGCTCTAAGTGTGTTTGGGTTTCTAAATAGACTTGTTGCAAGGGGTATGTGAAAAAATATGCCCGCTGAGTCAGATGTAAAAAACGCTCAAACAGTGCCATTAACAAATATCTGATCCAGACTGTAACACGGCTATAATATCCCTGAAAAAGGGGTTATGCTATTGCCCATTATCTTGTTTTACCCCAAAGGAAATGCCACAGAGAGGTCGCTATGATTGAAAGCTCTATCCAGATTAATAAGCGTTTAGAAAATCTGCAAAAACATCTTGCTGATGAACATCCCGATAATCCTGTTATGACGAATGCGGTACAGAGTTTCCGTAAACTTGATGAAGTGGCCTACAGTTTAGGCTTGCTTGATAAAGACCAGTCTTATGCAACGCGGGTGTCTTGGTGGCCCATGATTGCCGTGCTCGGTACTTTTTCTGCGGGTAAATCCACTTTTATCAATTCTTATTTAGGACAGCCGCTACAACGCACCGGTACTCAAGCCGTGGACGATAAGTTCACCGTGTTGTGCTACAGCCATCAAGCTGAAACGAAAACCTTGCCGGGTGTGGCATTGGACGCTGATCCACGTTTTCCGTTTTTCCAAATCAGTCGCAGCATTACAGAAATTTCTGAAACAGGTCAGCAACGGATTGATGCTTATCTGCAACTGAAAAGCTGTCCTTCAGAAAATTTACGCGGCAAAATCATGATTGATTCGCCCGGATTTGATGCCGATAAGCAACGTAATTCCACCTTACGCTTAACCCAACATATCATTGATTTAGCCGATTTAATTATGGTGTTTTTTGATGCGCGTCATCCAGAACCTGGAGCGATGAAAGACACCTTGAAATATTTGGTGGAAGCCAATGTTGAACGCGCTGATTTCAATAAGTTCCTTTACATTCTCAATCAAATTGATGTCACTGCTAAAGAAGATAATCCTGAAGAAGTGGTCGCTGCTTGGCAACGTGCTTTAGCACAAGAAGGCAATTTAACAGCGGGACGTTTTTATCGTATTTATAACCCTGATGTTGCCGTGCCCATTGAAGATGAAACAGTGCGTGCGCGTTATGAGAAAAAACGTGCTGAAGATATGGCAGATATTGAAGTGCGTATGCAACAGGTGGAAGTTGAACGTTCTTACCGTATTGTCGGCACCTTAGAGCAAACTGCTAAAAACATTGAGCAAGTCATCGTGCCTAAACTCACCGACATGTTGCAACGCTGGCGCAAGCGCGTATTTATGACCGAAGGTGTCGTATTGGCTTCAGTGGTGGCTATTTTAGCCATTGTTTTCAGTGCTACAGGCAGTTGGGATATGCTGGCAGGCTTTTTCAGCACCTTAATGGAAGGCAGTGTCGTTTCTTATTTGGGTATTTTCATTATTGTCGGTGTATTAGGTTATTTTCACTTTTCTATGCGCAAAGTCGCGGCAAATAGTCTGTTGCGACGTTTAGCCTTAGACATGGCGGGTGATGAAGATGCTATCGAACAATACGGTCGCGCTTTTCGTAAAAGCACAGCGCCTTATCGTCCTATGTTCTTCACACAACCTGCGGGTTGGGGTGGATATGTCCGACAAATACTGGATACCGTAAGAAGCGATTCAAATGATTATATTCAAGCCTTAAATGATCGTTTCACCAATCCTTCTGGCCGCAATAAAGAATCCGTAGAAAAATAAGATACCGTTTAATCGTTGCTCTTGTTTTTTGAAATGATGATGAGCCTTTTATGACGTATAGGTAAATATTCAGTCAATATCCTCTAAACGGCGATATATGGATCATCAATAAAGACCTGACAGGTATTCATGACCTGTTAGGTCTTTTGCATTATTTACATCCTATTTTTTGATTAATATTCTCCATTCATACATGGGGGTTTTTAAAATGAATAAGCTATCTCATCTTACATGGCTCATGACCCGTTTTATCTTCTTAGGCTTATGTGCTACTTCAGTATTGGCGGCGGATAAAAAACCTGATGAAGCTATGCAACAACCGCTAGACATGAAAGGTTTACTGCCTCTATCACTGGCTGATTTATTCGATGTTGTCATCATTTCTACGGCTTCTAAAACCGATGAAAAAATTCAACAAGCCCCCGGTATTATTAGCGTAGTCACAGCAAATGAAATAGAGCGTTTTGGTGCGAATAATTTAACGGAAGTATTAGAACGGGTAGTGGGCACTTATCAACCGATGGTGTATATGTATCCACATAACGTGTTAGCCATGCGCGGAGATTTAGTTGCTGATTTAGATACACATGTTTTATTACTCCTCAATGGCAGACCGTTTAAAGACGGTTTAACCGGAGGCATTAATTATCCCATTTATAGTGCTTTTCCATTAACCGCCATTGACCATATTGAAGTCGTGCGCGGGCCCGGATCGGTGTTGTATGGCACTAATGCTTTTTCTGGCGTAATCAATATCATTACTAAAAAAGCGGCTTCATTAGCACCAGGAGAAAGCAGAGGCGAAGTATCTATGGGGGCGGGTTCTTTAGGTACACGTAAGACCGATGCTTACTTTGAACGTCGTTATGATGAACTCAGACTCAGTGGCAGCGTAAAATATTTTCATGAAAATGGTTGGGACTTTAAAGCGGTTGATGAAGAAAATGTAGAGGATGCCAAGCAGATGAATGAGCATAATGTGAGTGCTTATTTACATGCAGATTATTCAAACTGGAGTTTAGATTTAATGTCGCTGAAAAGCCGCGAAGCTCATATGGGTGAATTACCGTGGTGGTCATGGAATGGAACCCAAGCGGATAGCACGCGATATTTTGTAGATTTAGGTTACAAACATCACTTTTCTAAACATCAATCTTTGCAAGGCAATTTAACCTATAACCAACGTGATACCACATTTAATTCTGTTTTAGCAGATGTTGATGAAGGTCATGATGATTGGGTATTTGAACTGACTCATTATTGGAAAAACGATGAATTGTCCTGGTTATTAGGTGGCACTGCGTATAAAACATCAGGGCACACCACCGCCGTGCAAAAAAGTGATCAGGCGATGGTTGACATCGTAAAAGATTACCGTGAAACCTGGTACACCCTCTACACTCAAATGATTTATCAGCCACAACAATCATTGCGTTTCATTGCGGGTGGGCAAGCAGTAAAACCTGCGGGACAGGACTGGAGCTTTGTACCTCGCTTAGGCATTATTTATCAGTTTAATGATGAACTAGGCATCAAAGCCTTATACAGCAAAGCCTATCGTGCGGCCTTTGAATTTGAAAATTCAGTGGATGCATTGCCTGTTGTAGTCGGCAACACAAACTTAGAACCAGAAACGG
This sequence comes from Thiotrichales bacterium, assembly GCA_016744475.1. Classification (GTDB taxonomy): domain Bacteria; phylum Pseudomonadota; class Gammaproteobacteria; order Beggiatoales; family Beggiatoaceae; genus BB31. Next base: position 62,781 of record JADGEH010000009.1, on the reverse strand, counting down.
TGAATACGTATGATTTACAGTTGTTCTATAAAGCTGATGATTATCAATGGGCGTTGACTTATTTTAATAGCCATCAAGAAAACTTGATTATTCAAACCACCGATACTTTAACAGGTTTAGGCACTTTCAATAATCAAGCAGAACTACGTTTGCATGGTTGGGAATTAGAAGGGAAATTCAAAGCTCTGGATAAGCTCATCTTTATCGGTTCTGCGGCTTATCAAGAAAATCGTCGCAATGACCTTAAAGACTACACGACTGTGCCGAGTTTGATGCTTAAACTCGGTGTGAGTTATGAATTCTCTGAACATTTCAGCGTAGGTTTATACGATAATTATTTTTCTAGTGCGCATGATGTCAATATTAAGTTTGGTAACACGCGCGATGTCAATCCACCCGCTGATGCCATACATTTGATGACCTTAAACCTAGATTTAGATATTGGACAATGGTTCGGTGTTTCTAATGAAAACACCTTGTTACTCAATGGCTATATTTACAATCTACTGGATGAAGACGTGTATTCTCCAGAAATGGTGCGGGGTGAAATCAACACCCTGCCTTCTCGTCAAAGTCGTGGGGTTTATCTAGGACTGAAGTACTACTTTTAAGCACAATGATGCATATTCCTACTTTCTCCGAACAGCACGCAGAACAACTTAAACGTCTGGGTCTTGCCGTCTTAGACACTGAAGCCGCAGCGCTCAATGCGCTGCGCTCTCGGGTGGATGAGCACTTTGTCATGGCTTGTGGACATATCCTGCAATGTCATGGACGCATTGTTGTCATTGGCATGGGCAAATCCGGTCATATTGGCGGCAAGATCGCCGCGACCCTGGCCAGCACAGGTAGCCCTGCGTTTTTTGTACATCCCGGAGAAGCCAGCCACGGTGATTTGGGTATGATCACGGATAAAGACGTGGTGCTGGCCTTATCTAATTCTGGCGAAACGGAAGAAATCCTGACTATTTTGCCGTTGATCAAGCGCTTAGACATACCGCTCATCAGCTTGACAGGCAACCTCTCATCTACTTTGGCAAAAGCCGCTACGGTGAATATTGATGTCAGCGTCGAAAAAGAAGCGTGCCCATTAGGACTGGCTCCCACCGCCAGCACTACAGCGGCATTAGCGATGGGGGATGCCTTGGCGGTGGCGTTATTGGAAAGTCGCGGATTTTCTGCCGATGATTTTGCCCGCTCCCACCCCGGCGGTCGTCTGGGGCGGCGCTTATTACTCTTGGTCAGCGATATTATGCATACCGATGCCAACATGCCGACGGTATCCATTGATGCCAGTTTGGAACAAGCCTTATTAGAAATGACCCGCAAAGGTTTAGGCATGACTGCCGTGGTCGATGCGGATAATAAACTGTGCGGTATTTATACCGACGGCGATCTGCGCCGCACCTTGGATAGCGGCATGAACGTTCATCAAGCCTGTATTCAAGAAGCCATGACCACAGACTGCAAAACCGTGCAGGCAGAGCATCTCGCCGTGGATGCATTAGGCGTGATGCAGCAGCATAAAATCAGCGGTTTATTGGTGGTCGATGAACGCCATCATTTAATGGGTGCGCTGCACATGCATGATTTGCTGCGTGCAGGTGTGGTTTAGAAGTCTAATCTTTCTCGTTGATCAATTAAACATTAAACATTCTTCTATATCTTTGTTGGAGGGCGCGTTCGCCGCCTTCCATTATTTCGCACACCTTCTTTCTAACATTTATCTCCTGGAGCGCTCCTGAAGCCACGTCACTTATTTGCCCTTTACTTTCTAAAGCAACAACATACTCTGAATCACCATTTACAACGATGTTTGGGTTGTGCGTTACAACAATTATCTGCCGATTGGCTTTATTAGTCTGCAATTTCGATACGATCAAACTAGTTATTAATCCATTATCAAGATCATCTTCTGGCTGATCTAAAATAAGTGGCTCCGTTCCATATGATAATAGGAAAGATAAGACTGCTGATGCTTTTTGCCCTGCGGAACCCTGTGAAACATCCTTAAACCTATTTCCATCATTGAACTTAATTGTTAGCTTATCATCTGGAAACCATAATTTAATTTCATCAAAAGTTTGTGGTGGTAGCTGCCCCATAAAGTCAATAAATCGCTTTCCAAGCTTATTGCTCAACACTTTACCTGAATTGAAATTAAATAATTCCTCTTTAAATTTATGAACTAATAAAAACCAAGGATCGAGAGCATTAGTATCAACAGGGCTTCTAAGCGATGTTAGTTTTTAATTCAAGCTAAAGAGAAATCCTGATTTTCTCTCTAAATCAAATAATTCCGCAGAATATGTACCACTAAACTTTCCAATGATTTTTCTAAAGGATGCCTCGATTTCATCTTCATCTGATAGGGGGAAAAGCTCAATTTTTATGACATCATTATTGCCAAGGTATTGATTCAAAAAATTAAGTCTATTTTCGGTTAACTGCTTCCGTGCATTAATTATTTCTTGATATGCACTATTTATCTGTAAATCAAGCTCACCAACTTGAGTTTCAATACTCTTTAGGCTTTTTAATGATTTACTAACGGTTTCTCTATCATTTATTAATTTTGCATAATCAGACGGACTATTTATACCTTGATTGGTTAGTTCTTCGGTTAGTTTTTTATATTTTTCAATTACGGTAGTATGGCAATGATTGAACTCACTCTCAATGTACCACTTCCTGAGTTCAGATAACTCATTGCCAATAACTCTCATTTCATTGTCGATAGTTTCTTTGAATAATACGACCTTCTGGGACAATCCCGTTAACTTTTGTACGACCGCAATTTCGCTGCTCGATTTTGTATCAAAACTGCTTGTATCTATGGCTGGCAGATTTGCTGAATTAAATATTTCACTAACTTTATTGTTTAAATTTTCAATATCTTTCTCATATTGATAGATAGCCGTTTTTTTTACTTGGAAATCTTGATAATCACTCAATACTTCTTTGTGGCCAGAGTTTTCTAAAGTTATTATTTTTTGCTTTATATCGGCTAGCTGTCCTAGTAGAGTATTATTGTTTGACAACTTCGATTCAAGCTCTCTTTTTTGGCTACACAATGTTTGGAAGTGGGTACACTTTTCCTGCCAATCCATTTTTGACTGCTGGAAGCTGACAGTAGATGACTCATCAATCAATCTCAAGAGAGTATTCGGGTTTTTAGCTAAGTTAAATATTTGTTTTTGACTGAATATTTTAATGGGAAACCTGGAATATGCATCACCATTTTCAACTATCCGATTTTCACCATCATGACGCATGATTGAAACGGAGTTGTTATTCTTAATCCATTGAAGTGAGTAATAAACCTTATCTCGTGCATACATACAGGTTATTTTGGTGTCATCTAGCATGACACCCTCTGAATCTCTTGAGGTGGATAATCTTATAAAACTTTCAAAGGATCGCCGAATTTCGTTAGTTTCACTTAAATTAAGTAAATCCCTACTTCGATCCATCCCTATGCGGATAAACTCTAAAATTGAAGATTTACCACTTCCGCGCCCACCAATGATAGAGTTTAGCCAAGGGTTAAATTCGACTTCAAAAGGTGTTCCTCTACCTGCATATTTAGAATTCTCAATTTTTATTGAGTGTAACAATATATTTGAAGCTCTATTCGGGTTGGAATATTCTTTGTCGGATCGAATAAGAGATGATGCACCATCAACTAAAGCTAACTTTAAACCTTCAATGGAAGGGGTTGACATTTTGATCCAAGTATATAGCCATTTTATATGAGTTGTATAACGTTATAGGTAATGTCGCTCCAAGCAGCGTTATCCCTCGCATATAACTGATATATTTTGGCTATATGATCGCCCAACTTTATTTGGATGGTGAGAGTCAGAACCAATTACTGAGGGTAAATCAAAGCTTAAGTTATTGTACCTTGATAATGGGGTTTCTTTTTTCTCTTGATTGGGAAAAATAACCTCAACAGCACTAGCGTGCTCGCAAACCTGTTTTATCGTATGAGATGACGACTGTTGGCAAAGACCTGCTTTCATATCAATGTGTGCTGGAATAGCTATCCCACCCGACTTTAAAATTTCTTTGGTTACATTTTCAGCACTTTCTTCTGCGACAGCATTACTATTACCTTTTTGACCGCGAAATTTTGAAGCACCAACAACTGCATTGATATCAGCTGATGTTTTTGTGGGGTCAAATATTCCTAAGATATGGATATTTGAGTTTGCGGTTATTTCTACTCCTGGAAAAACATGTATCGAATAACCCTCACTTCTTAAAACCTGTGCGATGTCTTTAAGTCTATCAACCCAGTTACCAGTGTTATGATCAGTTATGGCAACGCACTCAATACCCTGGGAAATATAATCTAGCAACCAATCTCTAGGACTTTTGGTATTTCTTAAATGACTATCGCCTCTACCATAATCTAAAGAAGCAGGTGTATGTGTGTGAAAATCAAACTTCCACCATCTAGCTCCAACAATGTTCATTATTATTTCCTTAGATTTGAATTTCTATAAGTTGCTAACAAGCGGATCAACATAACCGTCAAAATCAATGTTTCTCCTTTACTATGCTTTTATCTTCAAGTCACTTTTTTCGTCATACATCTTCAATAATATTCTGCATTTGTTGCAGAAAATGCGCTTGTTGAAAGTGTTTAGCGCGTATTTCACAGGCCACCCGCATCCCCACCGCTTTATCCCTATCCAGCGCTTGCACCGCCGCAATTAAATCATCTTCCACAGGTTGCGCAGGCAACAATAAGCCTGTTTGCTGCGGCACAATGGTTTCCAATAAACCGCCATCCGCCACCCCAATCACGGGCTTACCCGCCGCCATCGACTCCACTGGAGACATGCCAAAATCTTCGGCTTGAGGAATATAAATCGTCGCAATGGCTTGTCCTATCAAGGCTTGTAAAGCCGCCTCATCTTGCCAACCGACAAACTCAATATTGTCTGCCTGCTGTGCCAATTGTTGTAATTTTGGGGTCTCCGCACCGCCAGAGGCAATCACTAAACGCTTGTCCGGCATGGCCTGAAAAGCACGAATAATCAGATCAATGCGCTTTAAAGGATCGTGGCGACCCAGCGATAAATAATAATCTTGTGGCGGTTGCCAGCGATAAGCGTGGATGTCACAAGGCGGATACACCACTTGTGCTTCTAGCCCCAGATAATGCTGAATGCGCTGACGAATATTCTCAGAATTAGCCACAATGACATCCATTTTCTGCACCGCCGCTTCATAACGGGGTTGTAAATAATGAATAAAATGCTGCAACAATGGGCGCAGGGGCGCGGGTAACTGGCTGAGGTAAAAGTCCCGTTGATCATAAATAAAACGCGGGGGCGTATGGCAATACAACACGTTGCGCCCTTGCGTGTGCTGGGCAACGGCTAATGGCGAGTAAAAGCCGCTATACACCAAGATGTCATAGTGTTGCGCAAATCCGGTACGGGTTTGAAAGGCATGAGCCAGTCGCCACTGCCGCCACAAAGGCAGACGGCTAAAGGTGTGTAAATCATGTTGTGTTGAAATATTCTGTAAAAAAAGATGATTTTTTTTAGCAAAGCCATAGCCTAATGCGCCATTAAGTTTGTCTGCCAAAATGCTGCTGAGCCGTCCACCGCCTTCTAAAGATTCAAAATAATCGTGTAATACTAATAACTTATTCATTGTTCCCCCATTTATCGCGTAAACCCGAAGTGCGTAATGCACGGCGCTGGATGCAATCAGTTAAAACCGACGTTGAACCTAAAATAGCCACGGCTTGTTTAGCTCGCGTCACGCCTGTGTAGAGCAATTCGCGGCTGAGAACGGGCGAGGTTTTGTCGGGTAAAACGAGGAAGACCTTTTCAAATTCGGAGCCTTGGCTTTTATGTATGGTCATGGCATAGGCTGTTTCATGCTGCGGTAAACGGGCGGGAAGAAAATGCCGGATATGTTGCTCGGCAGTGCGAAAAAAAGCCAGTAAACGCCGTGGTTGTTGGGGATCAGGCAACACAATGCCGATGTCGCCGTTAAACAAGCGCAAGTGATAGTCATTTTCCGTGATCATCAGCGGTTGCCCTACATACCAGCGCCCTCTAATACGCAATAAACCCTTATGAACCAACAACTTTTCAATGAGTTGATTGAGTTTGCCCACACCATATTCACCTCTACGATGTGCACATAAAACACGAAATTGATTAAAGGACTCTAATGCCAAGGCGGGGTCTTGCTGTTGTAAATAATCGTCAAAACCCTGTTCAATGAGTTCGGTGACGGGTTTATCAAATAGGTCAGGCGTTGAAAACCAACGAATACGTTGCGAAGCCTCGCGGTTATTTTGTAAACACTGAATAACCGGGGACACCTGCCCAGCATTAATCGCCCGCGCTAACTGTCCAATCGGCGTGTCGCTACCAAAACGATAACTGTGCTGCAACACCACAATCGCATCTTGCAAAGGCGAACGAGTGGGGCTAGGCGATAGCGTCCAAGCATCGCCCAGCATGGCTTTTAAACGGGTTTGATAATCGTCAGAAAAACCCTGCTCCCCAGACCCCGCACACACATCGCCTAACACCGCTCCCGCCTCAACAGAGGCCAGTTGATCTTTATCGCCCAACAAAATCAGCCGCGCATGAGGCGGTAAAGCCTGCACCAGCTTGCTCATTAACGCTAAATCCACCATTGAAGCCTCATCCACCACCAGCACATCCACAGGTACGGGATGATCGGCATTAAAACGAAAATACGGCGAATGGGGTTGATAGCCTAAAAATCGGTGAATCGTAGCGGTGTCTTCAGGAATTTGTTGTTTCACCGCCTCATCGCAAGGCAGTGTTTGTTTGTGTTGATTCATGGCTTCTTGCAAACGCATCGCGGCCTTGCCTGTGGGAGCCAACAAAGCAATACGCAAAGGCTTGTCACTATGCTCAATCAACACAGCCAAAAGCTTAATCACCGTGGTGGTTTTACCCGTACCAGGGCCTCCTGAAATCACGCAAAAACGCTGCAACATCGCGGTTAAAGCTGCGATTTTTTGCCAATCAGGGGTTTGAGTATTGGCGGCAAATAAACGTTGCAGACTGCGCTGCACCGCTGCTTCATCAAAAACTGTGGGTTTAGCTTGCAAGCGAGCGAGAATATGTTGGCTCAGCTTTTCTTCATAAGCCCAGTAACGATGCAAATACAAGCGATGTTGCGGGGTTAAAATTAACGGCGCATCACTGCCAGGGGCTTGAATAACGGTCGCTTTTTGCAAAGCAGCCAACCAGGTGTCTAAATCAGGGCAACAGCCTGATAAGCTAGTATTTTCTAAGGGTAAAGGCTGTCCTGCTAAGGCGGGTAAATCTAAACAAATATGGCCTTGGCGTGTCCAAAAACTGGCTAATGCCGCGCTGAATAGAAATAAAGGCTCTTGTTGTTGGCTCAGTTGTGCCAAAAAATGCGCAAAACGCTGATCGAGATAAGAAAAAACATCTGCGTCCAATAAGCTATCAAGGGTGTAAGTATTCATGCGGGGCAGTGTAGCGCAAACGTAGGCCAGGAACGGGGAGAGATGAAGGGCTTTTTTACAGGGAATAGAAGGGGATTTTAAGGATAACACCGCTTTAAGCGGTGTTATTTCTCATCATTAACATCTGTTGGTGTTAATCAACAAAAAATTGTTGGCGGAATTTAACTTCATGTTGTTGGCCTTTGTATTCAGGATCAACTTTGACGTTAAAGTTTAAAGTCTCGGCGTTATCAATACTCAATTGAGCAATATAATAAATGGCATCGCCTTCACGAATTTCACGCATGTCTAGGGTTTGTAACTGCGCATTTAAATTGGTCGCGGTGACTTTGACTAAAGCGGTCACAGCGCTATCTTGTGTCATATTACCCGCCCCTTTTTTGCGCACAGAAATATTTAATAAGGCACGGTTTTTACTGCGGTTAATGCCGTATTGCTTAGCTACTTCGGGTTGCAATAGGCTGGTGTTAATGGCGTTGTAATGCACTACATAATCGCCAAAAGTTTCAAATTGTGCAGCCTGTAAATTTAGACTGAACAATCCACTACACAGGGCTAAAAAAACCGTAGAGAGAGAGAAATTGCGTAACATGGTAAAGCCTCCTTTATGTGGGGTAACACAGACAAGATGCGTTCAAGCCACATTGATTTCAATATTAGACTTGTCGAGGCTTAAGACACCGACTGTAAAACAGCGGATATTGGTGGTTTTTTTCGTTTATCTTCGTTACACGAATCCCTATGCTTTCCATCACTGCCATTAAGTTAAGCCAAGTAGCATTGCAAGCCATTGATTTTATTGCACCTCCTCGCAGAAGGGGGCGAGGGGGGGATGGAGAGCTTCTTTCCTTCGATTTTTTGTCAAGGAATGAATGCCTTTGCTCACCACCCCTCAATCCCCTCCTTCAAGGAGGGGAGGTTAAGCGCTTAAACTGCAAGTCTTTTTTCTTAACTTAATGGCAGTGATGCTTTTCATACGAACGAAAAAAACCGCTCAATCCCACTGCTTTTCGCTACGGCGGCTTAAGCCTGGACGAGTCTATAGCTGAAATATATCATTTATAGGCTTTTGATATAGCCAAATCCAAGACTGCCAGTCCTTAAAGGACTGGCAGTCTTAACAACTGATATAATTTTGCTATATTGATTTCAATGGTATTGAATGAGGATAAAGAGGCGAGAAGGATGATGGGTACCGCTTAATACACAACACTCGCTAAGCGAGTATTGGAATGAAGGGTATTGAGTAGGGGGTTTAAGCGGATTTAAGGGCGCGTGCTCGCATTCCCATGGGAGGCACTTCTTCAGGATCAATATGCACGTCTAATAACACAGGCCCTGACATGCGACACATGACATTACAATCCAGTTTTTCCAGGTCATCTAAGCATTTAATCGTATAACCTTCAGCCCCCTGAGCTTTAGCCATCATGGCAAAATCAACCGCAGGTAATTCATAAGCAATGCGCTCTGCCCCCGTGAGGCGTTGACCATGTTTAACCATGCCTAAGCTGCGATCATTGAGGACAATAAACATAACTTTTAGGTGTTCTGCGACCGCAACGGTTAATTCTTGCCCATTCATCAACATGCTACCGTCTCCAGTAATACAGATAACGGGTACATCGGGCTTAGCCATTGCCGTTCCCACTGCTGCACCTATCGCCCATCCCATTGAACCAAAACCCATGGCTAAGCGATAAGTGCCCGGCGTTTTATGCAAAAGATAATGGGTGGTCCAGGCAAAGCTATTGCCCGTATCCGCGAGAATACGCGCTTGTGGCGGTAATTTACGATTTAACTCATACATTAAACGCTGTGGCTTAATCACCGTATCCGTACTACTGAGCAGATATTTATCTCGATCCATGAGTTGAATGGTAGGCGGAGCGTAATAGTTGGCTTCTTGATCGTGCTCTTGTACTTCTTGACTTGAAACACGGGGGGCATCAGCGTTTGTCCAGGCCGTCCAAGGGCAGTGCATACCTGCCATTTGTTCTTCATTTGCCCAGTCGTATAAGGTTTCAAAAATGCTTTTGAGACGACCATAAATTTGCAAATGCGCCATTGGTGAGCGTGCAAAGCGTTCCATTGATGAATCAATATGCACTAGGCGATTATTCATCAAAATATCTTTATCCCAGCTATCGGTAGACCATTCACCTAAGCTCGTGCCGACCGCCAGAATCAGCGTAGTGCTGCCTGAATCCTCAGCACTTTTATGATATTCATCGTATTCCTTTAATTCTATCAATGCGCGTCGAGCACTTTCATGCCCAGCAAAGCCAAATACGCCGCGATATAAAGGATGGCGTGGGTTTAACCAGGATTTACCTTGGGGGGTGGTTAAAATAGGCGCATAGACAAATTCAGCAAAGCGTAAAATGGCGGGCATAGCTTCCCGGCAACCACTACCGAGTAGTAATACAACCCGTTTATTTTGTTCAATAATTTCATGATACAACTGACGTAATGTACGGTTGTCCACAGGTGCGGATAAAGGATTAGTTAATAAATGTTCGAGATTAGGGTAAGCACGATATTCTTGGGCGGGATGACGCAATATATCCATTGGAAAGCTTAAATGAACCGGGCCTCGTGGTTCACGTAGTGCCAAAGTGATGGCGGTAGCCAGCTTGCTTTCTAGTTGATGAGGATGTGTGACCACCGTACTGTAGCGCGTACAGGTTTCAAACATTTCCACCGTATCAATAGCATCATAGGAAGACTCTTGAAAAGCACCGCGTCCAAAACTGGGCAAAGCGGTTTGTGCGGTAATCACCAATAAAGGAATATTATCCGCATACGCAGAAGCGACTCCGGTTAATAAGTTGGTTGTGCCAGGGCCTGTGGTGGCACAACATACACCGAGTTTGCCTGTTTCTCTGGCATAACCGTCAGCCATAAAAGCCGCACCCGCCTCGTGACGAGCCACCACGGGTCGCACCCGACCCTCACGTTGACTGCGTGCCAAAGCGTTGTAAATCGGTTCAATGGCTCCACCAGGAATACCAAAAACAAATTCAATGCCTAATTCATCTAAGTAGTCAATGACTAGGTCGCTTAAGTCATCCAGACGCTCTGTGACACCGGATGACGGGGAAATGGCGAGGTTACTCATATTCAGAATCTCCTAAATCAAAAAAAGTTTGTTTCATTATATAACAGGTTAAGTGGCCTTATGTGTCACATTATGACGAATGGTAGAATTTTCAAATGGCCTTATAAACAGCCACTATTTATTGGATTTAAATGGAAATATTAAATTTTAAGCAGCAGACTCCATCAGGACAAAAAGCCATACTGTGAAAATATAAAAATACGACAATAATGCCGGTCTATCATCTTAGTCTGGTTCTCTCAAATGGAGTCAAAGCGATGCTCAAACAAGCTGTTTTTCAGATTTAACGCCCATTTCACGTATACCCGACTAAAATATCTACCTTTTAATACTCAACAAAGCCTCATGGAAAACTCAAATATGCGTCTTAATAGCTCATCCTTATTTATCGGCTTAGGAGCCTTGAATGCTTTTTTAGCCATCATGATGGGAGCCTTTGCAGCCCATGCCCTTAAAGAAGATTTAGGCACCTATCTGCCCGTGTATAACACGGGCGTGGAATATCAAATGGCTCATGCACTGGGACTCATCATGATTGGCGGCATTGCCCATTGGCAGAAAACTTCTGCTTGGTTACAAGCCGCAGGTGGGTTGTTGCTGATGGGGATTATCTTATTTTCCGGCAGCCTATACGTCTTAAGCCTTACGGGCATACGCGGATGGGGAATGGTGACACCCGTTGGCGGCGTGTGTTTTCTGCTGGGCTGGCTGTGCTTACTGCGCACCGCTTGGCAAGGTCGCCTCTAATGGTGCGTTTTTTCATCGGCTTTGTTGTCCTTCAAGCGCTGCTATTTACCGCAGAACTCACCCACCCCGTACAACAAGCCTTTGTACAACCCTGGACTGAAGGCATTGCCGCTTTTAGCACCTGGCTGATTCAAAGCTTTGACTCACAAGTGTTGGTACAAGGCGTGGTGATCCGCAGCTTAGATAATGGCTTTGCCGTCGCCATTCGAGCAGGTTGTAATGGCATAGAAGCCAGCATTATTCTCGCTGCCGCCATTTTCGCCTTTCCCCGTGCGCCCTGGCTGCATAAATTAGCGGGCTTTCTGCTCGGTGTATTCACCGTACAGGTGCTGAATTTACTTCGCATTATTAGCCTGTTTTACCTAGGACAATGGAATCGCACCCTATTTGATTGGGCGCATTTATATCTCTGGGAAGTCTTGATCATGTTAGATGTGTTAATTATCTTCTTGCTCTGGATACGCTATTTACCACGCCCTCCAGAAACCCAAGCCCCGGTCACACCTACCACAGATAATCCCTCATGAGCGTCATCGAAGCCCGCAACATCAGCTTCGCCTATCCCGGTGGCGCATTGATTTTAGACAACATAGATTGGCAAGTGCAGGCAGGAGAATTCGTCGCCTTAGTAGGGCCCAACGGCGGTGGCAAAAGCACCTTACTAAAAATCATTCTCGGCTTATTAAAACCCCAACAAGGTCGAGTGCAGCTTTTAGGGCAAGCTGTAGAAAAAGGTCGGGCACGGATTGGTTATGTGCCACAGTTTGCCGATTTTGCCCGCGATTACCCCATTTCTGTAGAAGAAACCGTGTTATTAGGGCGCTTAGGAAAAACCCGCTCTTGGTTTGGCTACAACCCAGAAGATCGCCGCATTGCGCAGCGAGTGATGGAAGACACTTACATTGCCCCATTACACGCACAACGCCTCGGCACCTTGTCCGGCGGACAATTACAGCGCGTACTGATTGCCCGTGCTTTAGCCTGCGAGCCAGAGATTCTATTGCTCGATGAACCCACTGCCAATATTGACATGCGCACCGAAGAAGACATTTTTGATTTATTGAAAACCTTTAATCAGCGCATGACCATTATTGTCGTTTCACATGATATTGGCTTTATTTCCAGCTATGTACATCGAGTCGCGTGCTTGAACAAAACCTTAGTCTGTCACCACACCGATGCCTTGCACGGAGAACTCATCCAAGACATGTACGATGGAGATGTACGTTCTATTCATCATCAACACACCGCACATTTCGCCTGCCCAACGTCGTCTTCTTAATAAGTATCAAGTATCGTTGTTAAAGACAACGTAAACGGCACAAGAGGCGCATCGCTATCGCTCAGTACATCCTACAATTTCTATCGTCTTCAAAATGCTGGGCAAAATACCGATGAGTTTTTTCGCCTGACTCCGCTGACCTTTGCTTATAATGTTTGACCCACAACGTCTCAGGGAGATACATCAATGACAACATGGATAGATACTTTAAACAATAACGGCGCAGTGTTGGCTGAAGCGGGTTCGGTGGAACATTTTGGACAGCCTCAAGCGGAACAAGCGGCGGCCTTAAACGCCACGATTCTGTGTGACTTATCACACCTGGCGCGAACAGAAGCGGCAGGGGCGGATACGGTGACGTTCTTACAGGGGCAGTTGAGTAACGATATTAAGCAAGTCTCGGAGCACGGCAGTCAATTATCCGCGTGGTGCTCGGTGAAAGGTCGCGTGCAGGTGTTATTCCGCGTGTTGCAACGGGGTGATGCGTATTATTTGTTGTACCCGCCAGCGCTTCAAGCTTTAGTCATGAAGCGCTTGTCCATGTACATTTTGCGTTCACAGGTCAAATTGCGTGATGCCAGCGCGGAGCTGTTGTGCATTGGTCTGGGCGGTGTGCAAGCGGAGTCTGTGTTGGAGGAACTATTAGGTGTTGCGCCTCCGGCACACACTGATGCAGCCTTGACCCAGCAGGATGTGACGGTGTTGCGCATCATGGGAACGCAGCCGCGTTTTATGCTGTTAGCTCCGCCTGAACGCATGATTGAATTGTGGTCTGCATTGAATGCACAGGCAGCGGTCACAGCCGCAGGCGCGGCGGCTTGGGAATTACAGGATATTCAAGCGGGTATGCCGCACATTATGGAAAGTACCAGCGCTGAATTTTTGCCTCAAATGCTGAATCTGCAAGCGATTAATGGTGTGAGCTTTAAAAAAGGTTGTTACACGGGGCAGGAAATCGTGGCTCGCACGCAGTATTTGGGCAAACTCAAACGGCGTTTATTTATTGCCCACATCGCAGAGCATACGACTCCAAGTCCAGGTGATGCCTTGTTTGCCGACACTGGAGCGCAAGCTGTGGGGCAGATCGTGAATGCTCAACCGCATCCCGATGGCGGCTGCTGGTGTTTAGCCGTGATTCAAGTCGCCAATAGCGAAGCGCCTGTGCATTTAGGCAGCCACACGGGGGCGCTATTAAATCTGTTGCCCTTGCCTTATGAACTCATTGACCCGACAAAAAATTCATGACTTTCAAAATATTATCTGCATATGAGCGCATCGGTGGGGAGCCACAGGTGCGTGCCTTGGTGGAACGTTTTTATGAATTAATGGACACCTTGCCTGAAGCGCAAAAAATTCGTGCAATGCATGATGGCGATTTGGCCTTGATTCGAGAAAAACTGTTTGAATTTTTAAGCGGTTGGTTAGGCGGGCCACAATTGTATGTGGAAAAATATGGGCACCCTCGTTTGCGGGCGCGTCATCTGCCTTTTCCGATTGGCGACGCAGAGCGCGATGCTTGGATGCTGTGCATGACGCAGGCTTTGGAGGATGTGGGCATCGAAGAAAAAACCCGTGAAGAATTGCGCCGCTCATTTTTCAAAACCGCAGATTTCATGCGTAATCAGGTGGATGTTCTCTCGTGAAAACAGCCCTACATCTACATATTCTGGGCATTTGTGGCACGTTTATGGGGAGTTTGGCGGTGATTGCTAAACAACTCGGTCATCATGTCACAGGTTCTGATGCCAACGTGTATCCGCCCATGAGCACTCAGCTTGAAGCGCAAGGCATCACTTGCTTATCAGGCTATCAAGTCGAACATCTACAGCCTGCACCGGATTTGGTCATTATTGGCAACGCTTTATCGCGTGGCAATCCCGCCGTTGAGTATGTACTGGATCAAGGCTTGCCCTATGTGTCGGGCCCAGAATGGTTGCGTGAGCATGTATTGCCCTCTCGTTGGGTATTAGCCGTCGCAGGCACTCACGGAAAAACCACCACCGCCAGCTTGTTAGCCTGGATTTTAGATTACGCCAAGCTTGATCCGGGGTTTTTAATCGGTGGTGTGGCGCAGAATTTTGGTATTTCCGCACGACTGACGGACAGCCCGTTTTTTGTCATCGAAGCGGATGAATACGATACTGCCTTTTTTGATAAGCGCTCGAAGTTTGTGCATTACCGACCGCGCACGCTGATCTTAAATAACTTGGAATACGATCATGCCGACATTTTCCCCGATCTCGCTGCGATCCAGCGCCAATGTCATCATTTAATCCGCATCGTGCCACAACAAGGCTTAATCATTCATAACGCTGAACAAGCCGCTTTGGATGAAGTCTTAGCCCAAGGTTGTTGGACACCCACCGAAGGCTTTGGCACTGCGCAAGGTTGGCACGCGCAAGCCACGGAAGGCGCTGAAAATGTTGATATTTGTTTAGGCGAGCACTGGCAAGGTAGCTTAGCCTGGAAGATGCCTGGAGAACATAATCGCAGCAATGCCATCGCCGCGATAGCGGCTGCGCGTCATGCGGGTGTGCCCGTGCCTATTGCTTGCGAAGCATTGAGCCATTTTCAAGGCGTTAAACGTCGTTTGGAATTACGCGGAGACATCAAAGGTATCAAGGTTTATGACGATTTTGCTCATCATCCCACGGCGATTATCGAAACCATTAAAGCGTTGCGTCAAAAAGGGGGACAGCAACGTATTCTCGCCGTGCTGGAACCGCGTTCTAATACCATGAAATTAGGCGTGCATCAGCACACATTGGCTCCGGCCTTACAGGGTGCGGATGCGGTATTTGTGTATCAACCGACTGAACAAGATTGGACGTTTTCTACGCAAGGTTTAGCCGCGCAGATTTTTCAAGACACGGAAGATTTACTGCAAGCACTGCTGAAGGAAGTACGCAGTGGCGATCAAGTGTTAATCATGAGTAACGGCGGGTTTGCTGATTTACATCAACGTTTGCTGGATACGCTAAAACGCCACTGATGAAAAAATGCTCAGGCACAAAAAAAGCCACTATGATAGTGGCTTTTTCATTAAAAACTGGTCGGGGCGAGAGGATTTGAACCTCCGACCACCACAACCCCATTGTGGTGCGCTACCAGGCTGCGCTACGCCCCGAAAACTCGAAAAAAGGGATTATATCGCCAGTGATATAAAAAGTCGAGACTAAGGCGTGAGAATTCAATCACTCTAGCGTCTAGCGGTGCTTTTCGCTTCGAGTCCCCATCTTCGTATAGGCTCTTAGAGCCTATACGAAGATGGGGACTCGAAGCGAAAATTCGCCATTTTGAGGCAGGTTTTTCGGTTTTTTAAGGCGAATAGCGGGCTATTTAACGAAAAAAAGCGGACAACCTGACCAAAAGGGCGGGTTTGCAGCCGATTATCCCGTTTTCGTATAGGCTCTAAGCCTGGACAAGTCTAATATTGATCAACACCACTGATCACCAAGCCATAAAATTAAGAGGTTAAACCATGCGGTGGAACTTACAAAACAAACTATTGCTGCCTGTCCTGCTGCTGATTACTCTCGGCATTGGCTCTATTACCTATATTTCTGTAGTGTTGGCACGCGATGCTATGCGGGGCCTGCTAGAAGAGGAAATGCAGTTATTAAGTGAGGGCTTAGCGAGGGATGTTGAGACTTGGATTCATAATGTGATGCGCCAAGTAGAAGTGAATGCGCAACGTGCTGATTTCAAAGCAGTGGTGATGGAAAATGCAGGCAACGAAGCCGCTATTCATAAAGTCAATGCAGAATTAATCGCGCTTAAAAAAGCCTATGGTTTTGTGCATATCGCCATTTTGTCGCTAGACGGTACGCTACGCGCTTCCTCCAATCCTGACAAAATCGGTAAAGTTAATTTTGCGGATCGAGGCTATTTCAAAGCCGCCCTCAAAGGTCAAAATGCTTTATCTAAAGTGCTACGCGGACGTTTGGTCAATGGCATTCCTGTGGTGGTGTTAGCCACGCCCATGCGCGATGGTAATAAAGTTGTCGGCGTGACCTTTGTTTCACAAATTCTCAGTGAATTTAATGAGCGCCACATTACTCCGATACGCATTGGTAAAGAAGGTCATTCCTATATGTTGGATAAGGATGGCACTATCATCGCTCATCCTGAAACAGCATTAATTTTAGAGAAAAACATCTCTGAATATGCTTTTGGAAAACAAATGATGGCGCAAAAGCAAGGGGTTATGAAATATAGTTGGAAGGGGCGTGAGGTCATTGCTCATATTACGCCAGTGCCTTCCACGCAATGGATTGTCGGTGTGCGTGGTTACACAGATGATATTTATTCCCCTCTTATACATATCCGTTATTACATTATAGCTACGGGTATTCTAACTCTATTGTTATTAAGCATTCTACTGTATACCCGCACGCGAAAAATGACCCAACCTTTAATCACTATTAATGATTATCTTAAGCAACGTCTTGCTTTAGGCCATCCGGTAGAAATTGATATTGATTATGTGGATGATGATGAAATTGGAGAAATTCTTACTTCTGTGCGTACTTTAAGAAACAGCATACACTCCACTATCAAACAAGCTAAAGCCATTGCCGAAGGTGATTTTTCTCAAAAAATAAAATTATTATCAGAAAACGATCAACTCGGACGCAGCTTGAGTGATATGACTATCACCTTGCGTGAAGTGGTTGAACAAGCCAATGCTATTGCACAAGGTGATTATAGTCGTGAAGTGAAGTTGCTCTCTAAGCATGATCAATTAGGACAGGCTTTAGCACACATGACTTTGCGTTTGCGCGAAATGACAGAACAAAACACAGCTGAAAATTGGCTAAAAACGGGTCTAGCCGAACTCAATACCCGCATCAGTGGCGAACAAGATTTAGCGCAGTTAGGCCGCAATATCATTAATTTCTTGGCTGAATACTTAGAGGCTCAAGTAGGTGCTTTTTATTGTATTGAACAGCCAGTGTCAGGCGATTTGCTCGTGCTCACTGCCAGTCATGCTTATATCCCGTCAGAAGAAAAATCTCGGTTTAAACTCGGTGAAGGTGTATTAGGACAAGCTGCTTATGAACAAAAAACCATTATTCTGGATAAACTACCCTCTCATTATCTTTGTATTGAATCAGGTTTAGGAAAAGTTGAACCGCAAACCGTGTTAATCATGCCTATGATGTATGAAGGCCATTTGAAAGGTATGATAGAACTAGCCAGCATTCATACCTTTACATCTTCGCATCAAAATTTTCTTGAACAATCGATGTCAAGTATGGCTATTGCAGTGAACACAGCAGAATCACGGGCACAAATGCGTCAATTATTAGAAAAAAACCAAGACATCTTGGATTAAAGGACATTGCATGAAAATCCGAACAAAACTCACCATGAATGCCATTATAGCCACTTCTTGTTTAATATTAGTGGGAGTAGTAAGCTTTTTTTATATTCATCACCTGGCAGGCATGTCGAAAAAATTAGTCGATGAACATGCTGAAATCATCATACAAACGGCTGAGTTAGAAAAAATAAGCTGGGAAATTTGGTCTCGTTTAATTATCCATACTAGCACTTATGATGTTGAAGCTATGAACACATTGGATAAAGAGCTTAAACAATTTCAACAGCAACTTGGACAGAAAATCCATACTATTGAACAAATTTATGCGGGTCTAAAATTAAAATCACCTGAAGACCTTGTTCAATTCAATCATCACTGGAAAGATTTTTATGGACAAGCCAGTGAAGCTTTAAATATGAGTAAAGATTTTGTTAAAGAAGATTCTTTAACATTGCTCGTAAATAGTGGGCATGAAATATTTCATACGGCTTTAAATTATTTACAAAAACTAGAAAACCATCATCGCAAAAATATGCTGCATTTGCGTGATAATGCAGAACAGGATCGCCAAGAAGCCGCTTGGGTTGTAGGATTGACGACTGTGTTCGTTGGATTCGGTATTCTTATTATTTTATTGATGGTATCACGCAGCATCACTCGTCCTTTAAATGCAGCCTTAGACACGGCTCGACAAATTGCACAAGGCCATCTCACTGCTAGAACCCAACACCATATTACTCGTGATGAAATTGGAACGCTATTATCCGAAATGAACCGCATGGCTAATAATTTACAATCAACTATTCATGAACTTAGCCAAGTATTTGGACGATTTTCTCAGGGTGAAATGGCGGCTCGTATTGAAACAGACTTCCTTGGTGATTTTGCACAATTAAAGCAAGCGACTAATGAAATGGGAGATGAATTGCAAGAGATAATTCATGAAACCAGCCGTGTACTTGGACATCTCTCTCAAGGTGAGATGCAAATTCACGTACAAAGAGAATTTATTGGAGATTTTAAAGAAATTAAAAACAGTTTGGATCATGCGGCTCGTAAACTAGGGGATGCCACCACAGAAAACACACGACAAAATTGGTTAAAAACAGGGCAAAGCCAATTGAGTGAACAGAGCAGTGGGGATAAAACATTACTGAATTTAGCAGAAGATATAATTAATTTTTTAGTCCCTTATTTAGACGCGCAAGTGGGTGCTTTTTATTTATTGCAACCCAGTGCAGAAGACGAGCATAAAACCGTGTTAAAAATGATGGCGACACATGCTTATGTTTGGCGCAGCACCCATAAACATGAATTTTCTATTGGCGAAAGTTTGGTGGGACAAGCTGCTATGGAACGCAAAACCTTTGTTTTAGAATCCCCCCCTGAAAATTACCTTCGTATTCAATCGGGTTTAGGTGAATCAGTGCCTAGGATGATTTTAGTGGCTCCATTTTTATATGAGAATGAGGTAAAAGGCGTTATTGAGTTAGCTTCTATTCAGCCATTTACTGATAAGCAACTAGAATTTCTTAAACAGGTATTGCCGACGATAGGTATTGCCATTAATACAGCTGAGTCACGTCACAGAATGAAAAATTTACTAGAAAAAAGTGAAGCTCAATCTTCTGTATTGCGCACGCAAAAAGAACAAATGCAAGCACAGCAATTAGAATTACAAGAAAGCAATGAAACACTACAAAGCCAGTCAGAAGAGCTACAGTCGCAATCAGAAGAACTACAAGTTCAACAAGAAGAGCTACGCCAAACCAATGAAACATTGGAGGAGCGTACCCGTGATTTAGAACGTCAACAAGCCTCTGTTGAACAAAAAAATCGGGAGCTTGAAAAAGCCAAAATGGCGATACAGACTAAAGCGGATGAATTAGAGCTAACCAGCAAATACAAATCTGAATTTTTGGCTAATATGTCGCACGAATTGCGTACACCATTGAATAGTTTGTTAATTCTCGCGCAAATGTTAGCCAATAATAAAAAGGGGCATTTAGATGAAAAAGAAACGGAACAAGCACAAACCATCCATAATGCGGGTGCTGATTTATTAACCTTAATTAATGACATTCTCGATTTATCTAAGGTAGAAGCAGGAAAAGTACAATTACATATAGAACAGTTTGCCTTAACGCAATTATTAGATAACACTCGGCAGCGATTTGAACCTATAGCAGAACGTCAACAACTGGCTTTTCATATTCGTGTTACTGAGCAGATACCCAAATATTTAACCACTGATATTCAACGTGTGCAGCAAGTATTGACGAATTTATTTTCTAATGCTTTTAAGTTTACTCAAAAAGGTGCGGTGACATTAGATATTTACCGTCCCACGCAAGATGAATTACAGGAATTAGTGGGGCTTAATTTGGATGCCACACACAGTATTGCATTTAATGTTACTGATTCGGGTATTGGTATTCCTAAACATAAGGCACAAGTTATTTTTGAAGCTTTTCAACAGGCCGATGGTACAACCAGTCGTCGCTTTGGAGGCACAGGCTTAGGTTTGTCTATTTCTCGCCAATTAGCGCGTTTACTCGGCGGAGATATTCGCTTGCGCAGTGTTGAAAATGAAGGCAGTTCATTTATTTTATATGTTCCCGAAAAACTTGAAACAATTGAGCAAAGCTCTGCTGAAAAACAGCATCATTTTGCTGCACCACCACCACAGATGCCTACTGCTAAAACAAATAAAACCACGCCCACTGAATCAAAGAAACCCTCTGTGCTAGTCGATGATCGTGAGCATTTAAAACCGGAACATAAATCTATTTTGATGATTGATGATGATCCTCAATTTGCCGAGATATTGTTGCAAGCCGGACATGATGAAGGTTATCAATGTTTATTGGCAGAGAATGGACGCGATGGTTTATCTATGGCAGAACAATATATGCCTAATGCCATTATGTTAGATATAGGTTTACCTTTAGTCGATGGTTTAACTGTGATAGACAGGCTTAAGCAAAATTTGACCACTCGACACATTCCCATTCATGTGATTTCAGCCGGAGAACATGGGCGCACGGTTAAACAAATGGGTGCATTGGGGTATTATTTAAAGCCTGTCAATATGGAACAATTGCATGAAGCTTTTGCTAAATTTCGCCATATTTTAGAGCAAGATATGCGTCATTTACTATTGATGTCTGATAGACCAGAACATGCTGATAAAATCAAACATTGGTTAGATAATAAGGATGTGAGCATTGTAGTCGCAGATACCGTCTCTAAAGCATTAGCGGTATTAAAAACACGCCATTTTGATTGTTCGGTGTTGGATATGGATGCTCAAGAAGCACTACCTTTTTTACAGCATTTACGCGATCATCAAGAAGACGCACAAGTGCCACTTATCTTTTATGCTGAGCGTGAATTAACCCAGAAAGAATCTCAGTATTTAAATGAATGGCATGGTGATGCAGTATTGAAAGCAGTTTATTCTCCAGAGCGTTTAGTCGATGAAGTGAGTCTGTTTTTACATCAAATTGAAGCTAAATTACCTGAAGAAAAACGTCATATGCTGCGTTTAGTGCATGATAAAGAAGCTGTCTTAAAAAACCGTAAAGTGTTGCTGGTCGATGATGATATTCGTAATGTTTATGCTTTAAGTGCCGTGCTAGAAGAAAAAGATATGCAAGTGATAGCCGCAGAGAATGGTAAACAAGCCTTAATTCTGTTAGAAAAACAAGCGGATGTAGATATTGTCTTGATGGATATTATGATGCCAGAAATGGATGGTTATGAAACCATGCGCAACATTCGTGCGCAGGAGCATTGGCGCAAGTTACCCATCATTGCATTAACCGCAAAAGCGATGAAAGATGATCGTAGTAAATGTTTAGAAGCTGGAGCTAATGATTATTTACCCAAACCAGTTAATAGCGAACAATTGATTTCTCTATTGCGGGTATGGTTGTACCAATGAGATACTTTATCCTTAGCTTCTTATTTTAACCCTTCAGTTAATCCATTGAACATGACGTTGATAAAGACACTATGCAACAAGAATTGACACAAAAAGCCTTAGATAACCTAGTCGCAGAAATAAGCCGCGTTATTTTGGGTAAACAACATCAGATTCGTTTGATTCTCACCTGCTTATTAGCACGAGGGCATGTGCTGATTGAGGATTTACCGGGTGTCGGGAAAACCACGCTCGCACATGTATTGGCAAGAGTGTTGGGATTAAGTTTTCAACGCATTCAATTTACTAGCGATTTATTACCCGCTGATATTTTGGGTGTGTCTATTTATGATCGAGAAGTGGGGCAATTTAAGTTTCACAAAGGGCCTATTTTTGCGCAGATGATTCTGGCTGATGAAGTCAATCGCGCAACACCAAAAACTCAAAGTGCTTTGTTAGAAGCGATGGAAGAGCAGCAAGTGACGGTAGAAGGAGAAACACGAGTGTTGCCTAGCCCGTTTTTTGTTCTTGCCACGCAAAATCCTATGCATCAAATTGGTACTTTTCCTTTACCAGAATCTCAACTAGACCGTTTTATGATGCGTGTTGAATTAGGATACCCGGATGCTCGTTCCGAGCGAGATTTGCTGAAAGGTCAGAATCGGCGCGATATGATCGCCCAATTGCAAGAAGTGATGGATGCTCAGCAATTGTTAAGCATACAAAAACAGGTGCCTAAAATTATTGTGCAGGAGGCTTTACTCGATTATTTGCAAGCGATTTTGAGCTATAGCCGTCAATCGCCACAATATCGCAATGGTTTGTCACCGCGTTCGGGTATTGCTATTTTGCGCAGTGCGCAGGCGTGGGCTTTAATGCATGGAAGGGATTTTGTGTTGCCAGAGGATGTACAAATGGTATTGCCTTATGTGGCAGGACATCGCTTATTTTCAACCAAGGAACAATTAGCCCCGCAAGCTTTGGTGCAAGCCTTGTTACAACAGGTATCGGTACCGTAAGAAAATGAAAATCAGCGCAAAGGTATAATCTTGCCTTCACATGCAATATGGCAACGCAATGAAGATTTTTTTTCATCAATAATGCGCAATGCATCACGATGTAGTTCTTCAATTTTCAGATCGGGATAATTAGGATCAACGTGAAATAAGTAAAGGTTTTTCACGCCTGCATCAATGGCAAACTCAACCGTATCTATATAGCAGGAATGCCCCCAACTGCGCCTTTGTTTGTAATCGGCTACCGTATATTGAGCATCATGAATAAAAATATCCGCATCTTTTGCATAGCGCAGTGCATTATCACGCTCTTCTGATTGCATGGCTTGAATTAATCGTAATTCTTGTTCATCCATTTCTTCGGCGCGAGCTTGAATATTTTGATTAATAAATGACAGCTCATTATCGGATACATAAATAATTGTTTTTCCAGCCGCTTCAATACGGTAGCCATAGGTGGTACCAGGATGATGCACATTAAAATGAGAAATGGAAAAAGGTCCATGATTAATTTTTCCTTCATTCATAGCCAAGTAATGAATATCTGCTAACCAAGTTTCGACTTCTACTGGAAAATACGGGCTTTGCATTTGACCAGAAATACGGGTTTCAATTTCTTCAGGGGTATTGCCAGGGCCAAAAAAATTAACTTTCCAACCGGGCACAAAAGCGGGTACAAAAAAGGGTAAGCCAGAAATGTGATCCCAATGATAATGGGTTAAAAGAATAGTCAGTTCTCGAACTTCTTTTTGTCCCATTAAAGCGCTGCCGAAGGGAATAATCCCGGTGCCCCCATCACAAACAAGAAGATGTCCATCTACATAGATTTCTACGCAAGATGTATTGCCGCCGACTTTGAGATGACTGGCGAAAGGGGCTGGATAAGAACCTCGCACGCCCCAGAAACGTAAATAGGCATCATGAGGGAAAGTATTCATGCGGTGGGATCAATCTGAGGGGGTTTAACACGAGCGTGCTTATAAACTAATTCACGAATTTCTTTAAATCGTAATGGTTTTATTAGGAAATCTAAAGCGCCTAGTTGCTTGGCAATATAGCGATCTTGCGCATAATCTTTAGATGTTACCATCACTACAGGTGTATTTTTGTGGGCAGGTAAACTGCGTAGACGTTGTAGAAAAGTGAGTCCGTCCATCCCAGGCATAATAATATCTAAAAATAACAAGTCAGGTGCATGTTCTTTCAGATAAGGCAGGGCTTTATCCGGCGAGGGGAAACCAATAAAATCTACATCAAGTGGTTCTAGGCTGAATTGATAGAGTGAAATAGAGGTTGAACTATCATCCACCACCACAATGGTTGGCAATTTATCCGTCATCAAGTACAAACCCATTTAGATTTATTCATCGCATCTTAAACATGATTACGATGCAAATGAACTAGCTGTTATTTCAGTTCTCTAATCCTCAAACCTAGGGGACTGTTATTTAAAGCCTGTGTGTAACAACGGAGAATTTTGAGAATTTATTTACTGTCAGGCTCAGTGATATAGAAATGGAGCCCCGAGAGGGAATCGAACCCCCAATAAGTGATTACAAATCACCTGTTATACCATTTAACTATCAGGGCTTTTATTTTCAGCGCTGTAAAAAAAGCGGCATTATACTGTGCTTAAACAAAAATCTAAAGTCTAAATTGCTAAAAAATTTCTATTATCTAAATCTGAGAAACTATTGGCAATTAATTGGCCTTGGAGTCAGCACCTTAAAGGCATTCGCAAAAGATTTCAAGGTATCTTTAGATTTTTCCAACAGCCGTAAATCCAGTTTATAGCTATTATCGCCCTTATAACGATGCTGCACTCTCACATTATAATAACCTCTTTGCTTCAATTCTGCTAAACGCCGGGTTGCATTGCTTTCCGTGCTAAATACGCCCAAAGAAATCGCATTATTCCACGGTGCCTTCGTCATTAAATAATAATCCCGCACACCACGACGGGCTAATTCTTGTTCTGCTTGTCGCGCTAAGGTACGGTTTCTAAACGGTGGAAGATATAACCAGGTGCCGGTTTTTTCCTGCTGTCCATGCGTTTTTAAGGTGGCCTTCACGCCTCTATTTTGTAACCACTGTAAGGCTTTTTCAGCCGTACTGCGCTGCTTAAAAATCCCGGTGCGGAAACACACTGTTTTCTGACTATGACTGCGTGAGGAAGGTGTTGTCGTGGTTTTTTGCTGGGGACTGGGTGTGATGGAAGGGGCTGTTGATAACTTAGCCGCCGTCGGTTTAGGTTTTAAAGCCGTGAGCGGTAAAGTCACTGGATGTGCGGCTAAGGCTGACAAGGTTTTTGCGGTAGAGGGCGCAGAGGCTAGGGAGCTTGTGCGGGTGTTTAATTGGGCAATGGCGGAGGGCACTTGCAAGATGCTGCTGCCATGCTGAATAGGCTGAAACTGCGTGCTGGGCAAGCCTTGAATCACTTGAGGCTGAGCAGCGGGGGCATCTGGCGAAGCTAAAGGCGTTGAAGATAAAAATTGACGTTCAGGCATATTCGCTGCCAGCAGGGTTTTGCTGTCTAATTTTTTCACCTTGGTCATGCGAAATTGTCCCAAACGGGAAAAACTGCGAGCCACAGTATCGGATAAGCGCTGTCCCTTCACCAAAGGTTGAGCCGTGTCTGGTGCTGCTGAAGGCTGAGTCTCATTTTTTTCAGATTTTTCAGGAGGGACAGGAAGACCCTGAATAGCCGCCAACAAAGCCTCGGTTTCAACATCAGACAACATTTGCGATGAATTATCTTGAGTCTCTGGTGTGTCTACAGTGTCAGCAGGGGTGTTAGTGTTTTCATCAGAAAATTGAGTGTCTAGCACTTCGGCGACTGCCACTAAAGGTTCAACAGGCTGTGCTTCTTCCGTTGTGCTGGCTGTATCTACAGGCGCTGCTGCTTCGGATTCGGGAGCAGGTGTCGGGCTTGGAGGAGGTTCAATGGATGCTGTGGATGTTGTAACCGGGGTTGCTGCATGATTCTCTGCCAGCAGGGCAGCAGCCATCGGTTTATCAGTTTCAGATAATAACTGGAGCGGTTTCACGCCTTCAGGCAAATAAGAAGAGATATAGACCTGCTCTGGGGGCGGTGGTGGATCAAACATGTGCCAATAAGCAAAGGCTAACACATTGATCAACAACAATAACAAGGCTAGAAATCTCATGCACGCTCTCCCGCCCAGTAGGCCAAACCCTTTAAGACCAGTTCTGGCTCATGCCGACATAACATGGGTAAATGTGGATACACTTCCAGTGCTGCTCCACCCGTCAAAAAAATACTTAATGGCCATTTTCCGTTCATTGAAACCGTGTTCCATACCTGCGTGACTAAGCTAATAACGGCATATAGCGTACCAAAGAATATACCGTCCTGGGTATTTTTAGCGGGTAAAAAACCAGGTGGCCTAGCAAGGGTTTGCACCGTCTCATCCTTTCCTTCAACAGCCAGATGTTGCAGTGCATGAG
This sequence comes from Thiotrichales bacterium, assembly GCA_016744475.1. Lineage (GTDB taxonomy): Bacteria > Pseudomonadota > Gammaproteobacteria > Beggiatoales > Beggiatoaceae > BB31. The sequence continues at coordinate 36,392 of JADGEH010000009.1, read as the reverse complement.
CATTTTTTTGTAAGCCTGAGCGCATCATCTGCAAACCCGGTAAAATCCATCCGCCTTGATGTTCACCGTGCTGATTAAGCACATCCAGCGTCACCGCTGTCCCACAATCCACCACCAGACAGCGCCCTTCGGGATTAAGCTGATGTGCGCCCAACAATGCCAGCCAGCGATCCACACCTAATTGCTGTGGCTGCTCATACCCATTCACTACACCGCAAGCTCGTGTTTCAGTGTGCGCAAAGACCACCGAGCACTGCCAATGTTGCGCCATCCATTGTTGCAATAAAGTGCGAATCTCGTTTCCCGCCACATTCGATACCCACACTGAAGTTGGCACCTGTGCCCAGTTTTGCCAATGTGTATCTAACCTCATGAGCAGAGTATCGGCGGTATAGTCCATGCTTTGCTGAGCTGATAAACCCTGCTGGCTTGAAAAGGCCCATTTACAACAGCTATTACCCACATCTACAAAAAGTCTCATCATTTTTTTAAGCTAAACAGTGAGGTGAGGCAAAAGTGTTAATTTTGCCTCATTTAAACAAAAAAACCGCAGTAGGCGTATAAACCTCCGCATTATTGTGTGACTTGCCTCTAAAAACAGTATCTATTATTTGGGGTTTTTAGTGAATGAGTCGTACTATATAAAATATCACCAGACCACCTTTAGGTGGTTTCACGCAGCCTGTTTATTTTAAAAACATAACAAACTATGAATCAGACACCTACATGGAAACAAGCTTGTTCCCAACATCCCGATGCCGCTTCTGCTGTTGCAGACATCTATCACAGTTTAAGCCCCGCAACACCTGCCATTATCCTCTTTTATTGCAGTCCCAGTTACGATAAAGCCTCATTGGCTGAAGCTTTTGCACGATGGTTTGGTGATATGCCCGTCATTGGCTGCACCACGGCTGGAGAAATCAGCGTATCGGGTTATACCGAAGCTTCTTTAGTGGCTATCAGTTTATGCCAATCAGCATTTCATGTGGATTGCTTACTGATTGAATCTTTACAAGCCTTTAATATGGCCACCACCCTGCACACTGCTCAACAATTTCAGCAAGACTTTCATCAGAACACAGAGATGCTTGATCCAGAACACTCTTTTGGCTTTTTATTAGTCGATGGTTTAAGCAAAAAAGAAGAAGTGCTGGTCAGTACATTATATGAAGCTCTGGGCGGCATTCCTTTGTTTGGTGGTTCAAGCGCAGATGCTTTTAACTTTAAAAATACCTATATCTATTATCAAGGCGCTTTTCATACAGATGGTGCATTACTCACTTTAATTAACACTCGACAGCCTCTAAAAGTATTTAAAACCGAACACTTTCAAGCCACTGAAAAAATCGTAGTGGTGACAGAAGCCGATGCTGCACAGCGTATTGTTTATGAATTAAATGGTGCTCCCGCTGCACAAGAATATGCACGTTTATTAGGTATTCCCATAGAACAACTAGACCCATCAGTATATGCCCTGTCACCTTTATTGGTCAAAGTCGCCGGACAATACCATGTGCGTTCTATTTTAGCGCGTCAGCCTGAAGATGATAGCTTATCGTTTTATTGTGCGATTGATACCGGTGTGGTGCTTAGAATAGGTGAATGCGGTGATTTAGTCGGCAACCTACATCACAGCTTAGAACTTATTAGTGCAGAAATAGGGGACATCGGTTTGGTACTGGCTTGTGATTGTATTTTAAGACGCTTAGAAATTGACCGCAAAGATTTATATGGAAATATCAATCACTTGGTGCAACAATATCATATATTTGGTTTTAATACGTATGGAGAACAACTCAACGCCCTACACATTAATCAAACCTTCACAGGTGTTGCTATTGCTCAATAGGAGGTCTATACCATGTCTCATCATAAACACGAAAAATATATCCAAACTTTAGAAAATAGAATTAAACAATTAGAAAAAACCAATCAAGTATTAATCAAACAAGTAGAACACACTACCGACAAGCAAGGCAATGCTTTTGCTATGTTTCAACAAGCTTTGCATTTTGAAAAACAATCATTAGAAAATAAAAAACAATATCAAGATAGTCAACGTGAAAAACAAACGGCTGAAGCTGCCAATATGGCTAAAAGCAGCTTTTTAGCTAATATGAGTCATGAATTAAGAACCCCCATGAATGCCATTATTGGTTATAGCGACATGTTGCATGAAGAAGCAGAAGAAACAGGTTCTGAATGGACTGAAGATTTAAATAAAATCCGTATCTCCGCCAATCAACTATTGGGTTTGATTAATGATGTGTTAGATTTTTCTAAAATTGAAGCGGGAAAAATGCAGGTTCATGCAGAGACCATAGATATTAAAGAACTCATATGGGAATTGCGTGTTATCGTACAAGGCTTGGCACAAAAACAAAACAATCATTTATTAATTGAATGTGATCCTGATGTTTCTTTATGGCATACCGATGTCACTAAATTACGACAAATTTTACTCAATTTATTAAGCAATGCCTGTAAATTTACTCAAGAAGGGAAGATTACACTGAGCATTCAACAAGTAGTGAAATCCAATAAATCCTATCTATCATTCAAAGTCATTGATACCGGGATAGGCATTGAAAAACATCAACAACAAAAATTATTTCAACCCTTTATTCAAGCAGATAGTTCAACCACTCGCCATTATGGTGGCACCGGATTAGGGCTTGCCTTATCACAGCAACTGGCAGAACTTTTACAGGGGCAGATTGAATTACAGAGTGAAATGGGGGAAGGCAGTTGTTTTACTTTGTGCTTACCGCATTACCGCCAGCCTCATTTAAATGATCAGCAACAAGAATCCCATTGATCACTATTTATATTGACCGGACAGCTTCTAAAACTCTACAACCCAAATAAGAAGGATACTTTGTTATGGATTCATCGATACTTGATCGGGTGCGTGTGCATATAAAATCCCGCGTCATCGGTCAACAATCATTAATCAACAGCTTATTGATTGGGCTATTGAGTGATGGACACATCTTAGTGGAAGGAATGCCAGGACTGGCTAAAACCACCGCTGTCAAAGCTCTATCAGAAGCGATTGACGGTGATTTTCATCGAGTACAATTCACGCCTGATTTATTGCCCTCCGATTTAATTGGTACCGATGTTTACCGCCAAGCACATGGCGATTTTGAATTCCGCCCGGGCCCTATTTTTCACAATATTTTGCTCGCTGATGAGATCAATCGAGCACCCGCAAAAGTGCAGTCAGCCTTGTTAGAAGCGATGGCAGAGCATCAAGTCACAGTAGGACAACGCACCTATCCTTTGCCCGAACTCTTCATGGTATTAGCCACACAAAATCCCATCGAACAAGAAGGCACGTATCAGTTACCTGAAGCGCAGCTTGACCGCTTTTTAATGCATGTTTGGGTGGATCATCCGAATCATGAAGAAGAATTACAAATCATGGCCTTAGACAGCCAGCAGCAAAAACAACGTCCGCGTCCTCCCGCACAACCGCTGACGCAAAAAGATTTATTTGAAGCCCGTAAAGCCGTGGCAGAAGTGTACTTAGATGACAAGCTCAATCGCTATATTGTGGACATCGTACTAGCCAGCCGTCATCCCGCAAAACTAGACCGCGACCTCACTCGCTGGTGTCGTTTTGGCGCGTCACCGCGTGCGAGCATTGCCCTTGCCCGCTGTGCGCGTGCGCAGGCTTGGTTAAACGGCGATGAATTTGTCACACCAGAACATATTCAACAAGTCGCACCGGATATTCTGCGCCATCGCATCTTGCTTACCTTTGAAGCAGAAGCCGATGGCATTACGCCCTCCCACTTTGTTAAACGCTTGCTGGAAGTCGTGGCTATTCCTTAATGACACATTAGAACTAGCCAACCCTAGCCATGTAATGCAAAGCTTTATAAAATACTCACGGCACTCTATTGTGAACAACAAGATGCATATATTCATGACTAGGTTCAATCATTTTTTATTGAAAAACAAGCACTCCATCAAAGCGGTTCAGCCAACTACGAGAGCCATAACATTCTACAAAGCCAGTAAAGTGAGTGAGGTCATGACCTTTCTTAAACATCTACAGATTCTAGCATTTCAAGCTCTATCGCATAGAATTAAAGGCCATCTGCGGTAGACGAACTGCATTCAAGCCTTTCTCGTGCTGCCTATGTGGCTAAATTGCCCCCCTCTTTCGCTAAAATTAATCATTTCCCCTTTGCTTTTACAAATACTTACATCATTAACCATAGATAATGACTCACCTTACACACACAACGTGAAGCGAACGAAAATCTTACGTTTTCTGTGAGTCTATTTTAATAATTAAAATTAAGCCTTTGCGTCCCCTTAGAGAATGATATGCCGCAACAGCAGGAGTAGGTCGATGACTTTTTCGCATTTCAGCCTAAAGCAGGCTTTCATAGCATTTGTGCAGCATAAACACGGGCATTATTTCCATCTACTCGTGCTCAGCATCATCGCTGTTTTGCTGCTTAGTAGCTTTTGGAGCATAGAACAGGCTCTGCAAGACAATCGCCTCATTGTTGAAGCGATGAACATCAATAACCAGCAGCGCATTCTCATCCAACAAATACACAGCGATGCCACACAATTAGTCATGTGCCACAGCCAGCGTGAAGCACAAGATTGGCTGGCACGTCTACAGGCAGCCAGTCAACAATTGTCACACAATCATCAGCAGTTACTCACCCATAGCCAGAATTCAACACTTCTAGCACAGGTACTTCATCCTGTATTTTTCAGCGCTCCTTATCAATTCAATGAAAAGCTCACAGTTTATTTGAATCTCATTAAACATTTAGAAGACAGTGATCCGCTACTATTAACGCCCTCTCATTCTCTATACAAAGAAATAGGGGATTATAAAATTCAATTATTAAGCGCACAAGATGCTTTGAGTGAGCAATATGCTGGTTTAAGTGAGCAGAAAATGAGTGACAGCTTATGGCTAGAACGCATTATCTTTAGTGTTTCATTCATCGCTTTAATGTGTTTATGGTTATTGGTGTTCCGTCCTTTAGAACGTCGCTTAGCTACGGAACATGCCGCTCAAACTCAATATCGTGCCTTATTTGAAAGTTCACCTTCAGGTATTGCAGTTTATCAAGCCATTAATGATGGGGAAGATTTTATATTTTTAGATTTCAATAAAAGCGGCGAAAAAATGGAAAATATTGAACGTTCTGATATTTTAGGACAACGAGTCACCGATGTTTTCCCTGGCGTGATTGAATTTGGTTTATTAAACATATTTCGTGCAGTTTACCAAGATGCTAAACCACGCCAACACCCTATCAGTTTTTATCAAGATAATCGTTTATGTGGTTGGCGAGAAAATTATGTATACAAGCTATCTAATGGTGAAGTGGTGGCTATTTACGAAGACATTACACCGCGCAAGGTGGCAGAAAAAGCTTTACAAGAAAGTGAAGCTCGATTTCGCTCGATTTTTGACCATGCTTCTTTAGGGATTGCATTAGTAGATAAAGAAGGCCGCCCGGTACTGAGCAATCAAGCATTGCAAAAATTTCTAGGCTATAGCGCAGAAGAACTGCTGATGATGTCTTTTGTCGATGTGACACATCCTGATGATGCTTATCTTGATGTAAAACAATATCAAGCATTATTTAATCATGAAATATATAGTTATAACATGGAAAAACGTTATGTCCATAAAAATGGGCACACACTGTGGGCACATTTAACCGTGTCCATTGTTTTAGAAGAAGAGGGAGAACACCCGACTTTCTCTATTGGAATGGTGGAGGATATTAGAGAACGAAAACAAGCAGAAGAAGCCTTGCATCGTAGCAAGGAAGAATTAGAGCAACGAGTGATAGAACGCACCAGTGATTTACAACGCAGCAATCAGGATTTGCAACATTCTTTAGAAGAGCTTAAAGCTGCTCAGCAACAATTGGTAGAATCAGAAAAAATGGCCTCGTTGGGGGGGTTGGTGGCTGGTGTCGCTCATGAAGTCAATACCCCTGTGGGAGTGGGAGTGACTGCGGCATCACACTTGCGTGGGCAAGTACAAACCTATTATAAAAAATACCATAGTAATAGTTTAACTCGCGGTGATTTTGAAGATTTTTTAAATACAGCAGATAGTTCTTCAGAAATGATTTTAAGTAATTTAAAACGCGCTGCTGATTTAGTACGTAGCTTTAAACAAATTGCTGTAGATTACACCAATGAAGAACAACGCCCGTTGCGCTTGAAAGCCTATTTGCAAGATATTTTACAAAGTTTACACCCACGATTTAAACGTACCCAGCATACCGTTTCTATTGAATGTGAAGAAGATTTTGTGGTGCTCACTTACCCTGGTGTGTTATCACAAATTTTGACAAACCTTTTGGTAAATTCTTTAGAGCATGGATTGAGAGATATAGAACAAGGTATTATCCATATTGAAATTGTTCAAGCGCCTTCATTTTGGAGTTTGGAGTATAGAGATAGTGGTGTTGGAATCCCCATTGAGCATCAACGTAAAATCTTTGAGCCCTTTTTTACGACTCGACGTAATGAAGGTGGTTCAGGATTAGGTTTACATATTGTGTACAATTTAATTACTCAAACTTTGAAAGGACAGATTCACTGTACCAGTGAAGTCCATCAAGGTGCCCAATTCAATATTGAAATACCTTTTATTACCGAGTAAAACCACCATGCCTACTACCAATGCTGATGATCTTTTATTTCCTTCTGAAAATAAACGGGAGGAGGTATTGCCATCAACATCGTCTTTTCCCTTAGTCAAGACGAGTGATGATGCTAGTTGGACACTATTGGTAGTGGACGATGAAGAAATCTTACATTCTTTAACCCGTATGGTATTTAAAGACTTTCGCTTTCAACAACAAAGCATGACTATTTTAAGCGCTTATTCAGGACAGCAAGCGCGGCAACTTATACAAGAGTATCCTAATATTCAAGTTATTTTGCTCGACGTTATTATGGAAACGGATGATGCTGGATTAGCCTTTGTTGAATATGTACGCAATGAGCTTAAAAACCGTTTTGTGCGTATTATTCTACGCACCGGACAAGCAGGCAGCTTTCCAGAACAACAAGTGATGTTAAATTACGACATTAATGATTATCGAGAAAAATCAGATTTAACCGCTCCTAAGCTCATCACTACAGTCACTGCGGCATTACGTGGCTATCAAGATTTGAAATCAATTGAACAATTAGTCACTTCCAATGATCATTTAGAACAAAGAGTCAGAGAACGCACCCGATCCTTACAAAGCACCAGTGAACAATTACAAAAAGAAATTGAAGAACGATTAGAGGCTGAGACTGAATTGCGTCAGACGCAAGAACGTTTGTTAGCTATTATCAATAACTCCACTACACTGATTTCTTTGAAAAATGCGGCGGGACGTTATTTATTATTAAACGCACAATTTTGTAAAATCTTAAATAAAGACATCGAAGATATTTACAATAAAACCGATGAGGATATATTCCCTTCTAGTTTAGCCCATATCATTCAAGATCATGATCAACAAGTGTTGCAAGCAGGTACTTCTATGCAGTTTGAAGAAAAAATTCCGCACGAAGAGTCTGAGCATCATTATATTTCCATTCGATTCCCTTTGTTTAATGCACAAGGAAAAGCCTATCGAGTATGCAGCATTTGCACGGATATTACAGAACGCCGTTGCAATGAAGAAAATATGCGGAAATTAGCCAGTGCTGTAGAACAAACCGCAGATATGGTGATGATTTGTACTTATGATGGAATCATTGAATATGTTAATCCTTCATTTGAACATATTAGTGGTTATCATAAAGAGCATATTTTAGGTCAAAAACCCAGTATTTTAAAGTCAGATAAGCAAGGTGATGCTTTTTACTCTAGTTTATGGAGCACTATTTTGCGTGGGGATATATTTAACGAAATCTTCATTAATAAAAAATGTAATGGAGAATTATATTATGAAGAAAAAACCATCACTCCACTAAAAGATAGTCAAAATAATATCACTCATTTTGTTTCTACAGGAAAAGATGTCACAGAACGAATACGCAAAGAAGAGCATATTCATTTTCTTGCTCATCATGATCCACTCACTCAATTACCTAATCGTACTTTATTACAAAACCATCTAAAGCAAATGTTAGCCCGTATGCGTTATGAAAACAGCGCGCTCTCTATCTTATTCCTCGACTTAGATCGATTTAAAATTATCAATGATTCTTTAGGACATGATATGGGAGATGAACTGCTTAAACAAATAGCACAACGCTTGCTGACCTGTATCAGTGAAGAAGATTTAGTGGCTCGTTTAGGCGGTGATGAATTTGCTATTGTACTTAACCATTTAAATAACAAAGAAAAAATTACAAGCATCGCACAAAATATTTTAACTCAACTCGCGCAGCCTTTTTATTGTCAACGCCATGAGTTGTTTGTTGGCACCAGCATTGGTATTAGTCGTTTTCCTGATGATGGAGAAGACACTTTTGGTTTATTAAAAAAAGCGGATGTTGCTATGTACCGGGCTAAATCGATGGGGGGAAATACCTGCCGATTTTATAGCAAAGAAGATGATGAACGCGCATTGGAACGTTTTCAATTAGAAAATGATTTGCGCCAAGCCTTAAAACATGAAGAATTCATTTTGTATTATCAACCACAAATGGATTTACATACGGGCGACTTAACGGGCTTAGAAGCATTGATCCGCTGGCAACATCCTCAACTGGGTTTGCTGAGTCCAAACCATTTTATTAGCTTGTTAGAAGAAACAGGGATGATTATTGATGTGGGCGAATGGGTGCTAAAAACAGTCTGCCATCAAATTCATCATTGGCAACAACGACATTTAAGCGTGCCTAGAATAGCGGTTAATTTATCCACACGACAATTTCAACATCAAGCCTTACTAGAATTTATCGCTCAAACTTTACAAGAGACAGGTTTGGATGGGAATCACTTAGAATTAGAAGTCACAGAAAGCGTATTAATTGGTGACATTGATTATGCTTCTGATAAATTACAAGCATTACATAAGATGGGCATTAAGTTGGCTATTGATGATTTTGGAACGGGTTATTCTTCTATGAGATATTTACGTCGTTTGCCCTTTGATACGCTTAAAATTGATCGGGAGTTCATTAAAGATATTCCCGATAATCCTGATGATAAAGCGATTACATCGGCTATTATTCATCTCGCCCACGATTTGGATTTAAATGTCATTGCAGAAGGCGTTGAAAATCTTGAACAACTACGTTTTTTGCAACAACATCAATGTGATAAAATCCAAGGTTTTTTGTACAGTAAACCATTGACTATTGTTGATGTGCAATATTTTATGAATAAAGATGCTTCTCATGTTACGCAGCCTGAGTGAAGAGAGAGAGCCATGAGGTTTTTTGCTATTATGAAACAATCAATTATATCAATAGCATAAAAATTTTTTAGACAAGCGTTCACTGATATGTCTTTAATTTTTTATGGATATTAGTTTCTTTTAATATTTTGTAGACTAAAATAATAAACACGAATAGAAGTTTATCACTTTTAATATTCTAAACCGAGTTAAACAATGAGGAGTACATGAAAATGAGAACCATACTATCTTTTGCCATGTCTGCGTCGATGGCTCTACTCATGAGCCAGTCGAGCATGGCTGCAAACGTTATTGATTTTAGTAATGTGCAAGCTTTTGCTGTAGATGCTAATACAGTGCAAATCAATAACATTCGGGTAGATGTTGAAGTGCCTGATCCCTTTGGTGGGCGTAGTCAAATGATCACGGTGTATTATGATGTTCCATTTGATTTTGATCCGAGCACTTTACATCTGGTACCTAATGCTACGGGGATGACGACGGCTAATGCAAACTGTGCCGACTTGCAAGTGGTCGTCAATAATGCCGTTGATGGTATAGGCATTGCCAATGCAGCCGTCAGTGTCGGGGAACAAAATAGCGTCACTAATGCAGAAGGAACCGTCAATTTTAGTCAATTACCCAGCGGTTCGCGTGAAGTGCGCGTGGTCAGCGATAATTACGCAGGGATTTCCCGCCCCATTGATCTAAGTTGTGGCAGCAATAATACGGAGGCTTTTAACCTCAATCCCACTTCGGGTCAGCAAGCTTTAGCCGAAACTGATATTCGTGTCGTATTAAATTGGGGCGAACATCCGATTGATTTAGATGCACATTTAACCGGGCCCGAACCTGGTGTTGAAGCGGGTTTTGTGAATGAAGCGGATCGTTTTCATATCTACTGGGATAACCAGACCACAGCAGATGGTGTGGCAGTGTTAGACATTGATGATGTGACTTCATTTGGCCCTGAAACGGTCACGATTAAACCGCCGACAGATAGCGCTCAATTGCGTCCTGGTTTATATCGTTACACGGTTTATCAATATGAAGGTAGCGGCACATTATTGGACGGTGCCAGTGTCGATCTCTACATCGGCAATAACGCCGTGCGCCAGTTTAGACCGCAAGATGCAACGGGTGCAGACGCTTTAGTAGCGGATACTGAAGGTAATATTTGGACAGCCTTTGAACTCAATGTAGATACCGCAGGTGTCGTGACTGTCTATCCCGTCAATATCTTAAGTCACATGGAACCGGCCAGTTCAAGCGTGACTCGCCGTACTACTCACCCAAGGCTTGAACCTGTCAACATTTTGTATAAAAAATAAAGCCTGAAAAAAGACTTTGCGTAATAGACTTGTCCGGGTTTAAACGCCGTAGCGAAAAGCAGCGGGATTGAGTGGTTTTTTTCGTTCATTTGAGGCGAATAGTCATTCTATTGAACGAAAAGGAACGGGAGAAACTGCCAATATCCGCTGTTTTGCAGTCGGTGTTTTAAACCCGGACAAGTCTATATTTATCTGTCAAAAACGATAGCGTTGCGCAAAGTAAACCTAAATTTGTTTCCTACGCCGTCTGCCCCACCACACACACTTCTGGATGTAAGGTCACGTTATAACGTTCCTTAACAGTACGCATAATCACTGCGATCAAAGCTTCAACATCCGCAGCCTTCGCCTGATCAATATTGACAATAAAATTAGCGTGTTTTTCAGAAATTTGTGCGCCCCCTATTTGCAAGCCTTTCAGCCCGCAATCTTCAATGAGCTTCGCCGCAAACAAAGGCTTAGGATTACGAAAAACAGAGCCACAACTGGCTTGACGAGTGGGCTGGGTATCACGACGTTTTTGCAATAATGCTTGAATGCGTAAGCGGCCTGCTTCTGCTTGCTGTTGATCGGAAGGCTGTAATTGCACCGTGGCAGAGAGAAAACATTCGTCCTTTAAGCCCTGCACACTGCGGTAGGCGACTTTAAAATCTTCCGGCAAACGCTGTCGAATCACGCCTTGTCGATCAATGGTTTGCAGCGCTTTCACCCTATTCCAGGTTTCCCCACCAAAAGCGCCTGCATTCATAGCCAAAGCCCCGCCCCAAGAACCAGGAATCCCCGCTAAAAACTCCGCTCCCATATCACAAGCTTTGACAGTTTGGCGCGCTATTTTTGCACAGGAAACTCCCGCTTGGGCGTGCCATTGGCCTGCGCTTAAACGCTGCAATTGATTTAAGCCCGTGGTTAAAATCACCGTCCCTCGAATGCCTCCATCGCGCACCAATAAATTGCTGCCCAAGCCCAACCATAGTAATGGCTCATCAGTGGGTAAAGTGCTTAAAAAAGTTTGCAGTTCTTCAATATCTGCGGGAATAAAAAATTGCTCAGCCAAGCCCCCAATGCGCCAAGTGGTGTGTTTAGACATCGGTTCGTTGTAACGCAATTCACCACGCCACGATCTATGCGTTGTTTTCATGATTGATAATGTTGTAGTAAATGATATTGAATTAATTCAAAGCTATCACCGCCCGTGGTTTTTTTCACTGTATCTAGGGTGGTTTTCCAAACTTTTTCATCTCGTATTAATTCAAGGAATTCATGACCTGTCCAAGTGAGTCGTACATCATTCCATTCATCAAAACAAGTGAGTTTATTTTCAGTGGCTTGAATTAAACCACTGTCATGCAATAGGTTGACATGATAGCTAATCATGTCAGGCGTATAATCCTTCCAATCAAAGCTAATATATTCATTAGGATAAGGCAAGGGTTCTATGGCGAGAAGAATACGACGAATCAGTTGAGAGTGACGATACATGGGGAGTTCTTCATGAGTGATAATAGAGAATAGACTTGTCCGAGTTTAAAACACCGACTGCAAAACAGCGGATATTGGCGGTTTTCCCCGTTCATTCTCGTTAAATAGAATGACTATTCGCCTCAAATGAACGAAAAAAACCACTCAATCCCGCTGCTTTTCGCTACGGCGTTTAAACTCGGACAAGTCTAATGTTTTAGAGTTTAAGTCGATATAGAAGCATCAAAAAAGCCTGCCAGATAAAATATATCTGGCAGGCTTTTTTAGAGCCTATACGAAAATGGGATAATCGGCTGCAAACCCGCCCTTTTGGTCAGTTTTCCCGTTTTTTTTCGTTAAATAGCCCGCTATTCGCCTTAAAAAACCGAAAAAACTGCCTCAAAATGGCACATTTTCGCTTCGATTCCCCATCTTCGTATAGGCTCTAAGCAAGAACAAGAAGCGATTTAAGCTAAAGCTTCAAAAGCTTTGTCACGGATTTCGTCTACCGTACCAATGCCCTCGATTTTCACATATTTAGGCGCACCCGCCTGACCATTCATGGCCCAATCAGAATAATACTTCACCAATGGCTCAGTTTGATCATGATAGATAGTCAAACGTTTACGTACTGTATCTTCTTGATCATCATCACGTTGGATTAAATCTTCCCCGGTGCCATCGTCTTTGCCTTCCACTTTAGGGGGATTATATAAAACATGGTAAGTACGGCCTGACGACAAATGCACCCGACGACCGCTCATGCGCTTGACGATTTCTTCATCATCCACCGCAATTTCAACCACATAATCAATCTCCACACCCGCTTCTTTCATGGCATCTGCTTGAGGGAGCGTGCGAGGAAAACCATCAAACAAAAAGCCATTAGCACAATCAGCTTGAGTAATGCGCTCTTTAACGAGGTTGATGATGATTTCATCCGATACCAAACCGCCCGCATCCATGATTTTCTTGGCTTCCACGCCTAAAGGTGAGCCGGCTTTAACCGCTGCACGCAACATGTCGCCCGTGGAAATTTGAGGGATGCCGTATTTTTCAGTAATGAATTTAGCTTGGGTACCTTTACCTGCACCAGGACCGCCTAACAGGATTAAACGCATAGAGAATCTCCATTTTTTGGTGTTGTAAGATTTAAACTTGTTGCGAGGTCGATATAAACTGGATATTGACAGTAAAAATAACGAATATGAGTCTGCTTGCCCGTTTATTTTTACAATGCCCACTCCCAACACATTCATTATGCCGTGTTACGGTCATTTGGGGTATCCCCAAATCCAACTGCCACACATTTAGAGCCTATACGAAGATGGGGAGTCGAAGCGAAAACCCGCCATTTTGAGGCAGGTTTTTCGGTTTTTTAAGGCGAATAGCGAGCTATTTAACGAAAAAAAGCGGACAACCTGACCAAAAGGGCGGGTTTGCAGCCGATGATCCCATTTTCGTATAGGTTCTTATCCCAATAGGGCGTGGGCATCATCAGTAAAGCAAAAAGCAAAGGTCACTGTCCGCCGCGCACCAAGCGAATGTGCCCGCTGCCGTAACGACCGTAGTTGCTGCCGTTACCACTGCTGAAACCCACGTACCACGCATAGTCTGAATAGGTGGCCGAAGGCGAGCCTGACCAGACAAGCCAGTGCCATTTTGGCGTGGGAAATACGCTTTGTAACAGCGTGGGGCGCTCATGATCTTTATTAGGCTGTCCTTGACAACCCCAGTCAAAATTATCAGGGTGACCTTGCGCGATATACTCTTCTCTCCCTGGTTTGCCATTATTAAAATAGGCAGGCTTGCCATGACTGCAATACACTAAGCTACGCAGTTCTTCAATGCTGGGAATGCGCCAGTCGCTATGGCCTGCAAAATTCGCCGTTTGGGTTCTTGCTGCTTCCCACTCAAATGTTTTCGCCTTGCCCGTGCAAGTGCTGCCTATCCAAGTTTGCCCCACTAAACAGCGCATCCATAGTAAGCCCGTCACCGTATCCAAAGCCGTACCATCATCATAAGCAATGTAGCGGCTGATGCGTGTGCCTTGCTTGGAAGGGCTGCTCGTGCTTGGCACAGTTGTGGGTTGGCTTCTTTTTTTTTTTTTTCTTTCCAACGCTGCCTTCATTTGCATATCAGCTTGTACGTTAAGCCACTTTTCATACGCCTGAAAGCCTGCTTTTGTTACTTTGAGTTGGTAGCGCCCCAAAGGTAAATCGAAAGTCACAGGGGTAGCGCCGTAGACTTTGCCATTAAGCCATACTTGGTCGTTGTATTGATCCGAGCGTATGGTGAGTTTGGCGGTGGGGGGCTGGATAAGCTCTGCACCTGAAGCGCCGCTGGCGCTTGTGTCGAACTGGGGTTCGACACTCCCAGCAGTATTCCCAGTGGTATTCCCAGCCGCACTCCCAGAGAAATAAAAATCGCCATCCAAGGAAGACTCATACCAAGGTTTTTGTTCACCATCAGTAATGTCCTTCACCTCACGGCGGGTATTTTTCAGCACTTGTTCCAGCGTTAAACCGGGGTGTTGCATGAATTTCAGCAAGTGTTTGGTGTAAGGGCTGTTGCGGTCATTGACTTCAAAATGATCGCGGGTTTTGCGGTTGGGCGCGGTGGCGTAGGCGATTAAAGTGCCGTCGGCGGTGGGCATTCGCGCCAGCCCGCCGCGTAGACTGCGATTAAAACCACGAAACGGCGCGTCTCGACAGGCATCGAGAATCATGATTTTCAAAGGGCTGGCAGATTCGCTCATTTTGCTCAACACCCAACTGGCAGACACGGTTTTGTAACGCAAATCCGCCGCGCTGCTGATGTTGGGAATTGAACCGACGGGAATCAAATAATTGTCGCGCTCGCCGTGTTTTGCTTGTGCGCCATGTCCTGCATAATAAAACAAGGCTTCGCTATTGGCGTGCAGCGATTGCGCAAATTGATTAATCGCGCTTTCCATGCTTTGTTGGTCAACATCGAGCTTTAGGGTGACACGAAAACCACTTTGTCGCAGTGCCGCCGCGACATCCCGTGCGTCATTGGTGGCAGTAACGAGCGGCGAGAAGTGGTAATCGGCATTACCAATCACCAGCGCCATGCGTTCTCGTGCGGGTAATTCTCCAATGCTTAATGTCATGAATATGATTAAAAATAAGTGTATTCGCATATCATTTTTCCTTTCCAATAAGTCACTGAATTTTTGCGTATTATACAAACTCATGTTTGTTGGGTGGGATTGAATATAATGTGTCTTTTTTAAGTGCTTTTATGAATTAAAGACGTTTCATGGATAAAATCACTTTGTGCAGTGTGCGCACGCATCATCTGAAAAACATTGATTTGAAATTGCCGCGTGACAAGCTGATCGTGATTAACGATGGACTCTCTTTTAATCTTGAAAATCCTGTTCACCCTGTCAAAAAAACCTTTTGTATCACGTAAATAAGGAACACCGATGAAGGCCATGATTCTGGCGGCGGGACGCGGCGAGCGTATGCGCCCATTGACGGATAACACGCCCAAGCCCTTGCTCAAAGTGGGCGCTCAATGCTTGATTGAATACCATCTTGATCACCTGGTAAAAGCGGGTTTTACCGACATTGTGATTAATCATGCTTGGCTGGGAGAGCAGATCGAGGAAAAGCTGGGCGATGGCAGCGCTTATCAAGCACGCATTCGCTATTCCCCCGAAACATCAGCGCTAGAAACGGGCGGCGGTATTTATCAAGCGTTGCCGTGGCTGAGCGATGGTCACACGCCTTTTGTGGTGATCAATGGGGATATTTGGTGCGATTATCCTTTGCAGCAATTGCCGCAACAGTTATCGGGTGTGGCGCATTTGGTGTTGGTGGATAATCCGCAGCATCATCCAAAAGGTGATTTTGCTTGGCAACATCAACACATTTCTTTAGCCGATACGCCGCGTTTCACCTTTAGCGGCATCGGGGTTTATCACCCTGCCTTGTTTGCCGAGTGCTCCCCAGGCGCATTTCCATTGGCTCCTTTGCTTAAAACCGCTATTGCCCAACAGCAGGTCAGTGCCGAGCATTATGCGGGGGTGTGGATGGATATTGGCACGCCACAACGCTTGCAGGCATTAGAAGAGGCTTTATACTGTCACAAAGCGATAGACTAAACGGGGCTGTCGGTATCAAATAACACACGTTTTCCATTTGTAAATATTTGATTTCCCAATGTCTTCTATACACACAGAATATCTCTCATGAGCCATCACTGGCTGTTACAACCTGCCCGTTTTCCACTTTTTACATCACTGATGCTTTATGTCCACACTTGAACAAGAAATTTCTAAACGTCGTACCTTTGCCATCATTTCTCATCCCGATGCGGGAAAAACCACTCTCACAGAAAAGCTATTGTTATTTGGCGGCGCGATTCAGTTAGCGGGCACGGTAAAAGGCCGTAAAGCCGCGCGCCATGCCACGTCTGATTGGATGGAGTTGGAAAAACAACGCGGTATTTCTGTGACTTCTTCTGTCATGCAGTTTCCTTATCGAAATAATGTGATTAATTTGCTCGATACGCCGGGACATGGCGATTTTTCAGAAGACACTTACCGCACTTTAACCGCTGTGGATTCGGCTTTAATGGTGATTGATTCTGCCAAAGGGGTGGAAGAGCGCACGATTAAATTGCTAGAAGTCTGCCGCTTGCGTCAAACGCCGATTATTACTTTTGTCAACAAACTCGACCGCGAAGGACTGGAACCGATTGATTTGTTAGATGAAATTGAAAGCGTGTTGAACATCCACTGTGCGCCTATTACCTGGCCTATTGGTATGGGCAAAGGCTTTAAGGGGGTGTACAACTTCCTCGATCACACCGTCACTTTGTTTGAGCATGGGCATAACCATCACACCAGCGAAGGCAAAACTTTCAAAGGCTTAAACAGTCCTGAACTCAGCGAAATCCTGGGCGAACATCGCTTAGCCGATTTAGATGAAGAAATTGATCTGGTTAAAGGTGCGAGCAATGAATTTGATATGGAGGCATTTTTAGCGGGTGATTTAACGCCTGTGTATTTTGGTTCTGCTATCAATAATTTCGGCGTGAAAGCGCTGCTCGACAGTTTTACTGACTATGCGCCAGAACCTCAATCTCGTGACACCAAAGAGCGCGAAGTGCTGCCTAAAGAAGAAAAATTTTCTGGTTTTGTGTTCAAAATCCAAGCGAATATGGACCCGTCTCATCACGACCGCGTGGCGTTTTTGCGTGTGTGTTCAGGGCATTATCAGCAAGGCATGAGAATGCACCAAGTGCGATTGGGGCGTAACGTGCAAATCGCCAATGCCATGACTTTCATGGCAGGAGATCGCGAGCACACTGAACAAGCGTGGCCGGGAGATATTTTGGGTTTGTACAACCACGGCACGATCCAAATTGGCGATACTTTTACCCAAGGTGAAAGCCTTAAATTCACGGGTATTCCACATTTTGCCCCAGAATTATTCCGGCGTGCTGTGTTGCGTGATCCGTTGCGCATGAAAGCCTTGCTCAAAGGCTTGATCCAACTCAGCGAAGAAGGTGCGACTCAAGTGTTTCGCCCCATGCGCAATAACGATTTGATTTTGGGGGCTATCGGTGTGTTGCAGTTTGACGTGGTGGCTTGGCGCTTGAAAAACGAATACAAAGTGGAATGCCATTTTGAACCCGTACAAGTCGCCACCGCGCGTTGGGTGGAATGTGATGACAAGAAAAAGCTCGAAGATTTCAAGCTCAAAGCCCATGACAACTTGGCTTTAGATGGCGCGAATAATTTGAGCTACATCGCCCCGACTCGCGTTAATCTGCAACTGATTCAAGAACGCTGGCCGGATATTGAATTCGTCGCCACGCGGGAACATTAAGCGCCTCATGCCTGCAAAATCCCCTCAAACATTGCCTGATTTAAGCCGCGAATACGCGCATTGGGAGACTTCACGCCCCGCCGTCGTCGGTGTCGATGAAGTCGGGCGCGGTTGTCTCGCAGGGCCCGTCGTTGTCGCCGCCGTGTTATTACCCGCGTATAGTGAATGCCTGCCCGGAGTGAAAGACTCCAAAAAACTCAGCTTAAAACAACGCGAAGGCTTATATGAATCAATCAAAGCTCAAGCCACTCGTTTTAGTATTGGAGCTGCATCCGTGGCAGAAATAGACCGCATTAACATTCTTAATGCCACTTATTTAGCCATGCAACGTGCCTTACGCCGCATTCAGCCTTACGATCACGCCCTGATTGACGGACGGGATACACAAAAACACGATCTTGGCGCACATACTGCCGTGATCGGCGGCGATCAATCCTGCTACAGCATTGCTTGTGCGTCGATTTTAGCTAAAGTGATAAGAGACCGCCTGATGCGTCGGTTGGCACACACTTATCCCGGCTATGCTTGGGAGACCAACGCAGGCTACGGCACCAAAGCCCATTTGGAAGCGCTACAACAGCGTGGTATTACGCCGTTTCACCGACGCAGTTATGCCCCTATCAAAGTCTATTTGTAAATACCATTGATTACCGGAGACAGCCATGTCATCTCGCTGCATAAACAGCCTCAGCCTATTACTCCTCACGCTTCTACTCACGGCTTGCGTAGAACCACAAGTCATCGTCAAACCCGCGCCAGGACATTATCCCAACCCTGCACGCACGCTGCATCAAGCCCTGCACCATTTGCGTCAGCAACCCGCCTGGACAGCGCCTCCCGCGCTGGACACCTACCTCTCAGTCAAAGACGATGAAGCCTTTACGGCGGCGTATTTCCAAGTCCGTTACCCCTTTTTAGAACTCACCAGCAGCGGGGTGGATTTATTCAGCGCACAACGTGCCAGTCTCGCTTTTTTCGAGCCTCAGCCCCCTTTTGCCAAGGGCGACTACGCACAACGCATCGAAGCCTCACAGGCACAGAGCAAATCCCTCAAACTGGCGCTAGACGATGCCGATCTACGTTTTACCCACGATTACTTAGGCCGTGCACAAGGAGCAGAGCGCATGACCGGCATTGTGCATTTCTTTCCACCTGAACAACGTCCCATCAATGCCGACGAGCAGCGCGTGCACGGCATTTTTGCGCATTACCAAGCTGCGCCCACCGCTACCGCCGAAGCTGATAAATCAGCGCCGCCCCCAGCGCAAACTGCCTTAATGCGCGTGCAATCTTTACTGTTTGATGCCGAACAAAAAATGTTTTACTACAGCAGTGCGACAGGCCAGCCCATGTGGTTATACGCTCTTGCCCACCCCACCGATAAAAACCGTCCACTCTGGGCGGGAGAACAAAAAATCAAAATCAAAGGGGTCAAAGCCCGTGGCGGACAATGCGGGAAATCCGTGCGTGATTGGTTTGTTAAACAACAAGAAGTAGACCTGCCTCAATGGGGTTACAACCACCTCGGCAGCGGACGAGTGCGCTACGATAAAGCGGGCACACCGATAAGCTTGAGTCAAAACCTGGTATTTGATAAAGAACGCGCACAGAACTTGTTATTTGAACCCGCACCGCCGCTGAAAGAAAAAAAGCTCAAAGACTACAAAGACCGTGTGACCTTACTCGGTGCTCAGCTAAAACCCTTGAGCAGAGGATTAGATGAATTAGACATTCAGCCCGACAAACCTTACATCGGAGCCTCACGCGGTGCGAAGCCTTTATCCCACACTGGCGTGGTGCGTTTTTATTCCGCCACAGAACGGCGCAAAGATGCTAAAAACCGTGCGGTTTATGGCGAGTTCATCCACAACTGGAATCGCAAACGCCGCTCAGGCCCAATGAACGTCAATGCCATTTACTACGATGCCGACAGCGGCTTGTTCTATTGGAAAAACGGCGAAGGGCATAAAAAGAAAATGTGGATTTATGGCATTGCAGAACCCACTCTCAATCCTATTGAAAATGAGATACAAACCAGTCAGAAATAGGTTTTGTTTCATCAGGTTCTCACGCGCTGTGCGTGGGCACCTAAAGCACCGCGCCTGCGGTGCACATCGTGAAGTAAACCCTCCCTTCCCCATCAATCCCAAAACAATAGGCTGATCCAGGCTTAAAACACCGACTGCAAAACAGTGGATATGGGATTAACTCGTTCCCATGCGCCGAGGCTGTAAAAGAACCTCAATTTTGCTGTATTCGATAACGAAGAATCAATGACTTACGAGCAAAAAAATGGTGTTTTTGGGCGTTCTTTTACAGCCTCGCCGCATGGGAATGCCGTCTTGACCGCGTTGCGGTCAGTACCGATATATAGCAAAATTACATCAGTTGTTAAGACTGCCAGTCCTTCAAGGACGGGCAGTCTTGGGTTTGGCTATATCGCAAGCCTATAAATGATGTACTTTAGCTATAGAGATATGAACTGACGGATGACAGCACACATCGTCTGCACCCTCTTATTAATAAGCATTCAATCGCCAAAAAGAAGTCGTTGTGTCAACGCTATTCATCAATACAGGATGACCTCCGTATCTTTAGAGCCTATACGAAGATGGGGAGTCGAAGCGAAAATGCGCTATTTTGAGGCAGGTTTTTCGGTTTTTTAAGGCGAATAGCGCGCTATTTGTTGATAAAAAGCGGAAAACCTGACCAAAAGGGCGGATTTGCAGCCGATTATCCCGTTTTCGTATAGGCTCTTAAGGACAATGAAACCATGTCAGACAAGAAACCTCCTTCCATGCAACGTTTAACTGAAAAACTCTCCCCTTCTATTCAAGCCGATACCATCCTCACTTTGCCGCTAGAAAAGCGCATCAAAAGCCGCTTGCGCGTGACCTTGGACAATGGTGAAGAGGCGGGTTTGTTTTTGGAGCGCGGTGATACTCTGCGTGATGGAGATGTGTTGCGCAGTGAGACGGGGCTGCTGGTACAGATTCGTTCTGCGGCTGAAATGCTGTCTTGTATTGAATGCAAGGACGCATTATTACTGGCTCGCGCTTGTTATCATCTCGGTAATCGCCATGTCCCTTTACACATCGAAGTGGGGCGCGTGTGTTATCAACACGATCATGTGTTGGATGAGATGTCGCGTGGCTTGGGTTTGACTGTGCAGGTGATTGAAGCGCCCTTTGAACCTGAGCCGGGGGCTTATAGCGGCGGCGGGCATCATTCGCATTCAAGCCATGAGCACAATCCCGCTTAAATATTACTCATTACTGGAGCTACACATTTATGTTTAAAGGAATCAGTGTTTTAGTCATTGCGGGGCTGTGGGCGGTACAAGCCTTGGCTTTGCCACCTTTGCAACATTGGGAAACCACTAACGGCGCACGGGTGTATTTTGTGCCAGCACCTGAGTTGCCAATGCTGGATGTCAAAGTGGTATTTGATGCCGCCAGTGCCCGCGATGGCGATAAACCCGGCTTAGCCGCGTTGACGAGTGGCATGTTGGAAGAAGGCGCAGGCGGCTTGAGTGCTGAACTCATTGCGGAAGGTTTTGACAATGTGGGCGCACAATTGGGCTTAGAAGTGAAACGTGATATGGCCTCTATCACCT
The DNA here is from genome assembly GCA_016744475.1 of Thiotrichales bacterium. GTDB lineage: Bacteria > Pseudomonadota > Gammaproteobacteria > Beggiatoales > Beggiatoaceae > BB31. The sequence continues at coordinate 14,770 of JADGEH010000009.1, read as the reverse complement.
TGCGTACTTTGACGCAGCCTGAACTCTTGCAAGCCGCGCTGAAGACGTTTGTCACTGTGATCAGCCAACCTGATTTTCCACCGAGTGCCTTAGAGCGTGTGCGCCAACAAATGTTGCGGCATTTTGAATACGAGAGCCAATCCCCCGAAGCGATTATGGCAAAAGCCTTTTATGCGCAGTTGTACGCAGGACATCCTTATGCCAGCCCTATCACGGGTACAAAAGCCAGCGTAGAACAATTAAGCCGTGAAGATTTACAGCAGTTTTATGCCACCTATTATGTGGCGAGAAATGCGGTGATTGCGCTGGTGGGGGATTTAGATCGTCTGGGTGCAGAGCAATTGGCAGAGCGCATCAGCCAGCCTTTATCCGCAGGACAACCAGCACCGCCGTTGCCTCCTGTGTCGCCATTGTCGAAAGCCCAAAACGTACACTTACAGCATCCTTCCAAACAAACTCATATCCAATTGGGACATATTGGTTATTCTCGCTATGACCCTGATTATTTTACTTTATTTGTCGCTAATTACACGTTAGGCGGTAGTGGCTTGGTGTCGCGTTTGTTTAATGAAGTACGAGAAAAACGTGGTTTGGCGTATAGCACGCACAGTTATTTTATTCCTATGCGTCAACCAGGGCCCTTCTTGGCGGGCTTACAAACCCGCAATGATCAAACGCAACAAGCCGTAGACGTGGTGCGCAAGGTATTACAAGACTATGTGGCTCAAGGCCCAACGCCAGAAGAACTAAGCGCTGCCAAGAAAAACCTCACGGGTGGATTTCCGCTGCGCATTGCCAGTAATGAAAAAATTGTGGGTTATGTGGCGATGATTGGTTTTTTTGGTTTGCCGCTGGATTATCTGCAAACTTGGACAGATAAAGTGGAAGCCGTCACCTTAGAGCAGATCAAAGATGCGCTGAAACGCCGCCTGCATCCTGAAAAAATGTTATTGGTGACGGTGGGAGACACGGTTGAAAAAGCAGAGACAGTAGAGCCAGCAGAGACTGATTAGGCTCATGTTTTTGATGAAGCGGCTTGCATGAGAAGGCAATGTGGCATAATCCCATGCCACTGTTATCCAGCCAGCATTCGATGACTGACGTGACGCAAAGGCTTGATGTTGTGCTTGAAAATAGACTCAAGCACAAAAAGCCGCCATCACTCCCTACGGTGTAGGACAACGTTACCCCTCGTTTGCTCCACGCAGACCGCATAACGTGAGTCAATGACTCACCTTTTTACAGGAAAGACAAAAGATTAAGCTATGCGCCATATTGACACTTTAATCTACGCAGGCTGGGTGATCCCAGTAGAACCCGAAGGGCTGGTACTCGAACAGCACGCACTGGCTATTCACGAAGGCAAAATTATCGGTATTTTGCCCAGCGATGAAAGCACCGGAGAATTTTCTGCGCGTATCACCTACCGTCTGCCTTCACACGCCCTCATCCCCGGCCTTATCAATACGCATACCCACGCAGCGATGAATTTATTGCGTGGTTACGCCGACGACATGCCCTTAATGGATTGGCTGCATAAACATATCTGGCCTGCGGAAAAACGTTGGGTCAACGAAGACTTTGTGCGTGATGGCACCCGTCTAGCGATTGCCGAAATGTTACAAAGCGGTGTCACTTGCTTTAACGACATGTACTTTTGCCCCGACGTGATTGCTCAAGTGGTTGAAGAAATAGGCATTCGAGCCAGCGTAGGTTTGATTGTGTTGGATTTTCCTACCGTATGGGCACAAAACGCCGATGAATATTTACTGAAAGCCGATCAGGTCTATCAGCAATATAAGCAACATCCGTTAATTAAAATGGCTTTAGCCCCGCACGCCCCTTACAGCGTCTCAGATGAACCCCTGCGCAAAGTGGCGCAGATGTCAGAAAACTACGATTTGCGTGTCCACATGCACGTCCATGAAACTGCCGCAGAAGTGCAACAAGCCATGGACAGCCACAATGGCGAACGTCCCATCGAGCGCCTGGATAAACTGGGCTTATTATCAGATCGATTTATTGCCGTACATGCCACGCAACTCACTGACACAGATATAGAATATTTAATCAACTATGGCGCACATGTGGTGCATTGCCCAGAATCCAATCTCAAATTAGCCAGTGGTTTTTGTCCGGTGCAATTACTGCTCGACAAAGGCATTAACGTCGCCCTAGGCACCGACGGAGCCTCCAGTAATGATGACCTCGACGTGCTAGGCGAAATGCACACCGCCGCTTTACTCGCCAAAGGGGTATCACAAAATGCAGCCGCCTTGCCTGCGGCACAAGCACTCAGCATGGCGACCATAAAAGGCGCTAAAGCCCTGGGCATCGATCAAGTCACAGGCTCACTAAAACCCGGTAAATCAGCAGACATCACCGCCATCAATATGCACTCCTTATCCACTCAACCCATGTACAACGTGTTATCGCAATTAGTCTATGCCGCCTGCCGAGAGCAAGTCACAGATGTTTGGGTTGCGGGAGAACATTTGTTAAAAGACCGCAGCTTAAAAACCATCAACATTCATGAATTGAAAGCCAAAATTCATCAATGGGGTACGCAGATTGCCGCAGAACGTGAATAGCCACAGGCATTCACTTAAGAAAAAAGGCTAAGTATTTAAGCAACGAACCTCCTCTCCTACCATGAGTGAACATAAAACCAGCCCCACATGAAAGGCTGTCAATCTAAACTTCCACAACAATAGAAGGTTTTTATGATAAAAGACAATTCAATCCACCCCTTATTTCAACCCTATTTCAAACTCCCTCTGAGCGGAGATGTGAATCAGAAAATAGACCCCCATTATTTTTTTGGTAACATCACGGCAGAAGTCGGTAACGCCGAGATAGAGAAAGAAGTCTTTACTCGTGTCGCTTCATATGGAAAACAACTAAACGCATTAATGAATTTAGTGCTAGAGATGGCTGAAAAAGGAGATATAGACAACGATAATGAGGCTTTTAAAAAACTAAAAACCATGAAAGAAAAAATTGATGAGGTCAAGGAAAATGCATCTACTCATCATAAAGAAAATGCAAAAACCATGTTAGACAAGCTTCAACGCACTGATGAAAAATCATTTGAAGCCTTGATTAAAGAATACTATAAAAAACTCCCTGAAAACTAACGTTTTTATCGTATCAATTGAATAACCCATAGGATTTTCTCATGCCTCGTGAAATCATCAGTACAGAACAAGCCCCGCAAGCCATAGGCACTTATTCCCAAGCAGTGAAAGTGGGCAACACCGTGTATTTATCCGGTCAAATTCCTTTACAACCAGACACCATGACCGTGGTAGAAGGAGACATGGCAGCACAAATACGTCGCGTATTTGACAACCTCAAAGCCGTGGCTCAAGCCGCAGGCGGTGATTTACAAGACATTGTTAAATTAAATATCTTTCTCACCGACTTAAATCATTTTGCATTAGTGAATGAAATCATGGCGACCTATTTCAATCAACCCTATCCCGCACGCACCGCAGTAGGTGTTGCCTCCTTACCTAAAGGTGTCGCAGTAGAAATGGATGCCATCATGGTTTTGGAATAAAAGACCTTATGTAACATCCGCCTGCCAGCGTTTTTCACAGCAAACGTTTACCGCGACAGCCCACTTATCCCTCGTTCCCTCGCACCTTGCGCGGGAACCCATTAGCACCGCGCCTGCGGTGCGTATTGTGACGCAAGCGCGTCACTCCTAGCTCCCACGCAAAGCGCATCACTGCCATTCAGTGAAGGGTTTTTAGCCCCAACGGGGCGGCATCCCTATAGCCCAACATTGGGAATGTGGGTGTTGTGTCGTGTATTTTGAGGCGCTGAATATCGCTGTACCGGGCTTAGTGAAAACGTGATTTTTTATAAATCAAAAAGTTAAAAATTTGAGCACGGCGTTTGTTAGGCTTTTTCAATTTTATTTCTTATCTCAGCAATAGACTGAGCTTCCTCAAGGCATGAGATATTGACAGATAGTGAGTCAATTATTCGGTTCACTAAGAAAGCTCCGCCATATAAACCAAAAACGAATGCCATAAGCATATTTACTGCAATATCTTCGTTGCCTGATGAAATCTTTGATGCTGCATAATAAAGCGTAATACCTGCTGGTATGAACCCCGCTTTATCAGTAGCGCCTACTAAAGAATATAGACGTTTTTGCATACGAGAAACGTCGTTCTTTAGTGCTAGCGTTGTTGATCTAAGTCCATCAGGACTATAAGTAGCTAATTCTTGAATGAACTGCATTCTATTGCTAAAGCGTATTTCAGCACCTGACGCATATCCACTTAATGGCCTTTTAAATGTGTGAACTGTAGTTATTGTTTGAACAATAGTGAGCGAAATCATTGCTAATAAAAATATTATTCCAGCATAAATCGCCCAAATTTCCCAAGAAATTAGAGATAGTAATAGCGTTAAAAAAAATGAAATAATTGCTAAAACTATTAATCGTTTTTCGGTGCGTGATTCCGCAAATATAGAGCCTATTTTTTGAGAGGTGGAATGCTTCTCTATTGCCTCTAGAATTGATTTCACTTCTGGGTTCAAAACCACGTCCTTTTATTTCGCTGGCTAGCCAACTTTTTTATTTTAAATTATCTTTATGTTTATCAAACTCAGTTTGAAATTTATTTCTAAGCCTTATAAGACCGCTAACATTAGATATTAAAGTCACAAAATTTATTAAACCGTAAATTAATAAATAAAAAAAGACAATAAGCAATAGACTATTTTTATTGAATACATTAACTACAATACTCAATATTAAAAGGATAAAGTTAGTCATTATAATAATAACAAAGGCAATTATATATGCATTATCAACTTTTCTATAATGTAAATATTTACCAAATTCAGTTGTGCTTTGAGTAAAGTAAGTCCAAAAAAAACCCACGCTAGTTGTTAGCATAATACTAATGAGGTACACTAATTTATCTGAAATTTTTGATATGAAATAAGTGAGTTCATTTGCATCATGAAAATAAAAAAGACCAAATAAAATTATCAATGCAAGTACATGTTCAATTAGTATCCCCAGTACTAATCCTGCCTTGTTCTTCATTGCTATTCTTCAGCGTTTGGTACTAACCTATCAACTTCTTTAGAAAGGCTGTTAAGGAGTTTTTTTGCATCTTCAGTTCTAGCTAGATCATTGGAAAATCTGAGAAGAATTCTGATCTGCTCAATGATTTTTTTTCCACTAACCATACCTGTAATAGCTGTTTCAGCCGTTTTTATTTCCTCATATTTACCATCTTTAATACCGCGCATTTCAACCTCACCATCTTTATACCCCTGTTGAGCCATTGATACAGTAGCATAAGGCAGTGTGTCTTCATCAATATTATTGATTCCACTTGAATTTTTCATATCCTGAAGATACTCTTTTATCCCACCTTTACTAAGCTCATCATATAAATTTTGAGTGTATCTGGATAGTTCTGGATTAGGTAAACGCAAGTTTACTTTTAATCTTGTTAATTTATCAAAAGACTTAAATAAATCAACGACCTCTTCTTTTGAAGGGATGGGTTCTAAACAGATAGAAGACTCATATTTGTTAAGTTTTGCTATCTTAGAGGTTATTGTTGTAAATATAGCATTCCATGTGTTGCTAGATGTAATATTGCTATTATTTTCCACAACTACAATATGGCGTTTTAATAAAAATACTATATTTATATAATTAGCTATAGATTCCTCATATGTGGATTTTCCTGGAATTATTCCTTCATCAGTAACTATCTCTCCTGTTTGTTCTATTAAAGATTTTGCAAGTTTAATACCTATTGTTTTAGCTGTTTTGTTTTTACCTTCGTATATCCAATAATCTCTTATACTCCATTTATAAGTATGAATATCCCCATGTTTGGTAATATCAAACCCAGGAGAAACAGCTTGTTTTATTATCTGTATTATTTCATAATCCCCCTTCAACCGATCTGCCTCAGCTACATCAATTACTGTATCTACAATATTTAGTCGATATAATGAAAATTTAAAGTTATCTTCTTTCATTCTCTTTATCCTTAATAAGGGTTATGTAAGATAATCATCCTTCTTGCAGATGAAACCTGCCACTATTCTACACCTAAATTTATTTTAAACAGTGGGAAAAATGCCGATAAAACTTACATTTTAAAATAAGCTTCCGTCGGCATTTTTCACCATCCTACAGTGATTTAATCTTCACTTCTTGCTCTTGCAACTGTCCCAGCGAAGCTTGCAGTTCTGCTACCCGTGCTTGGTCTTTTTCTACTACCGCTGCGGGGACTTTGTCCACAAAGTTGGGGTTTGACAGTTTGGCTGTGAGTTTGTCCAGGTCTTTTTGGATTTTGCCCATTCCTCGCGTTAAACGTTCAAGTTCTGCGTCTTTATTAATCAAACCCGCCCTTTTGGCCAGGTTTTCCGCTTTTTTTCGTTACACGCCCGCTATTCGCCTTAAAAAACCGAAAAACCTGCCTCAAAATGGTGAATTTTCGCTTCGATTCCCCATCTTCGTATAGGCTCTAAGTTAAGCTCCAAAGGGGCAACATCTATATAGCTAAAATACATCATTTATAGGCTTACAATATAAACAAACCCAAGACTGCCAGTCCTTCAAGGACTGGCAGTCTTAATAACTGATATAATTTTGCTATATAGTCAGGGGCAACGCCCCTGGAATATGAGAGGAAAAACTCAGCCCTGAAAGGGCGACATAACATGATATGTCGCCCTTTCAGGGCTAGATATTCGCTCTATCCATCCCCCAGGGCGATGCCCTGGGCTGTATAAATCACGCCCCCTTGGGGCTAAAAATGCTTAACTTAATGGCAGTGACGCGCCGCCCACCATTGATGGGCACGCTGTGCTTTGCCCATCCTACATGTCATGTCTCGTGTCCAGCACTCCGCGTGGGAGAGAATGCTCAACCAGTGGACTCTCAGTTCCTTTGTACATTCAACTCAGATGCTCAAAGAACAAAACAAACAAGAGGCTGCTGCTGATTAAGCTAAATACCGTGGTGGGGAGTCCTTTTTTCAGCCACAGCCAAGGGGTGATACGGGCTTCGGGAATGCCGCTGCGCTCAGCTTCAGCGATACAAATAATGTTCGCACTCGCCCCGATATGAGTACCATTGCCGCCTAAACCAGACCCTAAGGCTAATGCCCACCACAGCGGCATAATGTTCACGCCGTATTGTTCTAAGCTCATGATGATGGGAATCATGGTGACGGTGAAGGGGATGTTATCGACAATCGCACTGACCACCGCAGCAGCCCACATCAGCGCAATGCAGGTGAGCAATAATTGATCGGGGTTTTTGGCTAATTGTGCCAGTTGTTGTCCAGCTAAATGCAATAAACCAGAGGCTTCTAAGCCACCTACCAAAGAAAATAATCCCGCAAAGAAGAACAGCACCGACCACTCCACTTCGCCAAAGACGGCTTCAGGTTTAGGGCGCACCAATAGCATAGCGATAACGACACCAATCAGGGCTACAAAAGCGGGGTAATAATGTAAGTGATGATGAATAAAAAACAGCACAATAACGATGCTTAAGGCGAATAAGACATAGGCTAATTGCCGAGGTTGGCGAATCGCTTGATCTTGTTCTAAATGCAAGTGGTCAAAATTTTGTGTGGCGAGTTCGTGGCGAAAGGAAAATAGCAATACCATCAAACTACTCCCCCACGCCAAGAGCACAACCGGCCCTAAATGTATGAAAAACTCAGTGAAACCAATATTAGCCGCACTGCCGATCATTAAGTTAGGCGGGTCGCCAATCAAGGTGGCGATGCCGCCAATATTCGACATAATGGCTTCAGCCATTAAATACGGCATGGGGTTAATCCCCACCAAGCGAGTGATCAATACCGTCAACGGGGCGAAAATCAGCACGGTGGTGACATTATCTAAAAACATGCTGATAACGCTGACAATAATACTGAGGTAAATCATCAGCTTGGTGGAGCTGCCCACGGCTAAGCGCACGGTGCGAAGGGCGACGAATTCAAAGCCACCTGTGGGTTTTAACAGCGAAATCAGCATCATCATGCCCGCCAATAACAACAAGGTATTGGCATCAATCGCCAGTAATGCGGCTTCTTGGGTATAAAAACCCACATATTCACCGACGATCACCATCACAACCGCCCCCAGTAAAGCCGAGGTGGTGCGATGAAACACTTCAGTGAAAATTAAGATGTAAGCTCCGATAAAAATCAGAGTCGCGATCAACATGGACGAGTTAAAGCTTGTAGTGGTCGTAATATCCATAAGATTTATTGCGCTTTTTTCTGATAAGTTTTGCGCCGAAATAAATCATGGCGACGACTGACTAAGCGGTCTAAAAATAATAAACCGTCCAGATGATCCATTTCGTGCTGTACCGCACGCGCTTCATAGCCTTCCATGTCGTATTCCTGGGTGTCGCCCACCGCATTTTGGGCTTTTAGTGAAATGTTGACGGCTCGAATCACATTGCCCGTGTAATCCGGCACTGACATGCAGCCTTCGCGAGCCACTGCGTAACCGTCCCAAGCGGTAATCTCTGGATTGACCAGGATTAAACAGCCGTGATGCTTGATTTTAGGTTTGCTGGACACGTCCACCATCACCACGCGCACACATTCTCCCACTTGTGGAGCGGCAATGCCTACCCCGCCAGGGCCCGCCCGCATGGTTTCTTCTAAATCAGCGATCAATGTCTGCAACGGTTCATCAAAGGCCGTGACGGGTTCTGAAGGGTTTTTTAAACGCGGGTCGGGGTACTTCAAAATATCGAGGATACTCATGAACTGACCTTACATAAGGGGGAGAAAGAGTGAGTGACATCTGCCGATGAGCAGCGATGTTTTAGCAAAGACTACATCATCAAGGTCTCTATCTGAGCAATATGCACTTGAATATCTTCATCTTCTTGTGCTTGCTTGAGCGGCTCTAAGGCCGCTTGCAAGGCATCAATTCCCTGTGTTGCCACGCCTTCAATCTGCATAATATAAATCGGCTCGCCTTCGCTGCCCGCCACATCAGAAGCCAAATCCACAATATTCAAGCCTGCGGCTGCCAGTGCTTCAGTGACTTGTGCGACAATGCCGCTGCGATCTGCCCCGTGTACGCTAATGCGCACATCGGCTTCTTGATGTTGATGCAATTGGCCTTCAATGGTGTCCAAATGTAGGTGCAAACCTAATGTTTGCGTGATGGGCTGTAGTAATTGCTCTAGCGCTGCGGACTCAGCTTGCGTGTTTACCATCAGCATCATGCTAAAATTCCCGCCCAGTCGTAGCATAGACGCTTCGCCCAAGTTGCAACCCGCTTGATACAAGGCCGCAGTCACTTGCGCCACAATCCCTTTTTGATCCTGTCCCACCAGAGTCAACATAAACCAGTTTTTCATCATGGAACTCCTTAATCTCGAATTACCGTTGTTGATTATTTTATTAGGCACCGCGTTTACTGCGGGTTTTGTCGATGCCATTGCCGGCGGCGGCGGTTTGTTGATGTTGCCTGCCTTGCTCAGTGCAGGCTTGCCGCCCCATCTCGCACTCGGCACCAATAAACTCATTGGCACCTTTGGTACTTATACCGCCAGCCGTGTGTGCATGGCTAAAGCCGTGTTTCAGCCGCGTTGGTGGTGGGCGATGTCGTTTGCCACCTTTATTGGTGCCCTGTTGGGCACTTTAGCGACTTGGCTGATCCAAGCCGATTTTTTACAAAAACTCTTGCCTATCATCATTCTTGCTGCGGCTTTATATGTGCTCTTTATCAAACCCAAAGCCGCGCAAAACACCGTGCTAATTGACCGCCCTACGTCCACCCGACGCGGCCTAATTTTAGGCCATACTTTAGGCTTTTATGATGGTTTTTTTGGGCCAGGCGCGGGGGCTTTTTGGATGATGGCAGCTTTGCATTTTTATTCAGTGGATATAAAACAAGCCTCTTGCATTGCACGCTTTATGAATTTTATCAGCAACATGGTTTCACTGCTGACGTTTATCGGGCTAGGCAGCGTCAATATCGGTTTAGGTCTAGGACTCGGTGCCATGCTCATGCTGGGGGCTTATGTCGGCGTGCATTCGGCGTTACATTTTGGTGCGCGATTGATTAAGCCCTTATTTCTTATGGTTGTGCTGGGTACGGCAGGGCGTTTAATGTGGTTGGAATGGTTTTAGAACCCATCTCTTAAGATGTCAAAAACACCGCGTTACCAAGTTGTTTTTCAAGGCGACACCTTGCCAGGGTTTACCCCGCAACAGGTGCAAGCGCGTTTAATGCTGCTCAGCCAACGTCCTGCTGAGCACATCACGGCCTTGTTCAGCGGCGAACGTTTTTGTCTGCAAGAATGCCTAGACGGACATCGCGCCATCGCTTATTGCCAGCGTTTAGCCGACATCGGTGCGCAAGCTAAAATGTATCGGCAACAAGCCCCTCTGTCTGCCGTGCGTTATCCTTTGCCATTGATCGGTGTCAAAATCCCCGCTACCACCCATCGTCTCTCATGGGGCTGGGTGCTGTTCAGCTTAGTATTAGCGCTTATTCTGTGGCAAGGCTTACAAAAATTCAGCCCGATGCCCACGGTTAAAGCCCCGCTGCCCATCGCCGCCTTAACCGTGCCCGCCTTGCGCCGCTACTATTTGCCCGATCACAGCGCCGCCGTTGTCGCGTCTGCGAAGCCCTCGCCCACGTCACCCGCACAGCCCTTGCATCCTCCAGAAATGGCGCAGTTTCAAAGCCAATGGCATGAACGTTTACGCGCCGATTTAAAGCTGCTCAGCCACACCGCCGTCAAACAACGCACGCTAGTGCTACCGCCACTTCCCGCCATCACCCGCATAACAGGCACCCTGCCCGACTTAGATTTACAAGTGCAAAACCAGCGCATTCAACTGCACATGCCCGCTCAACAACGCCGCTTAAATTTAGGGCTGGATCAATGGATGTGGCAAGGCTTGCAAGGACACCTCAGCGCCGACGGGGAATACTGGCAATTGCAGCTAAATACCGGGGATTTAAAACTCGCCGCTTTGCAAAAAGGCTGGTTAAGCGCCAGCAATGCCCATGTACAAGCGCGTTTACAAGCCGATTTACAGCCCTTAAATCTGCATTTGAAATGGCCGGGATTAGAGATGTCAGATGGCGGCACACGCACGTTGCGCGTGCAAGACGTACAAATACAACTGGACATACAACGCCGTCCGCCTCACCTCGTGCCGCAAGCTTTTTTGCACAGCGGCGCACTCGCCCTGCAAACGGCTCAACGGCATTTAAGTTGGGACAGCGCTTGGGGCGTGTCAGCCGCACAAGTGCATGAGCAGCACCTCAACTATGCCGTACATCTGAACCTGGATGAATTACAAGCCACGGATTTAAGCGCTTTCGCCCTGCCCAGCACCTTACAAGCCGTGCAATTTAGCGTCTTTTTGCGCCACATTCCTTGGCAGACTTGGGCGCTATGGCAACAAGCATTACAACATGGGATGAGCGGGTCTATTGCGGACTTACACGCGCCTCTGCCAGCCAGCCTGCCACAAGAAATGCGCAGCCATTTATCCTTATTCAGCCACACAGGCGCGTTAGAAGCCCAACTTAGTCTGCGATTGCAAAAGACACCCGACACCTGGCCTCAGACATGGCAGGCTTGGCTGCCCTTTATCGACATCGCCTTAGACATTGAATGCGACCCGCAATGGCTGGCAGAACTCTGGCAGCATTACAGTGGCGGCATGGCTTTTGACTCACTGCCGCTGAGCTATTTACAACAACAAGGTTATTTACAGACAGAACAGCAGCAGTACATCGTGCATCTACGCTGGCAAAAAGGCGTGTTATTTATCAATGATATACGCATTGGAGGGGATGCCGAATATCGCTTAGCTCAGCAACAACGGCAAATAGCAGAAGCTTTCAGCCTGTTAGCGGGTTTGCAGGCTGCGCTAGAGGATTATTATCAAACTTACGGACATTTCCCGCCGGATTTACACAGTCTAGGCGGGCATACCCAAGGGCAATACACCCGCAAAATCTTGCTAAACCCGCACCGCTTAAGCCTGCAAGCCCAGCTACGCAATAAGGCACAGATTCAGCTTGATTTCATACCGCAAGAACGGCGTTGGCAGTGTCAGGCCACAGGTGTAAAGCCCGCCGAATTATTGCCCGCCACCTGTCGTAGGGAGGGATAGGCGCAAATCATCATATGTTTGATAAACTATTGCCTGTATTTGAAATAGTTTATCAAGAAAAAGTAAAGCGTTATTATCAAAAAAACCAGCAACACAAAAGACACAAACGGCACAAAAAAACATCAATATTTTAATCCGTTTGTGTCGCTTGCGTTGCTTTCCGTTCCATCGATACCCTGTTGATGGCAATTGATGGCACGGACTCTTTTTCGTCAGAAAAAATATCCTGTCCCTGCTGCACCACTCAAAAGCTTAAGAATGGCAAAACTTTACATCAGCATACTGCTGTGACACCCGTCATCGTCGAGTCTGGGCAACCGGAGGTCATTCCTTTGCCACCAGAATTTGTTCGGCCTCAGGACGGTCAGGAAAAACAAGATGGCGAACTGGCAGCCGCCAAATGCTGGCTGAACGCTTGGGGAAATCACTACTCTCCTTGGAACATCTCCATTCTGGGCGATGACCTCTACTGCTATCCACCATTTTGCGAGGATGCTATTGAACACGGTTATCATGTCTTACTGGTGTGCAAGCCAGATTCACATCCTGCGCTGTACGAATGGATAGAGGACTTTGAATGTACTGATACGCTCAACACAATTGAACGCATGCGTTAGGACGGCAAACAGCATTTGACAGAGCGCTATCGCTACATGAACCAAGTGCCGCTACGCGACAGCGACGATGCCTTGATGCTGAACTGGTGCGAATTAACAGTGACCAACGCAGAAGGAAAGGTCATTTATAAAAATGCCTGGGCAACTACTCACCTGATGACTGACGAGAACATCTTTGAAATGGTCGCTGCTGGACGTGCCCGCTGGAAAGTCGAGAACGAGAATAACAACGTGCTCAAAAACCAGGGCTATCATTTTGATCATAATTTCGGACATGGCGAACAGCATTTGTCTAATCTTCTGGCTCCCCTGATTTTACTGGCTTATCTGCTGCACAGCACTCTCGACTGGATGGATGCTGCTTATCGTACTGTGCGTCGTTTACTGCCTTCTCGCCTCACATTTTTCGGGCATCTGCGGGCACTCATGCAATATGTTCTCTTTGATATAGCAAAATTATATCAGTTGTTAAGACTGCCAGTCCTTCAAGGACTGGCAGTCTTGGGTTTGGCTCTATCGCAAGCCTATAAATGATGTACTTTAGCTATAGCTGGGAACATTTGATGAGTTTTATGCTTTATGGGCTTGAAGATGAAATGCCTGACTCAGGATAAAGATTTTAAATTGAGAATTGTTGCTATTTTCTACTACCTGGACAATTCAAACAAAATCCTTATTTCATCGGGCGCAAAACCCTGTTGAACGACCTGCACAACGCCTTGCACAGCCATCAACGGGTGGCGCTGTGCGGCTTGGGCGGTATCGGTAAAACCCAAGTGACGTTGCAGTACGCGCACTTGCATCGCACAGACTATCGCGCTGTGCTGTGGGTGTCTGCCGACAGTGCGCAACGCTTGCAAGCCGAATTATCCGCGCTGGCAGCGCCGCTGGGCTTGCCCGTGGCACAGGAACAAGCCTTGAATGTGCGGCGTGTGTTGGAGTGGTTAAGCGCTGATGATTTGGTGGTTTTCGACAATGCCGACGAGCCAGCAGCCATTAAAGCCTGGTTGCCCGCTACGGCTCAAGTCTTGTTAAGCAGTCGTGCGTCGTCTTTGCGCCCGCTGGCAGAAAGCTTGCCCGTGGACAAATGACCAACGGATGAGGGGGCGGAATTTTTATGGAAACGCAGCGGACGCGGTGTGCCGCGAGCGGGTTCGACCTGCGACCAAGCCGAATATCAGGCGGCACAAGCACTGGTGACAGCATTAGACGGTTTGCCGCTGGCACTGGATCAAGCGGCTGCTTATATTGGTGCGAATCTTTGCACTTTTCAGGATTATTTGACGCTGTATCAACATCATGCACAAGCGCTGCTGGCTGAACGTGGGCTGACGGCATTTGATGCCGATCATCCGCTACCCGTCGTCGCCACTTGGCAACCCTCGCTGGAAAAAATCGCCGCCAGCTCGCCCGACACGCTGGATGTGCTACACCTGTGCGCTTTTCTCGATGCGGATCAAATCCCTGAAAGCATCTCCCGCCACGCCTTAAACACTGCTGATGATTTTGTCTGGAATGCGTGGCTCAAACCCGCCTTGCAATATTCTCTGCTGCATCGCATCCCACAGGACAAACAACTGTCCCTACATCGCTTGGTGCAACAAGTCTTGCGCTGGGAATTGGACACCGCACAACATGATTGGGCGATGCAGGCAGTGACGGCAGTAGCTGAAGCCTTTCCGCAAGGGGAGATTGAATTTGAGCACTGGGCATTGTGTAAATCTTTGCTGCCTTGTGCGGTGCAATGTGCGCAATGGGTTGGACGTTATGCGTGGTCAGGCCACCAGGCTAGATAATACGGCAGAAGGTCACCCGTCTTTGCTAGCGCATGGGAAGAAACATTCAGAACCGATGCACATTTGTTTGGAAGCCACAGGCGTGTATCACTTGGATTGAGCCGTCACGCTGCATCATGCTGGGTGAGATGTCATGGTCATCCCTCCTAAGAGCCTATACGAAAACGGGGGCATCGGCTGC
>JADGEH010000096.1:10304-18631 GCA_016744475.1 Thiotrichales bacterium | reverse complement strand
TAAGGTTTCTTGCGCAATCCACGCCGCCGTGCCAGTGGTTTCGACCGCCATGCCCAGAGGAATCAGGCTGGCGAGCAAAAAGACGGTTTTCCAACTGACTGCATCATAGGCTTCATCAATGTTTAATACGCCGCTGAGAATCATCCCCAAAGCGCCTGTGAGCAAGGCTACGGATAAACGCAAATCAGTGAATAACACCAATGATAAAGCAATAGCAAAAAAGGCGATGGCGAAATTCATTTTGTGTGGACGCAATTCTTCGTGCGGATAATCATTTGTAACCACTACAAAGTCACGACTTTTTTCTAATTCGGCTAAATCATCCCAGCGCGTATGAGTGATTAAGGTATCCCCTGATTGCAATACCAAATCACGAAAACCTTCACGGATAGTGTCTCGTCCACGGAAGATGGCCAGCACGTTTTGACCATAAGTTTTACGCATTTTGATGCTCATCAAACTTTTATCGACCAGATGTGAAGCCGGAGGAATCACCATTTCTGCAATTCCTGCTTTGGTATGTGACAGCACATCATCAAATAGGTCTAACTTGGGTTTCATCTCCAACGATTGCGCTTCACAAAAAGCACGAATATCGTCAGGAGTGCCTAACAAAGCTAAGGCATTGCCGGCTGTAATTTGAATGTCGCGTGCAGGCGATACCCGTAATACACCATTGCTGTGACTGGCAATAATCAATACTTTATGTGCAGATAGCGTTTCAATCTCTTCTACAGTGTTGTTGAGCAAGGGACTATTTTCGCTGATGCGTACTTCAATTTGGCTGCCATCAACATTATAAGTGTGCTTGAAATATTCCAGCGTATCTTGTGAATCATCCGCTTGTTTGCTAGTGGTGGTGGGCAATACATAACGTCCGGCTACCATAAAATAAATAATCCCGGTCGCTACCAAGGCCAACCCAATAGGCGTGACATCAAACAGACTGAAAGTCTGCATTTTGTCAATCCCGTCAGGTAAATTCTGATTTGAGGTGAGGATTAAATCATTCAATAAAATCAATGGGCTGGAACCAATCATGGTGACTGTGCCGCCCAAAATGGCACAAAAGCCCATCGGCATGAGCAAACGCGACATGGGTAAGCCCGTACCATCAGAAATACGTCGCACCACAGGCAGAAATAATGCCGCTGCACCAACATTTTGCATAAAACTTGAAATGATGCCGACGGTGCCGGAAATCAGCGGAATAATGCGTTGTTCTGTGCTACCACCCAATTGCAAAATTTTGGTGGCGACTTTGCTCATAATCCCACTTTTATCCAGACCCGCACCGATAATCATCACGGCAATAATCGAAATCACAGCATTACTGGCAAAGCCATCAAATAGGTGCATGACATCCACCAATCCGCGTTCGGCCCCGGTGAGCATGGGCCACACGTAGCTCACTAAGCCCAGTAATACCATCACAATGACAGCGGCGACATCGACGCGCACCACTTCGGAAATAAATAGATACATCGTAAAGGCTAGAATGATCATCACTACGATCATTTCTGCCGTCAGGCTTAGTTCAGTCAACGTAAAGACTCCTTGATAGGCTGAGGATGGGGAGGGGTAGAAGCGAATCTAAAGATAAACTCTGGAAGTGTGAGGGTATTTTGGTAACAAGTGAAATAATCTAAAAAAATGGTGCTATCAAATAGATTGATTATATTTAGGTGGTTTTGAGGGACGAATCTTTAACAGATAACACTACCTAGACTCCTTGTTTATATGGCTTATAGAGACTTCTCACTCAACAAAATGAACCACTATATTGCACAATAAAGGAGAAGAAAAGTCTCTATACTTGATGCATATACAACAGTTTGTTGCGTAAATGCTGCAAACCAGTCAAAATAATCAACAATGACTTTATGATCAAGTTTTTAAAAAACATATGGCAAGCATAGAAAAATGCGGCGTACAGGAGAGTACAGCTGCTTTATTTTGCCATTTACCCACTTAGAGTCTACCCCACCACTTCTCAGGTACAACGGATACAGTACCTGTGAAACCACACTTGTCGGGTAAGGAGCGTAATGGATGGCTTTGACTAGGCAATATTGGCATAAAACGCTGCAACACTTTTTCGTGTTCAGCATCGTGATGCTACTGCATACCCCTTTCTGCTATGCTTCTCCACGCGGGCATTTTGCGGTTCGTCATGCCCATACCCAGCTACAAGAACAAGTCTATCAATTGAACGCTGATTTTGAATTTCAACTCAGTGAATCCAATCAAGAAGCCCTGCACAATTCTATTCCTTTAATCTTTGTTGTAGACATCACCGTGTATCGTGAGCGCAGTTGGTCGCCCTGGGATGAAAATATCGCTCATCTACAACAACGTTATCAGCTTAAATACCATCCTTTAAGCAAACGCTATATCTTGACCTCACTGAATACGGGAATTCGTGAAAATTTCAGCACCTTGCATACGATGTTGGCCACGCTCAATAAACTACGTGATTGGCCACTATTAGATGAATATTTGGTGTTACCCGAAGAAAGCTATGAAGTCTATTTACATATCTATTTAGATATTGAAGCATTGCCCGCCCCAATGCGAGCAATGGCCTATTTCTCCCAACAATGGCGATTGACCAGCGAGGTATACACTTGTCCTTTAGAGCCTTAACCCGCCGTCATATCCGTCTCATCCTCATTCTTTTGCTATTTATCACACTGCTTTCATCATTATTAATGATGACGCAAGTGCTATCTGATTCTAGTCGCTATCAATCTTTATATTCCCCCTTATTAGTCATCAGCGGTTTAGGATTGGGCGGTTTAATTATCCTAATTTTAATCAACATCCGTGATTTGTTTATGCAACTGCGCCATAAACGTGCGGGTGCAAGATTAACCGTGCGATTGGTTTTATTATTCGTTTTACTCGCATTGATGCCATTAATGATTATGTATTCATTTTCATTGGAATTTCTACATCAACGTCTGGATAATTGGTTTGATACGCAAGTGAATCAAACCCTAGAAACTGCCTTAGAACTCAGCCGCGCTTCCTTAAATAGCAACATGCGGAACACACTACAAAATAGTGTAAAGTTGGCACAACGACTACAAGATTTTAATGATGCAGAAGTGGGCTTAGAACTCGATGCATTACGAGAAAAAACACAACTGAATGAAGTCTTGTTATTGAAGGCTAATGGGGAAATTATCGCTTTTAGCAGCACGGATATGGCTCAACTGCTGCCCAAAAGCAAACTAACAGACATGTTGCCCTTGGAAATGAAACAAAGTAAACAACATGTTTCGCTAGAACCTGTGGATGATGAACATACACAGATTCAAGCCGTGGTTAAATACACACCACGCACCACTAAATCACAAGAAACACTGTGGCTGGTGGCTTTTGAACCGCTGCCAGAACAATTAAACAAATTGCTTAATGAAGTGCAAACCCGTGCTGCGGCTTATTCACAATCCACCTACTTAAGACAATCCTTAAAAATCAGTTTTACATTGGTATTGTCATTAGTCATGTTATTGGGTTTATTTGGTTCTACTTGGGCGGCTTTCTTTGCGGCTCGACTATTGATTAAACCCATTCGCAATTTGGCAGAAGGTACTCGTGCCGTCGCAGATGGGGATTATGATAAACAACTGCCTTATAGCAACCTAGATGAATTGGGGTTTTTGGTGCAATCGTTTAATTTAATGACGCGCCGGATTCGTGAAGCGCGAGATATGGCAGAGAGCAGCCAACATTTAGTCGATGCACAACTGACTTATTTGGAAATCGTGCTAGAACGTATGTCTTCAGGTATTTTGTCATTAGATGGTCATCACCGCCTACGCACCAGCAATGCCGCTGCGGGCAAAATTCTGGGTGTCAACCTTGATGGCCTTATTCATCAACCCTTGCTCACTGCCTGTGAAAGCTTTCCTAGTCTACAAGCCTTGTGTCAAGCCGTTGAGCATCATTTAGTCAACGAGGGAGGTGATTGGCAAGAAGAAGTGGTGTTATTCAGTTCCACTGGACGCAAGGTATTGAATTGCCGTGGCACTCGCTTGCCCAGCCTAGACGACACGGGGCAAGGGCATGTGATTGTTTTTGATGATATTACACGCTTATTACAAGTGCAACGTGAAGCCGCCTGGAGTGAAGTGGCACGGCGCTTAGCCCATGAAATCAAAAACCCACTAACCCCAATTCGTTTATCCGCCGAACGTCTACGTCACAAATACTTACCATCCTTTCCTGACAAAGAAGCCCGCACACTGGATCGTATGACGCACACCATTATCCAGCAAGTAGAATCCATGAAAGAAATGCTCGATAATTTTTCCAGCTATGCACGGACACCAGAAATCAGCTTAAAACCTTTATCCTTAAATCAAGTATTAAATGAAGTCTTGGATCTATACCAATCTTCGGGTGCTCAGATTAAACGGGATTTAGAAGATGATTTGCCTTTAATCAATGCTGATGTTCACCGTTTACGACAAATCTTTACCAATCTGATTAAAAATGCTTTAGAAGCCTATCCAGAAAAAACTCAAGCTCAAGTACAAGTCAGTAGCCAATATCAATCAGATGAACATTTGAAATGCATTGAAGTGCGGATTATGGACAATGGCCCAGGCATCCCGACGGATATGCTGGATCAAGTCTTTGAACCTTATGTCACCACCAAAGTAAAAGGTAGTGGTTTAGGATTGGCGATTGTGAAAAAAATCATTGATGAACACGGTGGCGTGATTGCTCTGGAAAACAATGAAAACGCCCCAGGTTGTACCGTGTCCATGCGACTGCCTAGCTTACCGCCGGCTTAGAGCCACTGCCATTAAGTTAAGAAAAAAGACTTGAAGTTTAAGCGCTTAGCTTCCCCTCCTTGAAGGAGGGGATTGAGGGGGGGGGGAGCAAAGGCATTCATTCCTTGACAAAAAAATCGAAGGAAAGAAGCTCTCCATCACCACCTCCTAGCCCCCTCCTGCGAGGAGGGGGAATAAAATCAACGGCTTGCAATGCTTCTTGGCTTAACTTAATGGCAGTGCGGCTTAGCGCCTATACGAAAACGGGATAATCGGCTGCATCTTCGTATAGGTTCTTAATCACCCGCTATGTTTTGCGCCAATAAACGATCACTGCTTAAAGCCTGCAAAAACGCCACAATGTCTGCGATCTGCGCATCCGATAAAGGGCGAGATTCGATATAAGTCAGCGTCTGCTTTGAGGGAGACCAGAGCTTAACATCACGCTCTACATCGCCCTGTGCTCCTGTTGGGTGTCCCAGTTGAACGCTGGCCATAATCCGCACGGCTTCTTTAAGTTCGGCGACGGAACCATTGTGAAAATAAGGAGCCGTCAGCGCCACATTACGCAAAGAAGGAATGCGCCACACCCCTTGTGAATCCTTTGAATGAGACCGTCCTGTGTCATGATTCAGCGCATATTGTTCTACCTCGGCGGTGATACTGGCTGGAAAAATACGATAAGCTCCGCCGTCACTGCCTATCGTTGCTGCACTAAAATTTGCGCCACTATGGCACAACACGCAACCGACAGACTCAAATAAGGCCATACCACGCAATTGAGCATCGTTCATTGCCGCAACATCCCCGCGCACAAAGCGATCATAAGGCGTATCGGAGGTGATCAGCGTGCGCTCATAAGTGGCAATGGCTTCGACAATACGATCAATAGTGATGGCTTGCTCAGCGCCAAACACTTCAGCAAAAGCCTTTTGATACTTCGCATTTGCTTGCACCCGTTGTTCTACTAGCGCATAAGAAGGCATGCCCATTTCTAGCGGATTGAGCAACGGGCCTTTAGCTTGTTCTTCTAAACTGTCAACACGACCATCCCAAAACAACACCGATTGAAAAGCCGCATTCCACACCGTAGGCGAATTACGCTCACCGCGTAATCCATCTATTCCAATGGCAACAGACTCGCCGTCAGTGCCCGCCCACTGCTGTACATCGTGACAAGAGGCGCAAGACACTTGCCGCGTTAGCGAGAGGTTTACATCGGTAAATAATTGTTCACCCAGAGCCACTTTTTCAGGGGTTAATGGATTATGACTAGGAATAGGAGGCGTTTCGGGTAAAGCCTGCCAAACATAGCGGGATGCTGTACGGGATGTATTTCTCGTTGGAAATTGAGTCGATGAAGTCTTCCATTGAACTGCGTCATCCTCTGTGCGTGCCATGCCTGTCGCAGGATAAGGAAGATGAATCATGAAGACGATGATGCCTAGTTTTAAGCAAAAGGCCAGTACACCGCTGCCCAATCCTGCTGCCAGCCACCATCGACCCGCACGAGTGAGTTGACCATTGGGTTCTAGTTCTCGTTGCACCATCATTAGTAATAACACAGCCACCACTAAGACTACCGCAGAACCTAATCCTAAGATGTCAAATACATTAGCGTTCATCATATAACTCCTGAGTTAAAAGAACTCATGCGTATCATTTCAGTACGCACACGGCTTGTATAAAACCTTTGACTCAAATAACACCGATATTTTTGATTAAGCATAGCGAGAGGTTCAATACAATGAATACGATACCGACGTTAAACACTCTCTGTCTGTGACTAAAGTCACGAAATTGTAGGGATATGGCGTAGCCTAAAAATAGGCTTGACTGCCTATTTTTGCTGGCTAAGCACTATTTGCATGAGGTCAATCGCCTGTATACTCACTCTGCGTCAGGTGCGTGAACTCAGATATTTAATCATAACCCTGCAAAATCAATAGAATACACAAAGGAGATGAGAATGGTTTATCAGAAACCAGTATTAAAAGAGCAGTATGAAAACTACATTGGTGGACAATGGGTACCTCCCGTGGATGGAGAATATTTTGATGATATTTCTCCCGTCGATGGTAAAGTCATGGCAAAAGTACCTAGATCGAATGCTAAAGATATTGATAAAGCCGTAGCAGCAGCGGGGGCAGCGGCGGATGCTTGGGGTAAAACCTCGGTCACCGAGCGCAGCAATTTATTATTCAAAATCGCTGATCTCATCGAGCAAAACCTAGAAAAAATAGCGCTGGTTGAAACTTGGGATAATGGCAAAGCTATCCGCGAAACCTTGGCGGCAGATATTCCTTTAGCAGTCGATCATTTTCGTTATTTTGGCAGCGTGATTCGCGGCGAAGCAGGCGACATCAGTGATTTAGACGCTAATACGGTATCTATGGAAGTGCATGAACCCTTGGGCGTGGTGGGACAAATTATCCCCTGGAACTTCCCAGTTTTGATGGCGACCTGGAAAGTGGCACCCGCTTTGGCGGCGGGCAATTGTGTGGTACTTAAACCTGCGGAACAAACCCCCGTCTCTATTTTGGTGGTGATGGAAACCATTGCAGAGGTGTTACCCGCAGGCGTGTTAAATATTGTGAATGGTTTTGGCCCTGAAGCCGGTAAACCACTGGCTACTCATCCTGACATTAAGAAAGTGGCTTTTACTGGAGAAACCACCACGGGGCGTTTGATTATGCAATATGCCTCAGAAAATATTATTCCCGTCACCTTAGAACTCGGTGGAAAATCACCTAATATTTTCTTTGATAGCGTAATGGCAGCCGATGACAATTTCCTCGATAAAGCCATTGAAGGTTTAGTGTTATTTGCTTTTAATCAAGGTGAAGTGTGCACTTGTCCTTCTCGTGCTTTGATTCAAGAAAATATCTATAAAGCCTTTATGGAACGTTGTTTAAAACGTATTGAAGCCATTAAAATGGGCGACCCCTTAAATGGCGATACCATGATGGGCGCACAGGCTTCTAATGATCAATATGAAAAAATCTTGAATTATATTGATATTGGTCAACAAGAAGGTGCAGAACTGTTAATCGGGGGGGGAGCTTATAAAAATGCAAGCCATCCTGATGGTTATTACATTAAACCCACGGTATTTAAAGGCGATAATAAAATGCGGATTTTCCAAGAAGAAATTTTTGGCCCCGTATTAAGTGTCACCACCTTTAAAGATGAAGCGGAAGCTTTAGCCATTGCTAATGATACCTTGTATGGTTTAGGCGCAGGCGTTTGGACACGCGATGTTCATCAAATGCAAACTTTTGCTCGCGGCGTTGAAGCGGGAAGAATTTGGTGTAATTGCTATCATGCTTACCCCGCAAATGCTTCTTTTGGGGGATATAAGAAATCAGGAATTGGACGCGAAACCCATAAAATGATGCTCAATCATTATCGCCATACCAAAAATATTCTGATGTCTTATGACAAGAATCCTTTAGGTTTCTTTTAATAGACCTGTCCAGGCTTAAGAGCCTATACGAAGATGGGGAATCGAAGCGAAAATTCGCCATTTTGAGGCAGGTT